>JAUHYM010000015.1 GCA_030426515.1 Actinomycetes bacterium
GGCGATGCGGTGGTGCGTCGCGAGGGCGACTTCGAGCCCACCGCCGAGCGCGGTGCCGTTCATCGCCGCGACGACCGGCCTTCCCAGCCGCTCGAGGCGGCGCAGCAGCGACTTCACCCCGTCGATGTGGGCGGTCTCCTCAGCGGCGCGGGCGGGATCGGCCGCGCGCAGCGCGTTGAGGTCGCCGCCGGCGAACCAGCTCTTCTTCGCCGAGGCGAGGATGACGCCGGTGATGTTGTCGCGCTCGGTTTCGAGCCGGTCGACGGTGGCCGCGAGCGCCTCGGTGAAGTGCTCGTTCATCGTGTTGACGGCGCTGTGAGGGTCGTCCATCGTGACGGTGACGATGCCGTCGGCATCCCTCTCCCACGCGTAGCCGGCGTAGAGGGCGGTCTGGTCGATCGTGCTCATGCTGTTCTCCTTCAGACCCGCTCGATGACGGTCGCGATGCCCATGCCGGCGCCGACGCACAGCGTCGCCAGCCCGGTCTTGAGGTCTCGGCGCTCCAGCTCGTCCAGCAGCGTCCCGAGGATCATGGCGCCGGTGGCCCCCAGAGGATGCCCCATCGCGATGGCGCCGCCGTTGACGTTGACCTTGTCGTGCGGGATGTCGAGATCCTTCATCCACTTCATGACCACCGAGGCGAACGCCTCGTTGAGTTCGAACAGGTCGATGTCGGCGGGGGTGAGCCCGGCCTTGCGCAGCGCCTTCTCGGTCGCGGGTGTCGGCCCGGTGAGCATGATGGTCGGTTCGGACCCGGTCACCGCCGCCGACACGATCCGGGCGCGTGGGGTGAGACCCAGACGCTCGCCGACCTCCTTGCTGCCGATCAGCAGGAGCGCTGCGCCATCGACGATCCCCGACGAGTTCCCGGCGGTGTGGACGTGGTCGAGCTTCTCGACGGCGTGGTACTTCTGCAGCGCGACCGCGTCGTACCCGGCCTGGTCGCCGGCAGCAGCGAACGCGGGGTTCAGCGCGCCGAGCGACTCTGCGGTGGTGCCGACACGCACGTGCTCGTCGCGCTCGAGGAGAGTGACGCCGTTCATGTCCTTCACCGGCACGACCGAGCCGTCGAAGTACCCCGCCTGCCACGCGGCCGCGGCGCGGCGCTGCGACTCGGCGGCGTACGCGTCGACGTCGTCGCGGGTGAATCCCTCGATGGTGGCGATGAGGTCGGCGCCGATGCCCTGCGGCACGAAGTACAGGTCGTAGTTGGTGGTGGGATCCTGCACGTAGGCGCCGCCGTCCGAGCCGATCGGCACGCGCGACATCGCCTCGACGCCGCCGGCGAGGATCAGGTCGTCGAAGCCGGAGGCGACCTTCTGCGCCGCGGTGTTCACCGCCTCGAGCCCAGAGGCGCAGAACCGGTTGAGCTGGACGCCGGCGACCGACTCGGGAAGGCCGGCGACCAGCGCCGCCGTGCGGGCGATGTCGCCGCCCTGCTCGCCCACCGGCGAGACCACGCCGAGCACGACGTCGTCGATCAGCGCCGGATCCAGGCCCGGGTTGCGCTCGGCCAGCGCGTCGATGAGACCGACCACGAGGTCGACCGGCTTCGTGCCGTGCAGCGAGCCATTGCGGTTCTTGCCGCGCGGGGTGCGCACGGCGTCGTAGATGTATGCGTCTGCCATGATGCGGCTCCTTCGTACGTCGACGTACCGGGCTTTCAGTATGCCTGTCGAGCACTCGGATGTCACGCGTTTTGTTAACGTAAGTTCACGCGGCCGCCGTGAACGCTTGTTCACCTGCATTCCACACGGCGTGCGATAGTGTGGCGCCGATGACCTCGCCGACGATCACCGCCGCGGCGCCGCGGCGCCGCCCCAAGGATCGCCGCCAGCAGATCGCGATGGCAGCTGCGGTGGCGTTCTCGGAGCGCGGGTACCACCAGGTGAGCATGGGCGACGTCGCCGCGGCCGTCGGGATCTCGGCGCCGGCTCTGTACCGGCACTTCCCGAACAAGTACGCACTGTTCCACGATGCTGTCCAGCGGCTGGCCCATGGTCTCATCGAGGCGACCGACGGACTCGGCGCCGACGCAGGGCAGGATGCCGCCGCGGCCGACGCTGCGCGCACCCGCATCCTGCGCGCGATCATCGAGACCACGATCGACAACCGCCTCACGGGCGGCCTCTACCACTGGGAGGGCCGCTACCTCACCCGCGAGGATCGCGCCCGCCTGCGGGGCGCGTTCGACGAGCTCGTCACACGCGTACGGGAACCGCTCGAGGTCGAGCGCCCCGCGCTGTCGCGCACCGACGCCGACACCCTCGCCTCGGCGGCGCTGAGCGTGATCGCCAGCATCACCACACACCACACGTCGATGGCGACGCGGACGATGACCCCGCTGCTGCTGGGCGCCGCCGATGCCGTGCTGGCCGTGGATCTGCCCCCGATCAACGGTGAGGTGACCGCCTCGCCCGCGCCCGGCGTCCCCAGCGCCTCCACGCGGGAGAAGCTCGTGCACGAGGCCATCCGGCTGTTCTACCGCAACGGGTACCACGAGACGAGCGTCGAAGACGTGTGCGCCGCGGCCGGGATCACCGCCTCGGGCCTGTACCGGCATTTCAGCGGCAAATCCGACATCCTTCTCGAGGCCTGCGTGCGCGCCGCGGAGCGGCTGGGCTCGACCACCTCGGATGCGCTGGGCGCGGCATCGTCGCAGACCCAGGCGCTGGACGGCCTCATCGACGCCTACATCGACTACGTGTTCACCCAGCACGAGCTGATGAGCGTCTACGTCAGCGACGTCGGCGCACTGCCCGACGCCGACCGGGTGCGGCTTCACGGCATCCAGCGGCGCCACGTCGATGAGTGGGTGTCGCTGCTGGAGGTGGCGCGCCCCGAGCTGTCGGCCACGAAGGCGCGGTTCGTCGTGCACGCCGGCCTCAACGTCACGGTCGACGTGGCCCGCCTGGTGCGCTTCGCCGACACGCCGTCACAGCGAGCCCGCGTGGCGACGCTGGTGCGGGCCGCGCTCGGCGTCGCCTGACCCTCGCGCCGCCGCCCCGCCTCAGCGCTTGCCGGCGCGCTGCAGACGGAGCGCTCTGCGATAGCGCCAAGTAAGTGAATTGTGGTTCACACTAGCCTGCGTGGGTGAGGCCGCACCGCTCGGACACCCAGGTGAGGATCTCGCCGCGCATCTGCTCGCCCGCGGCGATCTCGACCGGGCCGCGCGTGCCGTCGACGTGGACCTCGAGGGTGAAGATCGTGCCGCGCTTGTCCTCCTGGATGACGTGGGCATCGCACCGCGCGGGCACGATCGGCAGCACCAGGGCCGTCGACCCTTCGGCGTCGAGATCGAGATCGAGCGCGCGGTGGGTGAGAGGGCGGCCGCCCTCGTCCGCGAAGCTGAGCAGCACGGTCGAGTCGATCTGCGTCACCGCCGCGTCGCCGCGCCCTGTGGCGAGGACCGTGATCTCGAGACTCCCCGGGCCGGAGGGTGCAGCCGTGAACCCGGTGACGGCGATGCGCGCGGTCTCGGCGAGGCGCTCGGCCCGACACTCGCGCGCGTGCAGCGGAGCGAGCACGCCGAGCGGGTCGTCGAGCGGGACCACGAGCGTCTGATCGAGGGCCTCTGCAGAAGCGCCGACGGCGAGGGTGATCGACGACGCGGGCGCGGGGTCTGCCGGCGCACAGCGCACGGGCGGGAGCGAGATCGCGATGTCGATGGCGACACCCCCGGGGATCACCGTCACGCGGTCGATGGGGCGCGTAGCCGGCTCGGTGAAGCGGGGGTCGTCGAGGTGCACGGCGCCGACCGCCACGGCCTCATCGCCGGTGTTCGTGACCCGGATGCTGCCGCCGCGCTCAGCGGCATCCGATCGCTGCTGGAGGAACGCCACCTCGAGATCCGCCGAGTCGACGGGTGCGCCCACGGCCGGCTCGGTCGGGGCACACGCGGTGAGCGCCGCGATGCCGCAGAGCAGCACGGTCGCGGCGAGGGTCGCGCAGCGGCGCGCGCGTGCCGACGCGGGAGGGCGCCGGCCGCGGTCCATCAGGAGCGCCGCAGCGTCTCGCGCGTGACGGTGACCTCGTCGAGGGCGATCGGGTCGATGTCGATTCCGAGCCCCGGCCCGGTGGGCACGCGAACGTGGCCGTCCTCCAGCACCGCAGGCTCGGTGACGATGTCCCTGGTGTAGAAGCGCGACGCCGCCGAGACGTCCCCCGGCAGGGTGAACCCGGGAAGCGCGGCGAGCGCGGCGTTCGCGGCACGGCCGATGCCCGTCTCGAGCATGCCGCCGCACCAGACCGGGATGCCGGCATCCCGGCACAGATCGTGGATGCGGACGGCCTCGAGGTAGCCGCCCACGCGTCCGGCCTTGATGTTGATCACCGACGTCGACCCGAGCGCGAGAGCGTCGGCGGCCGCCTTGGCCGACACGATGGACTCGTCGAGGCACACCGGGGTGCGCAGTCGCCGGGCGAGGGTCGCGTGATCGACGATGTCGTCCTCCTGCAGGGGCTGCTCGATGAGCAGCAGGTCGAACCTGTCGAGTTCGGCGAGCGTGTCGGCGTCCGCGAGCGTGTAGGCGGAGTTCGCGTCGACCTGGAACGGGATCGCTCCGTACGCGTCGCGCACCGCTGCGGTGTCGGCGACGTCGCGCCCCGGCTTGATCTTGATCTTGATGCGGACGTACCCCTCGTCGAGGTATCCCCCGACGGTATCGACGAGCGCATGGGCGTCACGCTGGATGCCGACGCTGACGCCGCTGGGCACCCGATCGCGCACGGCGCCGAGGTGCGCTCCGAGGGGGGTGCCGGCGGCCCGCAGCGAGGCGTCGAGGATGGCGAGCTCGAGGCCGGCCTTGACCATGCGATGCCCGACGAAGGGCTCCAGCACCTGCGCGACATCCGACGGCGTGAGCGTGCGGCGGTCGAGGAGGGCCGGGATCATCCAGCGCAGCGCGACGTCCCACGCGCCGTGCGTGTACTCGCTCGAGTACAGCGGCGCCGCCTGGGTGACGATCTCTCCCCAGCCCTCGCCGTCGGACGTCTGCGCCCGCACGACGATCACCTCGCGCACCTCTTCGGTGCCGAAGCTCGTGGTGAACGGCGCGATCAGCGGCACGTGGAGCACGCGCAGCTCGATGCCCTCGAGGGTCACGGCGGGCAGCGGTGGGGCGGGAGCGTCGGGCATGCCCACAGGCTACGCCGCTCGCGACGCCCGGCGAGCTCAGCTCGGGGCGACGAAGGTGGCGCGGCGAGGGTGCCGGTGCACGAACGGCGAGACGAGCAGGTCTCCCCAGGCACGGTGGCGCGGCATCCGCGGCAGCACGGGCGGTGCGGCGCGGCGGCGGCCGGTGCGCTCGCGCCGACGCTCGGTGCGCTGCTGGGCGCGGGCCGAGAGCAGGTCGATCAGCATCTCGATGTGCTCGTGCATGGTGTCCTCCTGGCGCGGTGCGTTCTGCCAGGGAGGAGTCGTCGACGCCGGCGGTGATACACGGTCGTCCGTCGGATCCGAGATCCGTGCCACCGCCGCGCGTCAGCGGCGCACGAACAGGTAGCCGCGGTCGTCGTCGAAGCCGCCGACGACGAGCCCTGCGGCGGTCTGGGCGGCGAACGCCTCGCGCACGCGTCGCCGCCAGGCGGCGGCCTCGGCGGGTGCATCGCGTCGCAGCGCCTGGATGTCGGAGGGGATCTCGACGCTGGCGACGACATCCGCGTCGTCCGGGGTGGGAACCGGGCGCGCCGCCATGACCCACGCCACCATGACGCGATCGGTCTCATCGCCCCGGTTGATGCCGTCGTCCATGGCGCCGTACTGGTTCACGAGGTAGTCGGTGACGCGGGCGCCGAGCACGCGCAGATTGAAGTGGGCGTTGCGCGCGACGAGCGGGTCGAACGTCCAGGTGACGGTCCCCACACCCCGCGCGAACGCCCAATCGCGCTGGTGGTTCTTCAGAACGCGGCCGAGACCCTGGCCCTGGTACTCGGGGAGCACTCCGGTGATATGCGAGTGCATGGTCCGCTCGGCGGGCGGTCCGAAGAAGGCGACGGATGCCCCGATGAGGCGATCGTCGGCGTAGAGCCCCACGACGTAGTTGCCCGCGTGCGCGAGCGCGCGCATGAGGTTGGGGGGCATGCCGGCGTTGTCGCCACCCCACACCTGGCTGAGCACGGCCGCTCCGGCGTGGACGTCGTCGACCTCATCGAGGGGACGCACCGAGAAGGTGGACCCGTCGGTCGCGACGGCCGGGGCGTCGGCGTCGAGGGATGCGGCAGCGCCGGGGTCGCCGGCGGCGGGGGGTGTCACGGACATGCCCACAGGCTACGCCGCGGCCTGGGCCTGCGGCATCCGCCCCGCGGCCCGGCCCAGCCGCCACCGGGTCAGGAGGCGTGCGCCTCGCCGGCGCGCCCCGTCGGCAGGGTGATGGCGCCGGTCATCGGGTGCTCGACGCCCCGAGTGAACACGTGCTCGGCGAACAGCCCGGGCCAGGCCATCACGCCGTACGGGGTGCGAGCGACGACGAGGCGGCTGTGGGGCAGCAGGTCGTCCAGACGCGTCGCTGTGCGCAGCGGGTGGGTGTGGTCACCCGTCCAGGCGAGGATCAGGGTGGGGGTGGAGATCGTGGCGATCTGCTCGCGCGTCGGAAGATCGGTGGTCGCGGCGCCCCGCAGGATCGTGGGCAGCAGGGCCTCGTCGACGGCGGGCCGCGTCTCGGGCGCATCGGCGAGTGCGGGCGGCACGGGTGTGGTGCTGCCCAGCTCCACGTACGCGATGATCCCCTCGCGCTCGATCAGGTCGGCGTTGGCGAGATAGGTCTCGGCCTGCGCCTTGCGCGTGCCCCACGCGGTGGGCGGCACCATCAGGGTCAGCGTCTCGAACCGGTCGGGCTCGCGCAGCGCGGCGTGCAGAAGGGTGCCGGTTCCCATCGAAGGACCCACCCCGTGCACCTGCTCGCCGGGCGCGACCTCGTCGAGGACGGCCACCAGGTCGTCCGCGAGACGGTCCCATGTGTAGTCGCGACTGTCGGGCGACCCCGTCGAGCCGCCGTGACCGCGCGCGTCGAGCCGCAGGACGCGGTAGCCGTTGAGAGCGCGCCCGAGGTCGAGGCCCAGGTGGGCGTCGCGGGATCGACTCGACATGAGGCCGTGCAGCTGCACCACCAAGGGGCCGGAGTCCCCTGCGACGTCGTAGTCGAGTGTTGCTCCGTTCACCTTGATCGCGGGCACGGCACCTCCGAAGCGCGAATTCGAAACCTAGACCCCTTACACTACGGCGAATGCGACTGACCAACGTCACCCAGATGGCTCTCCCGGCCGGGAGGGTACGCAGCTATGCGCTGCGCGTGGCCGAGCTCTCGGGCCCGGAGCTGCCGGTGTCGTTCGATCAGGGTCGCCATGTGGGCGGCGGCGATCGGTCGGGCTCATGGATGTCGATCGCCTTCCGCGCGGCACCGGGCCTGGACGCCGACGATCTGGCCGCGGCGTGGCACGCGGTGATCGCTCGCCACGGCACACTGCGGACGGTGTTCACCGCGGACGGCGACCACCTGCGTCTGCACGGCATCGAGGTCACCGGCGGCGACTGGGAGGAGCATCCGGGAGCTCCGGGCGCTCTGACGCGGGATGTCGCGCGCAGCGTCTTCGACGCGACCTGCCGCCCCTTCGCGCGGCCGTCCTACCGACTGCTGATGGTCGAGCCGGACGAGGGCGCGGACGACCAGCGGCCCGCCGTGATGGTCGGGTCCGATCACGCGCACGTCGACATGTGGTCGCTGCTCGCGCTCGTGCGTGACCTCGTCGTCTGCCTCGAGGATGTGCACGACGGACGCGCCCCGGGCGCGGGCCTTCCCGCGGCCGACGCGTTCGCCGAGCACACCGCGCTGCTCGCGCAGCGTCCGCCCGCACCGGCGGCGGTCACCGCACGCTGGGCCGAGATCCTGGATGCCGAAGGCGGACGGATGCCGGTGTTCCCCCTTCCGCTGGGGGACCTCACGCAGCTGCGGCCGGCGGCGGTGGCCGTGCGGGACGTGCTCGATGCGCCCGAGATGGAGGCGTTCACCGCGCACGCGAAGCACCTCGGCGTGGGGGCTGCGGCCCTGGCGATGTCGTGCCTGGCCGCGGTGACCCGCGAGCTGGCAGGGGCGCCGCTGCGCGCGGTGTTCCCGGTGCACAGCCGGTACGAGCAGCGCTGGCAGGACTCGGTGGGGTGGTTCATCACGAACTCGGTCCTGGAGTGCGCCGACGCCGAGCCGGCGACCTCGGCGACCGCGCTCCGTCAGGCGATGACTCTGGGCTCTCATCCGCTGGGCCCGATCCTCGAGCCGTACGGCGGGATGCCGGTGGCCCCGGGCATGTTCGCGCTGTCGTGGCTCGACACCCGCAGGCTCCCGGTCTCGCTGGACCCGGCACTGGAGATCCAGTACGTGTCGAGCGTCATCGAATCGGACGACGTCATGGTGTGGTTCATCGTCAACGAGCGTGGGCTCCACCTGCGGTACCGCTGCCCGGACACCCCCGAAGCTCTGGCCAACGTCGGGCGATGGGTGGATGCGGTCAGCGCGGCCCTGCGCACATCGGCGGCCGCGCCCGTGCCCGAGCCTCAGGCGTGACCCTCGCCCCCTCATCGCGCCGGTAGCCTTGACCGGTGACGAGGGACGAGCATCTGCGGCGACGCCTCTCGCGATCCTCCCCGCAGTGGGCCATCGTCACCGTGCTGGCGCTGGCGGGCATGGTGTCCTCGTTCATGTTCACGCTCGTCGTGCCGATCCAGTCGAAGCTGCCGGAGCTGCTGGATGCCAGCCGCGAGGACACGGCGTGGGTCGTGACCTCGACGCTGCTGGCCGCCGCCGTGCTCACTCCCATCGCCGGCCGGCTGGGCGACATGTACGGCAAACGGCGCATCGTGCTGATCCTGCTCGTCCTGCTCGTGGCGGGATCGGTGATCGCCGCCGTGTCTCCGGGAATCGTCGGGGTGATCATCGGCCGTGCGCTGCAGGGCGCCATCGTCGGGGTGGTGCCTCTGGGCATCTCGATCCTGCGCGACGTGCTGCACGAGAAGCACGTCGACACCGCGATCGCGCTCATCAGCGCGACGCTGGGTGTCGGCGGCGCGCTGGGCCTGCCGATCAGCGCGCTGGTGACCGAGACCAGCGACTGGCATGTGCTGTTCTGGCTCGCGGCGGGCCTCGGGACGGTCGTGTTCGTCCTCGTGCTGTGGATCGTGCCGGTGAGCGTCCTGCGCACCGCGGGCCGCTTCGACTACGCCGGCGCGGCGGGCCTCACGGTCGGCCTGCTCGGGGTGCTGCTGGCCGTCTCGCGCGGGGCCGAGTGGGGATGGGGCTCGGCGCCGACCCTGGTGTGCGGGCTCGGCGGCGTCGCCGTGCTGGTGCTGTGGGGCTGGTATGAGCTGCGGATCGCGGAGCCGCTGCTCGACCTGCGGATCGCCGCGCGTCGCCCGGTCCTGCTGACCAACGTCGCCTCGATCGCGATGGGCTTCGCGCTGTTCGCCTCGAACGTGAGCTACCCGCAGATGCTCGAGCTGCCGGTCGAGAGCGGCTCCGGGTTCGGGCTGTCGCTGCTCCAGGCGAGCCTGGTGGTCATGCCCGCCGGCATCGTGATGATGGTGCTCTCCCCCTTCTCGGGGCGAATCGCCCGCACCGTCGGCCCGAAGCTGCTGCTGATCCTCGGCGCGGTCTCCCTGGTCGTCGCGTATGGGTACACCCTGCTGTTCTCCGATTCGGTGTGGCACCTGCTGGTCGCCAACATCCTCATCGGCTTCGGGATCGGGTTCGGGTACGCGGCGATGCCGATGCTCATCATGCGGTCGGTGCCGCAGTCTGAGACCGGCGCATCGAACGGTCTGAACGCGCTGTGCCGATCCCTGGGAACCAGCACGGCCGGTGCGGTGATCGGCGCGGTGCTCGCCGCGAACACGATCGACTTCGAGGGGTCGCCGGTGCCCACCCCGGTCGCGTTCGACCTGTCCTTCCTCATCGGCGGGGCGGTCGCCCTGCTGGCCCTGATCACCGCCCTGTTCATCCCGAGCGGCCGCGCCCCCGAAGAGCGGCACCCCTCGCTTCCCGGCTAGCGTGTCCGCGCCCGACCACACCCGCGCGACGATCGCCATCATCGGGGGCGGTCCACGCGGCATCTCGATCCTCGAGCGGCTCGGCGCGCATCTGCGGGGGTGCGGAGCGGAGGCGCCGTCCCTCGACATCCACGTGATCGACGACGTGGAGCCCGGCGCCGGTCGGATCTGGCGCACCGACCAGACGCGCGAGATGTGCAAGAACACCCTCGCGGACGCGGTGACGCTGTTCACCGATAGGTCCGTGGTGATGGATGGTCCGGTGCGACCGGGGCCGACCCTGTACGAGTGGTGCCTGCTCGCACGGCACGCGCAGTCGCCGTCGCCCGCGTCTGCGGCACGCGCCGCGGGAATCGACCCTGACCACCGCCGTGTCTTCGACGCGGTGCCGGTGCGCGCGGGCCTTGCCGCCGACTACGCCGACGAGCTCGCCGCGCTCGCACCGCAGTCGCACCCCAGCCGCGCGCTCTACGGCGAGTACCTGCGGTGGTGCTTCGCCCGCGCTCTGGCCGAGCTGCCCGCACACGCCACGGCGCACGTGCACCACGCTCGCGCGGTCGGTATCGCGCAGCGGACGGATGCCGCTTCGGGGCGCTCACGCGACCTCGTGCGCCTCGACTCGGGCACGGAGATCGCCGCCGACGCGATCGTGGCGGCGACCGGCTGGCTGCCTCGCACCCTCACCCGCCCCGAGCGCGCGCTCGCGACGGCGGTGCGCACCCACCCCGACCTGGTGTGGGTCGAGCCCGACAGCCCGATCGACCAGCCGCTGGAGCTCGTCCCGGACGGCGCACCCACCCTCGTCCGGGGGCTCGGCATGGGGTTCTTCGACGCGATGGCGCTGCTCACCGTCGAACGCGGTGGACGGTTCGTGCCGGACGACCACGCGGCGGGCGGTCTGCGCTATGAGGCATCCGGCCGAGAGCCTCTCCTTCAGGTCACCTCTCACCGCGGGCTGCCGTTCCGCGCGAAGACCCTGTACGGCTCCCTGCCACCGCGACCGGCGCAGCGCCACCTGCGCGCCGTCGACTGGCAGAACATGCCGCGTCCGGTCGACTTCGACACCCGGGTGTGGCCCCTGATCGTGAAGGACGCCTTCGCCGACCACCTCGACACCCTTGCCCGTGTGCGGCCCGCCGCGCTCGCCGGAACCCGCGACCAGGCACAGGCAGCGATCACCGCCAGCGACGGCACCATCACGGGAGTCTTCGACGCGGTGGCCGCGTTCGTTCCCGATCCGCGCGATCGCTTCGACCTCGCCGCGGCGCTGCATCCCGTCACGGGCGCGCCCGACCCAGAGAGCTACCAGCAGGCCGTCATCGCGTATCTGCGCGACGACCTCGCCGAGGCCGAGCGCGGCGCCGACAGCGCCTTCAAGGCGGGCCTGTGGTCGATCAGCTCCGCCCGCGCAGCGGCAAGCGCGATCGGAGCGTTCGGCGGGTTCGACGCCGAGTCGCGCGCCGGGTTCCGCACCCTGCATTCCATCGGCGGCATGATCGGTTCGGGACCTCCGGCCTTCCGCAACCGGCAGCTGCTCGCGCTCGTCGCCGCGGGCCTGGTGCGGTTCGTGGGGCCGAACGCGCGGGTGTGCGTGGAGGACGGAGCGTTCGCGGCGGAGTCACCCGCGGTGCCGGGATCGAGCGTCCGCGCGACCGCGCTGGTCGACGCCTGGGTGCGGCCGCATGCCCTGGAGGAGACCGCCGATGCGTTCACGGCGGCACTCGCGGATGCCGGACGAGCCCGTGCCTTCCGCGTGCGCACGCGGGACGGCGCATCGCGGGTTCGCACGGGCGGGGTGGACGTCGATCCGGCTACCGGTCGGCTCGTCACCGCCGACGGCCGTGTCGACCCGCGCGTGCACATCGCCGGCATCCCGACGGAGGAGACGCAGCACGACACGCTCATCAGCCCCCTGCCCGGGGCCAACGCGAGCATGCTGCGCGAGACCGATCGGGTGGCGGCGAGCCTGCTCGCCGTGGCGCTGTCGCCGACATCCGCACGCCACTAACCTGACGTCATGAACGACGACAGCCGCGAGCAGCCGGACGAAGTCCCCGTCGGACCGCCGGATGGCGCCACCGCCGCCGCGGCCGGCGACGGGCCTGAGGCGCAGCGGGCCGCGGACGCCGCCGGCAAGGACGCCGCGGCCGTCTTCGCCGCGTCGACCGGCGACACCGATGCCCGCTTCTTCGGGCAGCCGTGGGCACTCGCGCATGTGTTCGGCGTGGAGATGTGGGAGCGCTTCAGCTTCTACGGCATGCAGGGCATCCTGCTGATCTACATGTACTACTCCGTGTCCGAGGGCGGCCTCGGCATGGACCAGTCGGTCGCAGCGGGCATCGTCGGCGCCTACGGCGGCACCGTCTACCTGTCGACGATCCTCGGCGCCTGGCTGGCCGACCGCCTGATGGGGTCGGAGCGGGTGCTGTTCTACAGCGCCTGGGTCATCATGATCGGGCATCTCGCCCTCGCGCTGCTGCCAGGCTTCTGGGGTCTGGGCGTCGGCCTCGTGCTGATCGCGGTCGGCTCGGGCGGGCTCAAGGCGAATGCCACCGCCGTCGTCGGCACGCTGTACACGGCGGACGACCCGCGCCGGGATGCCGGGTTCTCGCTGTTCTACCTCGGCATCAACCTCGGCGCGTTCTTCGGTCCGCTGCTGACGGGGCTGCTGCAGTCCACCGCCGGGTTCGACTGGGGCTTCGGGATCGCCGCGATCGGGATGGCGCTGGGCCTGATCCAGTACTCGATCGGACGCCGGGGACTGCCGGCGGCATCCCGCGTGGTGCCCAACCCGCTGCCGAAGAACCGCTACACGATGTGGATCAGCATCGCCGTCGCCGCGGTCGTCGTGCTCGCCGCGCTCGTGCTGACCGGTGTCATCACCGCCGGCAACCTCGACCAGACGGTGATCGTGATCACGGTGGCGTCCGCAATCGCGTACTTCGCGGTGATCCTCACCAGCCGTCGCATCACCGCCGTCGAGCGCTCACGCGTGTACGGGTTCATCCCGCTGTTCATCGTGAGTGTCGGCTTCTGGTCGCTGTACCAGCAGCAGTTCACCGTGCTGACGATCTACTCGGATCAGAAGCTCGACCGCACCATCGGCGACTGGACGATGCCGGTGTCGTGGGTGCAGTCGATCAACCCGATCTTCATCATCGTGCTGTCGGGCGTCTTCGCGGCGCTGTGGGGCAAGCTCGGCAACCGCGCACCGTCGACGCCCGTGAAGTTCGCTCTGGGCGCGATCGTCATGGGCTGCGCGTTCCTGCTGTTCCTGCCGTGGGCGAACGGCGGTGCGAACTCGACGCCGCTGCTGGCGATCGTCGGCATCCTGTTCGTGTTCACGGTGGCTGAGCTGCTGCTGTCGCCTGTGGGGCTCTCGGTGACGACCAAGCTCGCGCCCACCGTGTTCCATACACAGATGGTGGCACTGTTCTTCCTGTCGGTCGCGCTCGGCACGTCGATCGCCGGCTGGCTCGCGGAATTCTACGACCCCGACAACGAGGTGCCGTACTTCTCGATCCTCGGCGTCATCGCCATCATCATCGGCCTCGCCCTGCTGGCGGCGGTCAAGCCGGTGCTCGTCCTGATGAAGGGCGTGCGCTGACGCACGGTTGTCACCGGCGCCACCATGAGCGCGCGTGGCGTGCCCGCATAATGCCGGGGCCGACGGAGCGCGTCACCCTGCCCCGGCGAGCCGATCGACGAGCCGCGTCGGCGATTTCGTCACCCGTCGCCATCGTCGGGAGAGGTGACCGATCCAGCCCGGCGCGAGCACCTCGGGCACGCCGCCCCTCATCCTGATGCGCCACCCCGACGACTCGAGGTTGCGGTGATGCCAGAAGCAGAGCATCACGCCGTTGTCGGTGTGCGTCGGACCGCCGTCGGCATGCTCGTCGACGTGGTAGATCTCGCACCAGTTCACCGGCACCCCGCACCCGGGAATGAGGCATCCGCCGTCCCGCAGGGCGATCGCCCGGCGCTGGTGGCGGTTGAACACGCGCTCCTCGGTGCCCAGCCGCAGGATCTGGCCGTCGTCGCTGAGCAGCACCCGCTGGATCACACCGCAGCACCCGATCGCCTTCGCCGCGGTGAGCGAGATCGGCACGTCCAGGTCCGGCGAGTGCGCCCGCTGACCAGGTCGCTCTCGCGCACCGAGACGACGAGTGTCGGGGCCGCGCCGCCGATCGTCGGCACGTCGGCCGACCGCGCGGCAGCCATCAGCGCACTCGCGAACGCGTCGTGCTGACGCTGCGCACGTCGCCGGTCATCGAGCGGCCCGTTCGCGTCCGTGTAGGCGATGTCGTCGTCGGCCGCGCCCGCGGCGTCGCCGTCGAACTGCACGCCGGCCCGCGGTGACAGCAGAGCGTCGAAGAACCGCTGCAGCTGCGCGGCGACCTCGGGCAGCAGACGGCCATGCAGGGGGATGAGACCGTCCTGCACACCGGGCCGGCCCAGGGAGACCTCACGTCGGCGCACGGCGACCTTGTCGCGTGGCTCGGAGCCATCGGGGTCGAGAGCCGTCGCCCAGGCGCTGGCCTGTATCCGCAGCAGATCAGCGCACGCGGGCGGGGCGCCGTCCGGGCCCTCCCCGCGCGCGGCCGCCGCGAGTGCGTCATCGGCGACGAGAAGCGATGCGCGGTCGGCGCGCCGCGCGAGGTCAGCGAGCGGCGATGCCGCGGCCAGCAGGCCGTCCGCACCGACCTGCCCGTCCACCATCGCCTCGCGCAAGGCGGGAAGGACGGCAGGCTGCAGCTCACCGGTCGTCACGGAGCGCTCGCGCCGGATCGCCTTCGCCGCGCGCTGCCATCGCGCCGCGGTCTGCGGCGAGACGAGCGTCGCGCGCTGCACGAGCTCGCTCACGTCGTGCGCCCCGAAGTGCGACGTCATCCGCATCGTCCGGTCGCCGGCAGCAGAGCGCGTGACGGTCTGGTCGACCGCCTCGACGAGAACGCCGTCCACACGACGGTGGAGCGCCCCGGCCACGGTCAGCACCTCCACGACCTGCCGCTCACTCGCGTGCGCGAGCCCGTCACCGTCGACGAGGTCGCGCAGGACTCCGTCAGCCTGCTCGACCAGCGACGAGAGTGCCGCTATCGCGGACTCGACGGCCTGATCGGGTGTGCTGAACATGCCTCCATTCTTGCGAGGGGGTCAGACATCGCGCCGAATGGAAAGTGCAGATCAGAAGCGTTTTCCACAGGCATCCCGCGAATCACGGCCTTCTGAACCGCCTGTGGAGGAGAGGATGCCGCGGAAACACGCGACAGATGCCCTCGCATCTCTCCGAAGATGAGCCCTCAGGCGTTCTTCGCATCCCTCCAGCGCAGCCACTGCTCCGCCGCCTCGAGACCGTAGTCCGGGCCCGGGAGGCCGACGGTGAACACCCGAGCGCCCAGGTCGTAGAGCGCGTCCGCGCGGTCGATGTCTCCACCGCGGCCCAGCTTGGAAGAGATCTCGATGTCGGCGACATCCCGCCCGACCTCGTCTGCGTGGCGGGCGAGGACGTCGAGTTTGCGCGGCAGATCGTCGGGCCCGACGAACGAATGCCAGATGTCGGCGTGGCGGGCGACGATCTTCAGCGTCTTGCGCTCGCCCGCGCCGCCGATGAGCACCGGAATGTCGCGCGTCGGGCGCGGGTTGAGCTTCTCCCACCGCGCCTCGATGCGCGGCATCGCCGCGGCGAGGTCGTCCAGCCGACTGCCCGCCGTGCCGAACTCGTAGCCGTACTCGGTGTAGTCCCGCTCGAACCAGCCGGAGCCGGTGCCGAAGATGAAGCGACCGACGCCGTCCTTCGCACTGATGTGGTCCACGGTGCGGGCCATGTCCGCCTGCAGGTCGGCGTTCCGGTACGAGTTGCAGTTGACCAGCGCGCCGAACTCGATGCGCTCGGTCTGCTCGGCCCAGGCGGCGAGCATCGTCCAGCTCTCGTAGTGGAGCCCATCCGGGTCACCGGAGAGCGGAAAGAAGTGATCCCAGTTGAAGACGATGTCGGCGCCCATCTCCTCGATGCGCAGCACCGTGTCGCGAATGGTCTGATACGAGACGTGCTGCGGGGCGAGCTGGACGGCGATGCGGACGGGACGGTCGACGGTCATGTTCCTCCTCAGGGCGGCGGGGGCCCGCTGCCCCGCAACGCGGGGAGGGCCCCACGCCAGGGTATTGCCCGCGCGCAGCCTCGAGGGCCATCTGGGAGAGCTGACTATGGCGGGCCGGCAGGAGCAAGGGTCGACAGCTCGGGCGTCAGGGCACCATCCATCCGGCCATCCTGCCCGTCGGGCACCGCGCGCGCACTACGGGATGGGTGATGCGGCGCATCGCTCATCCAGGGTTCCTGCGGTCGCGGCGGGTCACTAGCGTCGAAGGATGAGCATCGACGCCCACTCCGGTCTCGCCGGGCGCACCGTCGTGGTCACCGGCGCCGCCAGCGGCCAGGGACTTGCGACCGCGCGGATGCTGGATGCCGCCGGCGCCCGCGTCGTCGCCGCCGACCTGGCCGATGCCGCCCCCGCGGCGCTCGTCGACACCGGCGTCGCGTATCGGCACCTCGACGTCGCATCGGCATCCGACTGGTCGGCGCTCGCCGACGATCTCGCGGGGCAGGCGGATGCACACCCGCTGCGCGGTCTCGTCAACAACGCCGGGATCACCCATCGAGCGCGGATCGGCGAGGTCGCTGTCGCCGACTGGGACCGCGTGATGGCGGTGAACCTCACCGGACCGATGCTCGGCATCCAGGCGCTCGCGCCGCTCATGGGGGATGGCTCCTCGATCGTGAACGTCGGATCCTCCGCGGCGCTCACCGGCCACTACCCGGTGGCATACACATCGTCGAAGTGGGGGCTGCGCGGACTCACCCATGTCGCGGCGACCGAGTACGGCGCGCGCGGGATCCGGGTCAACATCGTCCACCCGGGCTACATCGAGACGCCGATGACCGCGAGCGCGCCCGACGCCATGCGCGAGGCGCAGCTCGACCTCACTCCGCTGGACCGTTTCGGACAGCCCGACGAGGTCGCCGCGACCGTCGTCTTTCTGCTCTCGGATGCCGCGGCGTACGTTTCCGGGGCGGAGATCCCCGTCGACGGGGCGTTCACCTCGAGCGCCGGCGTGAAGTACATGGCCGACCGCATTCGCTCCGCAGGGAGCTGACGCACGGGGCCAGCCCGATCGCGAGATCAGACCCCCAGGAGCGCCCCGATACGCTCGCGCATGACCTCGAGCGCCGGAAGCGGCGAGAACCGCCCATCGGGCCTTCGGTACACGCGGCATGTCAGTCCGAACCCCTCGTCACCGGGGTCGACGATATCGCGCCCATCTACGCGGAAGGTGGGCGATCCCACGAACCGCGCGGTCTGCGCCTCCTCGTCCGACTCCACCCAGCGCACGATGACCGGCTCCTCGGGGCGGCCGAGCTCCGTCAGCACCGAACCGAGGCGCGCGAGCGCATCGTCGTGTGACGGGCACCCCGACCAGGTGAGCACCTCGACACGCGCTGGCGCGTCGGCGGCGACGTCCTCAGACATGCGGGTTGGGCTGATCGTTCACGATCCACTTCACCCCGCACCCGCGCGGCTTCGTCTCGGGAGTCGCGACGGCACACCCTGCGAGCACATCGTCGAGCGCGGCGCGCAGATACGCGGCACCCTGCGATGGGTCATCGTGGTCGGCGTCGGGCGCCCCGCGGTACACGAGTCGGCTCGAGGAGTCGAGGACGAACACGTCGGGGGTGACCTTCGCGCCCCACTGCTTCGAGATCGTCTGGTCCTCGTCGCGCACGTAGTCCGAGGCGAAGTCGCCAGCGGCGACCCGTTCGGCCATCGCCTCGAACGAGTCGTGCGGGTGGGTCTCGGCGTTGTTCGCATTGATCTGGATCATCGTGACACCGCGGTCCGCGTAGTCGCGAGCGACCTGCTGGATGCGGTCGTGCCACGCCAGCGCGTAGGGGCAGTGGTTGCACGTCCACACCACGACGGTCGCGGCCGAGTCCGACGGCGCGACCGTGGTCTCTCCTCCCCCGGCGCGGGGGAAGGTGAACGGGTCGACGATGTCTCCGACGGCGTAGGGCATGGGTGTCCTTTCGTTGGCGGCCCACATGCGGATCGAGCCTACGAACTGCCTCACCCCTCCTCCCCCGTCCTGCGCATCGAGCACTACCACGACACCGTCGCCCTCGGCATCGGCCCGCTCTCCGCACTGGGCGAGCGCTTGTTTCCCATATTCGGCCCGATAAAGGATCCGTCGTGGGGTACGAATGTCCACTCAGGCCGGGTGCGGGACATGAAGAAAATGAGGCGAGCAGAAGACGGCGCTCGGATCCTTCATATCCCCAGGCGCGCGGCAACCCCGCGACGACGTGCTTCGCGACAGACCACCGAGCAACCCCGCCCGCGGGTGTCGCCTCCGTGCCGTTCCCGAGCGAAGGACACAATGAGCCCGCAGGTCGCGCGGGGGCCGATTCTTCTAGCCGAAGACGATGGTGTGGTTGCCGTGGCGGATGACGCGGTCTTCGGCGTGCCATTGGACGGCGCGGCTCAGGACGGCGCGTTCGACGTAGGCGCCGCGGGCCTGGAGGTCGGCGGCGGTCATGGTGTGGTTCACGCGGGCGACGTCCTGTTCGATGATGGGGCCCTCGTCGAGGTCCTTGGTCACGTAGTGGGATGTCGCGCCGATGAGCTTCACGCCGCGTTCTTTCGCTTTCCGGTAGGGGGCGGCGCCGATGAAGGCGGGCAGGAAGGAGTGGTGGATGTTGATGACGGGGACGCCGACCTTGTCGAGGAAGTCCTCGCTGATGATCTGCATGTAGCGGGCGAGGACGATGAAGTCGACGTTCCCCTGCACCAGTTCGAGGATCTTCGCCTCGGCCTCGGATTTGTCGGGGCCCTGTGAGGGGACGTGGAAGAACGGGATCCCGAAGGTGCGGACGTCTTCGGCGGTGTTGGTGTGGTTGCTGATCACCATCGGGATCGTCGCGGGCAGTTCCCCGCGGCGGTGCCGCCAGAGCAGCTCCAGCAGACAGTGATCCGAGGTGGAGGCGAGGATCGCCATCCGCTTCGGGATCGACTGATCCGTGAGCTGCCAGACCATGCCGAGCGGGCCGAGGGTGGCCTGAAGGTCGGCTTCGATGTCAGGGAGCGCGGCGGCCAGGTCGGGCCGGTGGAACACCACCCGCTGGAAGAAGTCCCCACCCTCGGGGTTCGAGGAGTACTGGTCCAGAGTGACGATGTTGGCCTGGTTGCGAGTGACCAGGGCGGTGACCGCGGCGACGAGACCCGGCTGGTCCGGGCCGTGCACGATCAGACAGGCGTGGTCTTTGCGGGAATCGAGATGGACGGCCATGACAGAGGATTCTTTCAAGAGGTGCGGGCGGCGGTGAACTCGCGTGCCCACTGGGCCGTGGCCTTCAACCCGCCGAACGTGTACATGTGCAGCTTCACGTCCTCCGATGAAGGCTCAGCGGCGAGCAGAGCCGCGAGGTCTGACACGAACGTATCCGGTCCCGCCGTGCCCATGAGATTCGTAAGGCTGAAGCCGTATTTCTTCACGATGATCGCGTTCGCACCGATCCCGAACCGACGCGCGAATCCCAGCAGCCGCTTGATCCCCGCAGGACCCGGTGTCCCGATGCGAATCTGCGTGTCGACCCCGCGAGACCGCACGTCCCGGATCCATGCCAGCACCGGGCCGGTGTCGAACGCGAACTGCGTCAGGATCACCGCATCCAGGCCCTGCTCTTTCAGCACACCCGACTTGTCCTCGAGGTGCTTCCACAGCGCATCAGTCGGGATATCCGGATGCCCCTCCGGGTACCCCGCGATCGACACTTCCCGGACACCGAAGTCACGCAGCAGGCCGGTGTGGATCACATCGAACGACGACGCGTACGGGCCCTCCGGCTCGCTCGGGTCCCCACCGACGACGAACACATGCTCCGACGCGCCGACCTCCTGCAACCGGAGCAGGAACTCCTCCAACTGCCCCCGCGACCCCAACCGGCGGGCGGAGATGTGCGGGACCGGCACGAAGCCGTGATCGAGCACCGCCTTCGATGCGGCCACCCGCATCTCCAGGTCCTCGTTCCCCAGGAACGTCACGTTGATGCGTGTGCCCTGCGGGATGACTGCCGCAGCCTCCTCGAGACCCGGGACATCCTTCCCCGTCATCTCCAACGAATAGTCCGCAACAAGGTCGAGCGCAGCCTGAGGATCGGGTGCGGGAGTCGTCTGGGCCATGTCTATCGTGTCCGTTCTGAGGCAGGTGGCGTGGGGGTAGGGAGGAGGGTGGGGTCGGCGGCGCGCTGCAACGCCGACCCCACGAAACGGTCAGTTCTGGCGGTACTGGTCGCGCGCGAAGTCGAAGTACGGCGACGGGGCGACAGTCGCGCGGATCTGGATCTGGCGGTGCGGCTCGACATGCGGCTTGCGCGTGTTCGGGCTCTCACCCCACACGACGACGACCTCGGTGCCCGGCGCGGCGTGCTCGAGGTCGACCGCGGCGAGCGAGATGAAGGCGCGTTCGTTGGCGAGGTATCCGGAGTCGAACGAGATGCCGACCGTCTCGCCGTCGATCAGCACCAGGTCGGTGGGGAACTGCGCATACCGGGCCTTGGGCATCTCGATGAACTTCGCGGGCAGCTGGCTCTGGTCGAAGTAGGTCTGGGTGGCGGCGGCGAAGTCCTCGTCGTTCCACACCAGGGTGACCTTCTTGCGTGTCTTGTTCTCGGAGAGCGTCTGAAGGGCATCCTTGCCGAGGAAGTCGTGGTCGAACGAGACCGAGCGGCCCAGACCGATGTCCCACGGGGTGACGTAGTAGTCGGTGATGTCGTCCGAGCCGAGGCTGCCGCCGAACGAACCCACCTTCGAAGCGTCGAGCCACTCGCGGTAGCCGCGCAGCTCCTCGTCGAAAATCGCGGGGGGCGGTGAGGGGATCCAGCCTGAGCCGAGGTTCGCGGTCGAGTAGGCGCGTGCACCGGCGCGCTTGAGGTCAAGCTCCTCGCCGGCCGCAAGCAGAGCGTCCAGTACCGCGGCGCCGTCGGCCCAGGGGCCCCACAGCTCGAACCCGGGCTGGCCCGCCATGCCGTGGCGCAGCACCCCGACGGTCTTGCCGGCGATCTCGATCTCGCCCATGTGGAAGAACTTCAGCTCCGGCGCGGGAGCACCCGTGAGCTTCTCGACGAGGGGGATCGAGTTCGGGCCCTGCAGCTCATAGCGGTACAGCTTCGGGTCGCCGACGCGGGCGAGCGAGTGGTTGTCGCGCACGAGCTCGACATCCCAGTCGCCGGTCTCGATGCTCCACTCGACGTAGTCGGCCAGCGTGGTGGTGACCAGGTCGAACGAGTCCTCGGTGAACTGGAAGAGGATGCCGTCACCGATGACGTAGCCGGAGTGATTCACACAGACGAGCTGCTTCGCACGGCCCGGCGTGTACGCGGCGGATGAGTTGGTGCCGATCCACTCGAAGAACGCGCGGGCGTCGGGACCCGACACGAACAGGTCGGTCATGTGGTGCGACTGGTCGAGCAGCGCGACCGAGTCCCGCCACGCGGCCTGTTCGCTGCGCCAGTTCGTGAACTCGGGCTGAACGGGGAACGTGAACGGGCGCGCCGTCGTGTTGCGGACGACCTTCGCCGCGCTGCCGACGGCGTCGATCGCCGACTGAAGGCTTGTCGCTGAGGTCGTGGCGGGAGGGCTGACGAGGGTCATGAGAATCGCTTCCTGCGGGGTTCGGCGTCCTTGCTGAGACGAACGCCTGCGTTCGTGTGAGGGCCTCAGGCTAAGCAGGGCCCACCCCCCAGATGCGGTCGACTTGCTTTCAATGGAAGACGCCGCGAACCGGCCCGCCACACGGGTCACCGGTCACGCGGCGCACGGCCCCGCTCGAGCTGCGCGAAGTACTCCAGCGACTTGTCGGAGACACCCGCGTACAGCGCCGCCCCGCGACCGGCCTCTCCTGCCTCGTCGTGGGGAAGGTACATGTCCTCCATGGCGCGCGCGGTGCGCACGGCCGCCCACTGGAGGATCTCGACGTAGGGCAGAACGGTCGAGTAGTCGTTCGGGACGACGACACTCATCGACGCGAAGGCGACGCCGCGCGGACCCTTCACCGGGACCGCGATGCCCCGCGAGTCAGGGTGGATGAATCCCTCGGTCACGGCGAACCCGTCAGCGCGAACCCGGCGCACACGCTCGCGCAGTTCCTCCGAGGTGCGGATGCCCGCGGGGGTGAGCGGCCGCACACCCTTACTGATCACCGACTCCAGAACACTGGGATCGGAGAACGCGAGGAGCACGAGCCCACTCGACGACGCCGCGACCGGCATGCGGTCACCGATGAGCGTCGCGTTGATGACGGCGCCACGCGCCGACATCCGCTCGATGAACAGCACATCCCGTCCGCTGAGCACGCCGATCTGCGCATGCTGTCGCACCCGCTCGTGCACAGCGTTGAGCCACGGACGCGCGGCCTCCCGCAGCCCCAGCGCTCCCGGGGTGCGGCTCGCATACTCCCAGAGGCGAACGCCCAGGCGATACGAGCGATCCGGCATGCGCTCGAGCAGCCCCTCGGCCGTGAGCTCCGCCGCCACCCGGTGCGCGGTCGACGGCGACAGGCCCGATGCCCGAGAGATCTCCGTCAGAGTGCGGAACGGGTGACGGGCGTCGAAGACGTCCATCACCCGCAGATGCTTGCGCAGCGCAGACTCACCCCGAGAACCCCGTGCCATGAGGCGATTCTCCTCTGTCAGACCCCGCCGGCCTCACGCGACGGGCGGACGCCCACCTGCGTGCGGCGGCACCAGCGTCAGTCTTCGTGCGTGACGGCGATCTGCTCGGGCTCGAGCTGCACCGCCCAGCCCTCGATCGTGCCGGCGTTCTCGTACTCCTCGATCTGCAGGATCTGCCGACCGCGGGCGACGTCGTGCGGCAGGTGGGTCGTGACGAACGCGGCGATCGTGTGCCACGCGTTCTCCTCGAACGCGATCCCTTCGAACACCAGGACGTTCGCGTCGACGACCTCGCGAGTGGTCGCGGCACCCCGTGGTGAGGCGGCCGTGACGGCCCGCGCGCCGTTGACCTTGTTCGCGGCGATCACCCCGGCTGACGCCTCATCGACGACGACGACCCCGAACGCGTCGACCGCGGCGTCCTGATCGGCGACCGTCGCCTTGGCGGCGGCGATCGTGAACAGCGGGTAGTCGTCGCCCGGGTCCAGGGCGTCGGCGCCGTGCCAGACGACCTCGTATCCGGCATCCTCGGCGCGCTTCTGCAGCGCGCGGCCCAGCTCGTAGCCGCCGTGGTCGACGGCGAAGTGCAACCGTGTCATGTCGTGACTCCTTGTCGTGTCGCTCACACCGGGGGTGCGACGAACAGGCCCTTGTCGATGTCGTTGAAGGACTCGCGCGCGATGATCTCGCTCATCACCTGCGCCGTTCCCCACTGGTCCTGGTTCGAGACGTCGGCGATGTTGAGCTTGTGCGGCTCCCACGTCTCCTCGTCGAGCACCGACAGCTCGGTCGTGTACTCGATCGTGTTGCCCGCAGGGCTCAGGAAGTACGCGAACGTGTTGTCGCCCGCGTTGTGGCGACCGGGACCCCAGATCATGCGGGCGCCCGAGCGGAGGATCTTCCCCGCGCCGCGCATCCACTCCTCGATGCCGCGCATCTCGAACGACAGGTGGTGCAGCGAGTGATGCGGACCCATGGCGACGGCCACCGAGTGGTGGTTCGGGTTGCACCGCATGAAGTGCATCATGTTCGCACCGTCGGGGCGGGTCAGCGAGTCCGAGATCGAGAAGTCGAGGTGGTCGATGTACCACTGAGACGTCTTGTCGAGGTCGGCCGAGTTGAACACGACGTGCGACAGCTTCGCGGGAATCGGCTCGCGCTCACGGATCTTCCGTGCGACACGCGTCTGGTACCCGGTGGAGAACTCGAGCACCCGCCCATCGCCGTCGAAGACGCGGAATCCGTACCCGCCGCTGAAGCCGGTGAGCTCCTGCGGCTCGTGAACGAACTGGACGTCCTCGGCGTGGAGCTTGGCGGCGAGCGCCTCGAGGTCGGCGCGGTTCGCGACCGCGAACCCGACGAGGTCGATGCGCTTCTCGTCGTCGCGCAGGCGAAGGATGAACGGCTCGGTCGAGCCTTCGGCGGCGAGATAGCTCGTGGCCTCGTCGCCATGCACCTCGGTGAGGCCCCAGTAGGTGGTGAAGAAGTCCCGCTCCTCGGTGAAGTTGGGCACCGCGAGCGCGGCGTAGCGCAGGTGGGACACGAGTCGTTCGGTCATCGTCGACTCCCTTTCTGTCGTCAGGTGTTGGTCGGGCAGCCGGCGCGGTGGCGCAGGCGGGGGCGGGATGCCGCGGGCGGCAGGTCGGGCGCGGGGACGGCGGCGCCGACGACGCCGGTCAGCTCACCGAGTCCTTCGACGGTCATGGCGACCTCGTCGCCCGCGGCGAGCGGGGGTGGCGTGAGCGCGCCGTTTCTGCCCCACAGCTCTCCCAGGCAGCCGCCGTTGCCGACGGTGCCCGAGCCCAGCACATCGCCGGGAACGATCCGCGCGTTGCGGGACGCGTACGCGACGAGGACGCCGAAGGGCCATCCCATGTTCGAGAGCAGGTCCTCGCCGATCAGCTCGCCGTTCACACGGACCTCGGCGCGCAGCGCGAGGAACCCGTCGTCGTCGAGGTACCCGTCGAGCTCGTCGGCGGTCACGATCCACGGGCCGAGTGCTGTGCCGAAGTCCTTGCCCTTCGCGGGCCCCAAGCGCACCTTCATCTCGCGACCCTGGAGGTCTCGCGCCGACCAGTCATTCATGATCGTGTACCCGAAGACCCGGTCGGTGGCCTCGGCGACGGTGAGGTTCACCCCGTCCGGTGCAGGACCTCCGACGACCGCGGCGACCTCAAGTTCGAAGTCGAGACGCTCGGTGAGCGGGGGGCTCACGGTATCGCCGGGGCCGAGAACCGTGTGAGGGTTCGTGAAGTAGAAGGTCGGGTACTCGTACCACTCGTCGGCGACGTGGCTCTTCCCCTCGACACCGGCGCTCACGCCCTCCACGTGCTCCTCGAAGGTGACGAAGTCGCGCACCGACGCGGGAACGAGCGGAGCGAGCAGGCGGATGTCGGCGAGAGGGGTGCCGACGACATCCACGACCTGCGCGTGCAGGTCGCGCGCACGCGCGAGGCCCCCCGCGAGCACGTCGGCGACCGTCCCCTGATGCGGGAACGGGACGACCGTGTCCCCGACGACGAACCCCTCGCCGAGGGTGCCGTCGCCCGTCTGCCAGCGCGCGATTCTCATGCCCGCGCCTCCTGGGCGATGCCGGCGAGAAGCGCATCGGCATTGCCGCCGAGGATGCCGTCCGCGACGTCGTCGGCAAGTCCCGCACTGCGGACGAACGCGACCGGATCGTCGAGACCCATGTCGAAGGGATAGTCGCTGCCGAGCACGACCCGGTCTGCACCTGCGGCCTCGATGAGTCGCCGCACCGAGACCTCGTCGTGGACGACGGTGTCGAACCACAGCTTCTTCAGGTACGAGGAAGGCTCGTGTGCGCAGCCCTGCGCCTCGGGCCGCACCCGCCAGGCGCGATCGCTGCGTCCGATCGCGAACGGCAGATATCCGCCGCCGTGCGCAGCCACGATCTTCAGCCCCGGGTGCCGGTCGAGCACCCCGGCGAAGATGAGGTGCGAGAGCGCGACGGCGTTCTCGGTGGGCTGTCCGACGGTGTTCGAGAGGTAGAAGCGATCGAGTCGCTCGTCGAGCGTGCACCCGAACGGATGCAGGAAGACGATCAGCCCGGCCTCCTCCAGGCGCGACCACATCGGCTCGAGGCGCTCGTCCGACAATTCGACATCACCGGCGAACGACGAGATCTCGATGCCCGCGAATCCCCGCGCTACGGCATCGTCGATGCACTCCACGATGCGGTGGGGATGCTGGAGCGGCACGAGCCCGAGCCCCGTGAGTCGGTCCGGCGCGAGCGCAACGTGCTCAGCGAGCAGGCGATTTGCCTCGATCGCCGCCCATACCGCGAGATCCTCGGGCGCCCACGGGTAGAAGTGGTTCGGCGAGGCGCTCAGCCACTGCCGGTCGACACCCTGCTCGTCCATCGATGCGAGGCGTGCTCCGACGTCCACGAGCTTCGGAATGCGCGCCCCGATCATCTGGCCAGACGCCTTCAGGCTCGCGGGCCCGTTGCGGCGCAGTTCGAGCGCCGCGGCTTCCTCGACGAGCTCGGGCGCACGCTTCTCGATCTCCTGCTGGAGCGCGGGCATCAGCAGGTGCGCGTGAACGTCGGTGATGGTCATGCGGGCTGAGCCATCTGCTGCGCGATGCCGAAGATGAGCCCACCGGCGTCCGCGTCGCGGTTGCCTTCGAGCTGCCATTGACCCAGCTGCACGGACGCCTCCACGACCGCGGTCGCCCGCGGCAGACGGCGGGCGTGGAAGGCATCCCACACCCCCTGGTCGAGCTGGTCGGCGGCGAGGACGAGCTCGGTGAGCACGAGCGCATCCTCCAGGCCCTGCGCGGCGCCCTGCGCGATCGTCGGAGGGCAGCTGTGCGCGGCGTCGCCGATGATGACGACCCGTCCGCGATTCCAGGGCTCCTCGACGATGTGCTTCGTGAACCACGTGTAGTTGGCGTGCGCTCCTGCCTCGAGGTCGGCGCGGATGGACTCCCACGGGCCCTGGTACGCGCGAGACTCGTCGAGCATGATGCCGGTCGCCTCCTCGTCCGAGACGCCGACGCGGTCCTGCGCCTTCTCGACCAGGAACGCGTACATGGAGTCCTCACCGGTCGGGGTGTAGCCGGCGATGTAGACGGGCCCGCCATAGTAGAGCTCGCTGCGCACGACCTCGGCGGGGCGCGAGACGAACGTGCGCCAGATGCCCATGCCCGTCGGCTCGGGCTTGGTCTCGATGCCGATGAGGTCGCGCACCGAAGAGTTCAGCCCGTCCGCGCCGATGAGCAGGTCGTACGTACCGGCGGGCGCATCGTTCACCTGCACGTCGACGCCGGCGTCGGTCTGATCCAGCCCCGTGACCTTCGACCCGAAGTGCACCGTCACCCCGGCCTTCTGGGCGTGCTCGAGGAGGATCCGGGCGAGGTCGGGGCGCGGCATCCCCATGGCGGCCGGGTAGTCGGGGCCGCCGGTCTTCACGTCGGGGAGCTCGGCGACGACGGGGGCGCCCGGTCCGGGCGCGCGCAGATGCAGGCCCTCGAACGGGTAGCCTGCGGCCTTGATGTCGTCCCACGCGCCGAGCGTGTCGAACGCACGCAGCGCATTTCCCTGGAGGGAGATGCCGGAGCCAAGGGCGCTCAGCTGCGGCTGCGCCTCGAAGAGGTCGACCGTCACCCCTGCCTTCGCGAGCTGGATGCCGGCGGCGAGACCTGCGGCCCCGGCGCCGGCGATGGCGACCTTCTGTACTGCGGCCATGATGTGAACCTCTCTGTTCGGGTGCTGGTGTGTCGGGCGGCTAGAGGATGGCGACGGGGTTGAGCGGCGATCCCACGGCACCGGTGATCGGCAGCGGGGCGGCCGAGAGCAGGAAGGCGTAGCGGGATGCCGCGGCGCACGCCTCGGCGAGCTCGTCGAGATTCCACATCTCACCGATCGTGAGCCCGAGGTTGGGGATCACGACCTGGTGCAGCGGCTGGAAGGCCGGCACGTCGAACTCGTTGGGTCGAACCTCGAACCCCCATGTGTCGGTGGCGATCGCGGCGATCTCGGTGCGGTGCAGCCAGCCGGCGGTGGTCAGCGACAGGCCGGGAGCGGGGCCGCCGGCGTAGTCGCCCCAGCCCTCGCGGCGCGTGCGGGCGTACTGGCCGGTGCGCACGAGCACGATGTCGCCGCGCGCCACGGTGACATCCTGGGCGGCGGCGGTCGCCTCGAGATCGGCGACGGTGATCGCGTATCCGTCGGCGAGCTCTCCGGTCTCGGGGTTCAGGTGGCGACCGACATCCAGCAGCACGCCCCGCGAGACGATGACATCGGCGACCTGCTCGATCCCCGTGACGAGGTCGCCCTCGCTGGTGACGACGTCGCCCGCCTTGCGGCCGTTCCACGCGGTGCCGTGGTCGAAGATGTGGCCGAGCCCGTCCCACTGGGTCGAGCACTGCAGCGGCATCGCGATCACGTCGTCGGCGCCGCCGATGCCGTGCGGAAAGCCCTGGTTGCCGCGCTCGGCGTCGACGCCGGTGTCGGTCATCGTGTGCACCGGGTT
>JAUHYM010000016.1 GCA_030426515.1 Actinomycetes bacterium
CGGGCTGACGGCGACGGGGGTGACCGCGGATGGTGACTGGCTGATGTTCCAGGCCGCTGACGGCGCCGACCTGTGGGTGCCCCGCGACACCGTCGACTATCGCTGAACGCACGCGGGGTGAGCGGCATCCTCAGAGGGTGTCGGATGGTCTGTGTGAGGGGTGGTGCTCCTGACTGGCAGGAGACACTGATGACCATGATCGACAAGCAGACGCGTTCGGAGCGTCGGCGTGAGCAGCGTGAGGCGTGGAAGCGCAGTGTGCGTTCGCGTCGCCTCGGGTGGTGCTATCCCTTTCGGTGGGCGATGAGAATCTCGTCGATCTCGGTGCGCTTCGAACGGGGGACGAGAACCTGATCGTCGTAGTGGCCCACCGCGACGAATGAGATGAACACCTCGTGCTCGGGGATGTCGATGATCTTGCGGATCTTCGACTCCTTCTCGGTGCCCATCGCCGTGTTCAGCGAGCACGAGCCGAGTCCGACCTGGGTCAGCCCCAGCAGCAGCGACATCATGAACAGGCCGCCGTCCACGAATGGCTGGTTTCGTTCGGGCGCGAACAGGAAGGCGTCGAGGTCAGCGGAGATCAGCAGGAGACGCGGAGGCATCTCGTAGCCGGCGAAGCCGCCCTGGATGTCGAGAACCGACTTGATGGTGCGGGGATCCTCGAACTGGTGCACCCGGGCGCCCTGCCGGTTGCACACCGACGGGGCCTGCATCGCGATCTGAACGGCTCGCGCGATGTCCTCGTCGGCCACAGGCTGTCGCGTGAATTCACGCACGCTTCTCCGTCCGTACATGACGTCGAGGAAGCTGCGCTCGTCAACGTCCTCGCGAGAGATCTCGCGCAACTGGTCGGCGGGGAGCACGCCGCCTTCCTGATGCGTGCAGTTGTCGATGAGCTCCTGCGCCGCCGGTGAGAAGAGCTGCCGGTACGGCGACACATCGGACTTCAGGGAGTCATGGCGCTGGAAGTAGCTCTTCATCACCGCTGCCGAGCTCTGCAGGAAGCTGTCGTCGAGGCTGTGGCCGGCCGCGAGCCAGGCATTCATCTCCTTGGCCAGACCGGGCACCGCGACCTTGCCGAAACCGGCTCGGAAGTTGCTGCGGCTGAGTCCCTTCTCGATCGCGTGCGCGTGGAAGATCATCCGGGCGCGCGCCCCGGAGAGCGCCTGAGGAGTGCGGCTGTGGTTGTACGAGTGCATCTGGCGCTCGTGGTCCTTCAGCGCCAGGGCCTTCGACTGGCCCGCGAACCCCTGCGCAGGAGCGCCGCCCAAGCCCGACAGGCCTGCCGGCGCGGTTCCCACAGCCAACTCGGTCAACTCGATGCTGCGCACATCGGCGCCGGCACCCGGACCCGTGAAGTGGATCGCGCCGAGCATGAACTGGCTCAGTCCCGACTCGGGAACGCGGAGGATGACGGTGTCGGTGCGCGCAGACCTCGACTTCGCCGGGATATCGACCTTGCCGACGACGCGGAAGCGCCCGGTGTCGGGATTGCGGAGGTGGAGGTTGACCGTCGGCGTTGCGGTGCGCGGCGTCCAGTCGATCCGCAGCAGGTAGGAGGAGCCCTTCTTGACCGCCGCCGGCAGGTCGGTCCACGCGAGGTTTCCCAGCACGGCGCCACCGCGAGCGACCCTCAGCCGGGTGCCCCGCGCGCCGGGGGAGATCCGCCATCCCGAGGTCATCGCGGTGAAGTCCGGGTTCCTCAGGGAGAAGTTCTGCACCACGGCCGCCGCCGCCTCGCTGATCTTCGAGGGATCGAGCGCCGCGGAGTCCTTCTTCTCGGGGTCGAGCGCCGACTCCAGCCACTCCATTGACGCGGCCCTGCCTTTCTCAAGGTAGGTGCGAGCGTCGGTGAAGTCGATCTCACGCGTGACATTTGGGTTCGCGGCGATCTCCGCGGCCGTGTCCGTCTCGCGCACGCGGCGGCTCTCGCCGAATCCCAGCGCGGTGAGAAGGTCCTCGAATCGGTCGGCGCCGCGCTTGGTGTTGTAGATGGACGAGAAAGGCTTCTCGAAGATCGCGGCGAAGGCGGAACCGTGGAAGCTGTCGGTGATCACGTAGCTTGAGTCGCGGTAGATGCGCAGGAAGTTCTCGGGCGCGTCCTCCGCGATGATCTCGGCGCGTGGCTCATCGGCGAAGAGTTCGGCAACAGACTCCCGGCCGCCGTCGGGATTCGGGATCACCATGATCTTCTTGAAGCCGAGCTTGTCGGCCACGGCGAGCGCGGCGGCCTTCTTCTCCGGGTTCGGGTCGAGGAAGAACACCGCCATGTACTCACCCTGCGGTGACACGGTCGACGTCGAGGCGAGCTCGCTGTAGTGCTCCTTGGGCAACAGGAACACGGGGTCTACCACCATCGTCGCCTTTGCTCCGAAGATGTCGCGCGCGGTGTCGACCGCGTAGCGCTCGCGAACCGAGATCGCCTTGAACTTCTGCAGGTTCGCGGCGTGCTCGGCGATGAACGCCGGCTCGAACTTCTCGGTGCCGCGGTTGCCGAACGAGGTGGCGTAGGCGACGCGGTCATTCTGGTCTCCGACGAAGTCGAGGAACAGGTCATCGTTCACACGGCCGATCAGCGGGTTCCACAGCTGGTCACTGCCGACGACGAACGCGCGCGCCACCTCGTTGAGCGCAGGCAGTTCTGAGTAGTGCTGCTGCTCGGTGTGCTCGTACCCTATGCGGCGCGCGAACTCCATGGAGAGGATGTCGTCGGGCCACGAGACGCGATATCCGTTGTATCCGAGTGGCTCGTGCACCATCAGGATGGAGTGTCCGAGACTGTCGATGGCGCGGTTCAGCCCGTAGTAGGTGAGGATCGACCCATAGTTCTTTCCGTACCACCACCCGAGGATGGCGACATCATATGTCTTCTTCGGATCGGTCATCTGTTGTGTCCTTAGCGCATTGGATTCCAGCGGGGGCGACGGGGCAACCGTTCGAATCACCGCGGCGGGCGCGGGGTGATTCGCCACGGTGCACGACAAGCGAGTGTATCCCAGCGCACCTTGGCGCACGCCGATAGCGAGGGTGGGCCCGCGCGGGCGTGGGAAGCCGGCCGACGCGTTCAACGTGTTCACAGGCATCCCGGCAGCGCAATGACAGAATGGCTGACTATGGACACAGATCTTCTCGTCGTCGGGTCCGGCTTCTTCGGCCTCACCATCGCGGAGCGAGCCGCGAGCGCCGGCCGCAAGGTCACGGTCATCGACCGCCGAGACCACATCGGGGGCAACGCCTATAGCGAGAAGGAGCCCGAGACGGGCATCGAGGTTCACCGCTACGGTGCACACCTCTTCCACACGTCGAATGAGAGCGTGTGGGAGTATGCCAACAGATTCACCACGTTCACGAACTACGTGCACCGCGTCTACTCGACACACAACGGTCAGGTGTTCGCGTTGCCGGTGAACCTTCACACGATCAACCAGTTCTTCGGTGCGGCCTTCACCCCCGACCAGGCGCGAGCCCTCGTGAAGGAACAGGCGGGAGAGTTCGACGTCGCGACGGCGCAGAATTTCTACGAGAAGGGCGTTGCGCTGGTCGGTCGACCGCTGTTCGAGGCGTTCTTCGCCCACTACACCGCGAAGCAGTGGCAGACCTCGCCGGAGCAGCTCTCGGGCGACATCGTCAGCCGACTCCCCGTGCGCTACAACTACGACAACCGCTACTTCAACGACACCTATGAGGGCCTGCCCAAGGACGGCTACACCGCGTGGCTGGAGCGGATGGCCGACCACCCGAACATCACGGTCTCGCTCGACACCGACTTCTTCGACGAATCGCAGCCTCTGCACCAGGGTGCCGTGGTCGGTCAACTGCCCGTTGTCTACACCGGGCCGGTCGACCGGTACTTCGACTTCACTGAGGGCTTCCTCTCGTGGCGCACGCTCGATTTCGAGCAGGAGGTTCTCCCGGTTGGCGATTTTCAGGGCACACCCGTGATGAACTACCCGGACGCGGACGTCCCCTTCACCCGCATCCACGAGTTCAAGCACTTCCACCCGGAGCGCAAGGACGTCTTCTCGGGCGACAAGACCGTCATCATGCGGGAGTTCTCGCGATTCGCCGAGCGCGATGACGAGCCCTACTACCCGGTGAACACGTCGGCCGACCGGGTCGGCCTGCTGGCGTATCGCGACCTCGCCAAGGGGGAGAAGGACGTCTTCTTCGGAGGGCGTCTCGGCACCTATCAGTACCTCGACATGCACATGGCCATCGGCTCGGCGCTGTCGATGTGGAACAACCAGCTCAGCTGAGGGCTCGGGTGACCGCTACCGTAGGCGCGCCGGGATCTTCGCGCCGCAACCTCTACTCCCTCTGGGTGCTGTCCGCGCGCGATCTGCGTGTCCGCTACGCGACGAGCTGGCTGGGCTATCTGTGGAGCGTGCTCGATCCGCTCGTGATGAGCCTGATCTTCTGGTTCGTCTTCACCCAGATCTTCGAGCGCTCCGTCGGTTCCGACCCGTACATCGTCTTCCTCATCGCGGCGTTGCTGCCGTGGGTGTGGTTCAACGCCGCGGTCAGCGACTTCACGCGCGCTTTCGACAGGGACGGCAAGCTCGTCCGATCGACGTCGATCCCTCGTGTCATCTGGGTCGGGCGCATCATCCTGTCGAAGGGGATCGAGTTCATCTTTGCGCTGCCGGTGCTCGCAGCCTTCGCGTTCTTCTCAGGAGCCCACGTCGGCTGGGGCGTGCTCTGGTTCCCCGTTGCGATCCTCGTGCAGACATGCCTGCTCGCGGGACTCGGGCTCATTCTGGCGCCGTTGTGCGCGCTGTTCGAGGATCTCGAGAGGACGACGAAGCTTGTGCTGCGCGCGCTGTTCTATGCGAGCCCGATCATCTACAGCGCGCAGGATCTCCCGAACGGATTCGGCTGGTTGGGAGTGGTGAACCCCCTCTCCGGCATCTTCTCGATGTACCGGTCGGCGTTCTTCCCCGAACAGTGGAACACGCCCGCGGTCATCGCCAGCATGGTGGTGAGCGTCGCGCTTCTCGCTGTCGGCGTGTTCGTCTTCCGCGCCCTGGAGCGCGATGTGCTGAAGGAGCTGTGATGGGCGAGTACGCGATCGAAGTATCCGATCTCGGGGTTCGGTTCCGGCGCAATCGCCGCGGTCGGCGCTCGATCAAGGCGATGTTCGCCAGCGCGTCACGTCGCACGCCGAAAGGCGAGTTCTGGGCGCTGCGGAACATCAGCTTCGACGTCAAGCCCGGGGACGCGATCGGCGTCGTCGGCCGGAACGGGCAGGGCAAGTCCACCCTGCTGAAACTCGTCGCTGGCGTGCTGCTCCCCGATGAAGGCGCTGTGACCGTGCACGGGGGCGTCGCCCCGCTGATCGAGATCACCGGGGGGTTCGTCGGCGACCTCACCGTGCGCGAGAACGTGCGACTGACAGCCTCCCTGCACGGAATGAGCAAGGCCGAGGTGAATCGGCGCTACGACGGCATCATCGCCTTTGCGGAGCTCGAGGAGTTTCAGGAGACGCCGTACAAGCACCTCTCCAACGGGATGAAGGTGCGCCTCGCGTTCTCGGTCGTCTCTCAGCTCGACGAGCCCATCCTCATCGTCGACGAGGTCCTCGCCGTTGGCGACCGACCATTCCGCGAGAAGTGCTATCGCCGCATCGAGGAGATGCTCGAAGAGGGCCGGACGCTGTTCTTCGTCAGCCACAACGAGCGAGACCTCAAGCGCTTCTGCAAGCGCGGCCTGTACATTCGCGAGCACCACCTCGTCATGGATGACGACATCGAAACGGTGATCGCGGCCTACAACAGCGACAATGCGCGCAGTGCGTAGGATCCCCGGCGTCAGGCCGTAACGGAGACATGATCTTGAGATCTGCCAGCCGTCGCGCGTGCTCGCGGAAGTGGATCAAGGCTCAGTCGCTCAGGCCGATCTCATCGCCGAACTCCTCCGACGACAGCGAGGCGCATAGAGTGACGTCACTCCCGCCCCTCGAGAACGCCGGCACGTGAGAGCTCGTCCTGGAGATCACCGGGCCGCACCCACACCCGATATCCGAACTCGGCTTCGCCGTCAACGCGCAGAGCGCCGCTGCGGTGCAGCTCCGCGTTGTCATGGCAGGACAGCAGCAGGTCGGTGGTGAAAGGGTAGCCCTGCGCCGGGATGGCGACATTCACCTCGCGCGGAGCGAACCAATAGCCCGCCCAGTTCAGCATCTGGTATTGCCTGTTTCCGGTGGCGCAGGTGAGGTCTACATCGACAGGCAGCAGCTCTCCGCCTCCTGCCGCCGAATCCGCCAGTTCGAGGGCCGCCTCGGTCTCGAGCGGGGCAGGACGCCGCAAGTCCAGGTCCGCATCCAGCGAAAGGACGGTCGCGAGCGCGATCAGGCCCGCAGCGGTAGTGCGCGGGAACGTCCGGAGCACGAACATCGACGCGATGCAGGCGACCCCGAACAGGGAAGCCCACAGCCAGAAGCTGCCTTCATTCGTAAAGGATGGAAGCAGTGGTCGCACGAACGGTTCGTCGGGGAACAATTGCTGCCAACTGTTGATCGCGGAGGAACTCGTGGAGATCACACCCCACAACGGGACATCCGGCGCGACGCGCACCACGACGGCGATGGCTCCTGCGACGAAAACTCCCAGCGCGATCCAGATCATCGACGCGCGCACCCGGCGGATGAGCGTGACAATGGCAACGAGGCAGACGAAGGCAGCGACCTGATCGATGTAGCGGGTGTACAGCCAGGCATCCAGCCGCACATACGAGCCGTTCCACAGGATGTCCGGTCGGGTCCACCAGATCGCGCTCATCGCGACGGTCGCGATCGTGAGGCCGAAGAGGAATGAGCCAGGGCCGAGTCGAAGAGTGCGCACCTCGCGCAGCATCCAGACCACAATCACCACGATCCCTAGCGCGAAGAGCCCGGCGGTGCCCACGACCTGCGCCCAGCTCTGATTCAACAGCACGCGCGCGAGGAGCCGGGGCTCCGCATTGGTCAGCGCCGAGATCGCGAGGTCCGCCTTGTCGGCTCCGGGCAGCAGGACCCGGCTGTTGATCGAAGTGGCGAGCATGTCGACGCCCCGCCACGCCAGGACCAGCAGCGCGACGCCCACGATGGCCTTCGCGATGCTGCGACGGAAGAAGAACGCCATCCACACCAGCGCAGTCAGCACCAGGGCGAGTGCGCGAGAATGCGTCAGATACGCCGCTGAGACGGCCGCCACGAGCAGTATCAGTCGCCACCAGGACGGACGTCGCCAGATCGCGAACATCGCCAGCACGGCGCAGGCATAGAACAGCATCAGCGCCTGCTCGCTCAGGGCGTACTCGGCAGCTCCGACGCGTCCGGGCAGGCACATCACGATGGTCGCGACGGTGAGCGCCTGCGGCGTGCTGAGCCCCATGTACCGCCCGATCGCGGCCAGCGGAAGGATCGTGGCCGCGGCGAACACGCTCCCGAGCGCAACGGCCGCGAGGTACGCCGTCGTCGGATCTTGGGTGAACCACCAGATCGGCGTCAGTAGCATGGCCCAGCCGGGGTAGTAGCCACTCCCGGACAGCGGGGTGATCTCGCTCGCTCCGGCGAGCAGGCGCGCGATCTGGAGAGGATGAATCTCGTCCCAAGGCGTTCGTGGCGCGATGGCGTCGCGGCTCACCTCGAAACGGAGCCAGACGAAGGCCACAAGTGCGACGACCGCGGCGACCCACCAGAACCAGGAGGACGGTTCAGCCGGGACCACCCTCTCAGCGCGTCGTCGCAGTGCCGTGGGCGGGACCGTGTCTGCGCTGAACGAGCCGAGGGCGGGAGCGACAGCTGCGGACTCGGGAGACGAAGACTCGGCACCCGGGTCAAAAGAGGTGTGTGCATCGGGAGCAGCAGAGCGCGGCACGGTCGGAGCCTCCGTCGGGTTGTCAGCGGCTCGACGCGCGATGCCTGGTCCCACGCCGATGATCAGGGAGGCGTCTGACACACTGTGATTCTCATCGGCAACGAAGTGAGGTCGGCGGTCGCCCGTTCTCAGGGCACGGCGTGGACGCTGCGTCAATACTAGACGATCATCAGCACCGACAGCACCACACCGGTGTCGGGGTCGACCTCGCATCCGTCGACGTGTCGGTACCCGAACATCAGCTCGTAGCCTGCGAGGGCGAGCTCGTCGTACTGGGGCCACGGCCCGTTCGGCGGCCGTTCTTGCCTCACCTTGGCATGCCAGCGCCGCCAGGTGCGTTCGCCTCCAGCTGGTACTCCCGCGTCGGCGGCCCGGACTTCCCCGCGGCTGGGCCGGTGTTCCCCGCCCCGAGGAAGTCTGCCTTGCACCCGCCGATCGAGTGCTCGGTGACCTTCCCAACCTCGATCACTGGCGGTCTACGCATGGTCGGACACTAATCGCGTCCGAACCTGAGCGCTCGGTGCTCGAGTGCCCAAGTCTCACAAGAACCGTCCACTATGATAACCGGGCCGCGACTTATGCAGCCATCGCCAGGCTTGGAGCCCCTGTCGCATGCCAACACTCTCAAGACCCCGGACGATACATGCGCCTCTTCATCCAGATTCCATGCCTCAACGAGGAGACGACTCTGCCGCTGGTGCTGTCAACCATTCCGAAGCAGATCGAGGGCATCGATGAGATTCACCTTCTCGTGATCGACGACGGGTCGTCCGATCGCACCGTCGAGGTAGCCCGCGAGCTCGGTGTGGAGCACTTCGTGTTCCACACCCGCAACATGGGTCTGGCTCGATCGTTCCGCGACGGCGTCGACTACGCGCTCCAGCACGGCGCGGACATCGTCGTCAATACCGACGGAGACAACCAGTACCCGCAGGAGCGGATCGCCGACCTCGTCCAGCCGATCCTGCGCGGGGAGGCCGACATCGTGATCGGCGACCGTCAGACCAAGACGATCGAGCACTTCTCCCCGTTCAAGAAGCTCATGCAGGGGGTCGGCAGCGGGGTCGTCAATTTCGCCGCGGGCACCGATCTGCCGGATGCCGCCAGTGGCTTCCGGGCCTACTCCCGAGAGTCGCTCTACCGCCTGAATGTAGTGACGCAGTTCAGCTACTGCATGGAGACCATCATCCAGGCCGGCAACAAGCGTCTGCGGATCGCCAGCGTGCCGGTCAAGACCAACCCCAAGACCCGAGAGTCTCGGCTGTTCAAGAACATCTTCCAGCACATGGGCCGCTCCGGGCAGGCGATCATGCGCAGCTACGTGATGTTCAAGCCGCACGTGGTGTTCCTCACACTGGCGATCGCCTTCTTCATCGGCGCGCTCATCCCCTTCGGGAGATTCGCGGTGCTCAGCTGGCTCGGCGTCGCCGGTGACCACATCCAGTCGCTGATCCTCGGCAGCGCTCTCCTGGTCGGTGCGCTTCTCAGCATCGCTCTCCTCGTGCTGTCGGACATGCTCCACACCAATCGGACCCTCACCGAGGACGCCCTCGAGCGGATCAAGCTCATCCAATACAGCCCCGACCGCCAGCTTGATCCACGCACCGGCGGAGCCCGGGATGCCGCTGTCCACCCGTCGCTTCCGGTGAGCGTGGCGGCGGTGGAGTCCGCGCACGGCGCGCGCGACGGCCGCGCCTGACGTCGTCACCCCTCATCCCACCCACCTCAGGAGGGTCGTTCTTGCTGAACAAACTCAAGGGCATCGCGAAGGACCTGCTCGCGATCACCTGGATCCGTCGCGTCTACGAGACCGTGAACCGCGTCTTCCTCGAAAGCTTCGGGTCGAGCCGGGTGCTCACCCACTTCTTCTACTTCGTCAGCTTCATCACGTTCAACCGCGAGCAGGCGGCGGTCCTGCGCGGCCGCCGGAACTACTACCGGAACAAGCGGCGGGACCGACTGACCCACGTGGAGCTTCGCCGCAATATCCACCGGCTCGAGAAGGGTCTCATCATGCGGCCCCGCCGCGATGTCTTCGCGCGCGACTACATCACCGAGACGATCGAGTTCTACGAAGAGGCCGTCCGGCAGTGCCGGCTCAGCCCGGGAACGATGGATCAGGGCGAGATGGACTGGTCGCACGACGTGCTCACCGAGTACTTCCGTGTCGCCACGGGCGAGGACGCCACGGTGCAGGCGGCACGCGCGCGATTCGAGGCGGCCGCCTACGAGGGTGAGTTCACCGGCAAGGTGCCCTACGTCAAGAAGCAGCTGTCGGACATGACCTACGACGAGCTGCAGTCGCTGGTGATGCAGCGGCGCAGCGTGCGATGGTTCGAGCAGAAGCAGGTGCCGCGCGAGCTCATCGACAAGGCACTCTGGCTCGGCCGCCAGGCTCCGACGGCGTGCAACCGACTCCCGTACGAGTTCCGTGTCTTCGACGACCCCGAGCAGGTGCGCACCGTCTCGTCCATCCCCTTCGGCACGGCGGGGTACGGTCACAACATCCCCGCGATCGTGGTGGTCGTCGGCAAGCTCGAGTCGTACTTCAGCCCGCGCGACCGCCACGCGATCTACGTGGACGGCTCCCTCGCGGCCATGCAGTTCATGCTGGCGCTCGAGACCCTCGGCCTCAGCTCCAGCGTCATCAACTGGCCGGACTTCGAGCCCCTCGAGCGCAAGATGCAGAAGACGCTCGACCTCGACCTCACCGATCGCGTCGTGATGCTGATCGCGGTGGGCTACGCACACCCGGAAGGGATGGTGCCCTACTCCGAGAAGAAGGGGCTCGAGACCTTCCGACGCTACAACTGACGATGTCAGAGGCACCCGCTTCGCCCCCTCGCTGGCGTCGCAAGGCCCTGCGGTGGGGGATCACCGTGCTCGTGGTCGGCGTCGTCGGCTACTTCTTCGCGCGCGCCCTGTGGGACAACTGGGATCAGATCCAGGCCGAGCAGCTGTCGTTCGACGGGCTGTGGATCGTCGTCGTGTTCGTCTTCGCGCTCGCCGTGCCGCTGACGGGGCTGCTCTGGGCGCGCATCGTGCGGGTTCTGGATCGCGACGCGCATGTCACCGTGGCCGAGGCCGTCGCCGTGCAGTGCGCGTCGTGGCTGCTGAAGTACATTCCCGGTCAGGTCGGCTCGGTCGTGAACAAGGTGGTGTGGGCCGGTCGCAAGGGAATCAGTCGCACGCTGATCGTGATCAGCTTCGTGTACGAGAACGTGTTCCTTCAGCTGGCCTCGATCATTCCCAGCGTGCTCATTCTGCTGATCAGTCTCGGGCCCGAGATCTTCGGCGACAACGTCACGCTGCTACTGGTTCCGCTGCTGGTGCTCATTCCGATGGCGGCGGTGATGTACAAGCCGCTGTTCCACAAGATCGTCAGTGTTCCGGCCCGGCGCGCGCTCAGGCAGGATGTTCCGCACGACTACTTCCTCGGGTCGTGGCGATCGCTGGGCTTCACGCTCGAGTTCATCGGTCCGCGGGTCGTCAACGCCATCGGCTTCGTGCTCATCTGCGCCACGGTGACCGAGGTCACACCCGCCGAATGGCTCCCCTTCGGAGCCGCGTACGTCCTCGCCGGAGCGATCGGCATCCTCGCCTTCTTCGTACCCAGCGGACTGGGGGTGCGCGAGGCGGTCATCGTCCTGATCCTCAGCCAGTACATGCCGGTCGCCGAGGCCATCGTGATCAGCCTTCTCGCGCGCCTGCTGAGTACCATCGGCGATGGCGTGATCGCCCTCATCTACGCTGGCGTGCGACGCGCCGTTCCCAAGGAGAACAGACCATGAGCCCCACCACTGACGTTCACAAGATCGCCATCATCGGGTCCGCGCTGTCCGGCAACAAGGGAGCCGCGGCGATGCTCGAGAGCGCCGTGCAGACGCTCGGCGAGCGCCTCGGCGACGTCGAGTTCACCCTCCTCAGTATGTACCCCGCGGAGGACCGCGCGCAGAATCCGTACGACAACCTCGACGTGGTCGCGGCGAATCCTCGCCAGCTCGGCGTGACGATCAACTCGCTCGCCCTCGCGTACCGGCTCCTCCCGCCGCTGCGGAAGACGATCGTCCGTCGCTCGCGTGCAATCCGTGCTCTCGTCGAGGCGGATGTGCTTCTCGATCAGGGCGGCATCACGTTCACCGATGGGCGCGAGAAGTTCCTGCTCTACAACGTCGCGTCGATCCTGCCTGCCATCAACGTGAAGACACCGGTGTTCAAGTGCGCCCAGGCGGTCGGTCCGTTCCAGAACCCGATCAACCGGGCGGCCTCGAAGGTCTTTCTCCCGAAGGCGGACACCCTCGTCACACGCGGCCGACTGACGCACGAGTTCGCCGAGGGCCTGGGGCTCACGAACCTGTATGCGGGCGCCGATTACGCCTTCTCGCTGGAGATGTCGGGCACCGAGCGTGAGGAGGTCAGTCGGCACTTCGACCTGTCGTTCTTCGACGGGGGCGACGTGGTCGGCGTGTGCCCCAGCGTCGTCCTCCAGAAGAAGGTCGACGCGCGCGGTGACGACTATGCCGCTCAGATGGTCGGCTTCATCGAGCACCTGCAGGCACAGGGCAAGCGCGTGGCGCTCATTCCCCACAGCGTGCGCACCGGCACCGACAAGACGCACAACAACGATCTGCCCCTGTGCCGCGACATCTACGCGCGGCTCGACCGCAGCGCGGACGTGCTGTTCTTCGACCGAGAGATGACCTCTCAGCAGCTGCGGTACGTGATCGGGCAGTGCGGGCTGTTCGTGGCGAGCCGCTTCCACGCGATGGTCTCGTCGCTCGCGATGGCTGTGCCGACCCTGGTCATCGGGTGGAGTCACAAGTACCGTGAGGTGCTCGAGATGTTCGAACTCGAGGACTGGGCGTTCGGGCACGACAAACTGACGCCGGAGTACCTCGCCGAGCGCTTTGCGGACCTGGAGGCAGCGCGTGGGGACGTGCAGGCGAAGCTGGACAGTCACCTGCCCGAGGTGAAGGCGCGGTCGGTGTCCCAGGCGGACCTGATCGCGACGCTTGTGCGAGGCGCGTAACCGAGGCCACGGTTCTACCTCGACAAGGGGCGTTGAAACGGGATGCGGCGCTCGACGACGTGCTCGCCGCCTCCGACGCCGACACGTGCCGATGCACCTCGGGATCGGCGCGCTACGTGATCGGCGCGATCAGCCCGCCGGAGAGCATCGTCAGGCGTCCGAGGGGACGAGCGCGGGCATCGGCTCCCAGCTGTGGTCCCGCGCGATCCGACCGCCGTCCCGCAGCCCGCGGAACAGGTTGCTCGTGCCGCGGACGGTGCGTTCGACGAACAGGAGCCGGATGAGCTCCTTGACGAACGTCAGTGAGGTTCCCAGTGCGAACAGCACCGGGTTGTAGACATCGAGCGCCCGGTAGTACTGCTTGATGTGGGCGCGGTTGCGCATGATGTAGTAGCGGTACGCGTTGCTCGACGCGTTCATGTGGCGGATGCCCATGTCCCACTGCTTGATCTCGCGTGTGCGGCGCAGCACGAACTCGTCGACGATGACGCTCTCGGTGCTGCGCGACGCGAGCCAGCCGTAGACCTGGTCATCCCAGTAGATGAAGAAGCGCGGGTCGGGGAGTCCGATCTGGCCGACGATGTCGCGGTGGATGAACATTCCCTCGAAGCACCCCGAGTTCATCGGCTTGTATCCGGACGCGTCGAAGCTCGCCGGCGCGAAGGGGATCGGAATGCCCATCTTCTCGGCGATCCGGTACTGCCAGTAGAACTCGCTGCCGTCGTAGTCGTAGCGGCGGCCCTGAATGCTCTTGAATCTCGGCGCCCACGCGCCCATCTTGGCGAGACCGTCCGGGATCACCTCGACATCGTCATCCATGAGCCAGATCCACTCGGAGCCGAGCTCGTACGCGACGCGCACGCCCTCGCTGAATCCGCCCGAGCCGCCGGTGTTCGTCTCGAGTCGGCGGTACACCAGTTCGCAGTCCAGACGGTCGCGGTACGACTCCACGACCTCAGTGGTGTCGTCGACCGAGGCGTTGTCGATGACGATCAGGTGCCCCGGCTGAGGGTCCATGACGACGATGCTCTCGAGGAGGCGTGACAGCAGCCCGGACCGGTTGTAGGTGACCACGGCGATCGCCGCTGACTCCGGCGCGAAGCCCGCGGGGGCGGTGGAGCTCACGTGTCGGCCTTGTCGAACACGCGTGCCCACGCCTCGGGTGCGGTCAGGTCATCGAAGGCCTTGCGATACTGACGCGAGAGTCTCGGCCAGCGCCACTGCAGCTGCGCATGGAGGACGATCGTGTCGATCAGCGCACGGCGGAAGAACGCGCGGTCGCGCACGTAGACGTTCTTCCCCGACCCGTCGGCGGCGCTGACGAGTGCGCTGTCGTGCAGCGGAAGACGCCACCAGTTCGCATCTCCCTTGCCGAACTCCACCTCGGGCTGCTCGATGTTCTCGGGGCGCGGCTGGTGGAACCAGTGCGAGACGAGCGTGATCGCCGTGAACCACCGCAGCATGAACCCCGTGGGGGAGTCGAAGACGTTGCGCTTGAGCCGGCCGTAGACCTGACGCCCCTTGCGTGAGCGGAGGATCACGTCGGTGTCCTTGTGCACGGTGGTCTCGGGGAACTCCTTCGCGACGGCGCGGGCTTCGGGCATCGCGGTCGCGAGGTTGCCCCACATGTGGTGCGGCCCGCGCAGCACATCGCGCAGGGCGCGCCGGCGCAGCTCGACCGGGTAGTACTGCATCATCATGAGGTGCTTGATGTCGATGCGGCGGCTGTGGCGGATGAGCGTGCCGCCGCGCTTCTGGCGCGAGTGCAGAAGCGCCGCGACGAGGCGGTTGCGACCGTGGAAGTACGCCTGCCAGTCGATCGCGTCGTCCTTGCCCAGCCACGACACGTGCCACAGCGCGACGCCGGGCATCGAGACCGTGGGGTAGCCGGCCTTGCCGGCGCGTACGCAGAACTCCGCGTCATCCCACTTGATGAATGCCGGCAGCGCGAGGCCGACCTCGCGCAGGACCTGCGTGGGGATGAGGCACATCCACCAGCCGTTGTAGTCGGCGTCCATCCGCATGTGCAGGATCGGCGTCTGGCGCAGGTTCGTCTCGCCGAAGTAGTGCGGCATCTTCTCCTGGAAGAGGTTGCGCCACATGAATGGCTTGTCGTCGACGACCTCAGCCCAGGCGTGGAGCTTGGGCCGGTCGAGCAGGTCGAACATGTGCCCGCCGACCAGAGTCGGGTGCGTGGTGAATTGGCCGAACACGACTGAACGACGGATCGACTCCGGTTCGATGACGACGTCGTCGTCGAGGAGCTGCACGAAGTCGCTCTCGGGGCGCTGCAGGGTCTCGCTCATCGCGCGAGCGAACCCGCCCGAACCGCCCAGGTTGGGCTGCGTGATGATCTGCAGCGTCTCACCGAGGGCATCCGACACGCGGGGGAAGTCTGCCTCGGCATCGACCCGCTGGGTGCCCTGGTCCACGACGAAGATGCGGTCGAGCACGTCGAGCACGTCGGGCGCCTCCGAGAGGCTCGTCAATGTCTGCACGCAGTAGTCGGGCTTGTTGAACGTCGTGATGCCGATGGAGGCCTTGCCGGTGCGCGCGGGCTCCTGCTCCGTCGTCCACTCCGCGCCTTCGAACACGGCCGACTCATCGTCGGCGACGATATCGAACCATACCCAGCCGCCGTCGCTGTACTGCGTGAGCGGGATGTCGAAGGTGGACGCCGAGTCGCCGGTGACCTCCTGCGTCTCCAGGCGCTGCGGGGTGCTCCCACCGTTGGACCGGTAGACGAGGATCGTCGCGGGTCCGCTCATGCGCACCGTCAATCGGATCTCGCGCACGGCGGTCCAGTGCTGCCAGTACGACGCGGGGAACGCGTTGAAATAGGTCCCGAACGAGACGCGGCGTCCCGGGACGATCCGCGCGCGGTGACGGTCGAGCACATTGCCGAGGTGCGCGACGTTCGACATCCGGACGTGCTCTTCGTCGATGATCGACCAGGTCTCGGGGTCGGCGTAGAGGGGGAGCAGGTCGGGGTCGCGTTCGAGCGGGAAGACGACCTTCTGAAGCACGTGGGTCACGGGGGACAACTCCGGGGTTCGGCGGGCGGGCGGGCCGAGAGAGGAGTCTACCTGGCGCACCCTGGGAGCGCCGGTGAGCGGCTAGGTCGAGACGCCGGAGGGGGAGCCCGGGGGGAGACCGATCGACGAGGTCGGGGGCGCGCCGCGCCACGAGCGTGAGAGCCCTGCCCGCACCACGCAAAGCACCAGCAGCAGCCAGCCGAACCCGATGAGCGTGAAGCTCTCGAACATCGAGTCCACGAGCAGCGCCACGAGGATCAGCGGCGTCCAGGCGTACAGCACAGATCGGCGTTCGCTGGCCACGAGCCAGGAGCGCACCAGCGCGATGCCCGCCATGCCGGCGAACAGCACCAGGCCCACCCACCCGGTCTGCAGCGTCACATCGAAGTACGCGTTCAGTGCCGACAGATGGGTGTCGTCGGTGATGAAGTTCAGGCCGAAGAAGGGGAACTCGTCGGTTGCCCACGGTCCGTACCATCCCCATCCGGTGATCGGTCGGAGCCGGACGTAGTCGAGGACCGTGTTCCACAGTTCGGCGCGTGTCGAGAAGTCGCTGCCCGCGTTGAGCAGCCGGATGATCGGGTGCCGCGCCGCGTACGCGATGAGCAGGCCGATGACCACGATCGCGCCCAGCGCCGACTGCACGGCCGTGCGATAGCGGCGATCGGTGTGGCGGACGATCGCGAGCGCTCCTGTCGCGGCGGCCATCGCGACGGCGAGGACCGCGACGGTCGGCGAGTCGCTGAACACCGCCAGACCACCCGCGAGCACGACCGAGAAGGCGGCGACCCCCGGACGCACCGAGGAGGTGCGCCATTCGACGACGAAGGTGATGATCGCCAGCAGCGCCACGAACCCGAGGAGGTTGCGGGTGCCGAAGATGCCCTGCACCGGACCGCCGATGGCCAGGTTGCCGAGGATGCCGAGGAACCGGATCGGCGTGTCGATCAGGATCCCTGAGAACACCTCGATCGCCAGAGACAGCGAGAGGAGGACCCGGAGCACGTCGCCGACGGCACGGACGGTCTGCAGGGTGTCGCGGACGTGTCCGATCACCACGGCGATCACGGCGAGCCCAGCGCTGGCGAGCCACGCCTGCACGGTCAGGCCCGACTCGGTGGACCAGATCGCACTCAGCAGCATCCAGCCCATCAGCAGCACCAGCGTGCTGGGGACCAGTCGCAGCAGCGAGATCTCGGCACGTCGTGCGACGAGGATCGCGACGCCGATGATCACCAGCGCGGTGATGATCGTGATGTACGTCACCTGCCCTGACAGGCGTGTGATCAGGAACGCGCTGAAGACCGCTCCGAACGCGGCCAGGGTGTAGGCGCGCGCCATGTCGGCGGTCGCCAGGAACGACTCGGCCCGCCGCAGCAGCGCGCGCGCCCCGACCTCGTCGCTCACACCGCCTGCTTGGGCATCTCGCCGCGCTCGATGGCGATGCGCTCCTCGGTCGGCCCCTGGCCGATGTGCGGCGACTGCTTGATCTTGAATGCGAACAGCGCGATGAACAGCCAGCCCCATTCCATGAGCGGGCGCGACTCGACGACGCTCTGCACCAGCAGCACCGTCACGGTCAGCGTCGGCAGCAGCGTGAGCGCACTGTACGGGCGATCACGGCGCAGGTCCCAGCGGGGGCGGTCGACCGCGAAGAACCAGGTGCGCCACGTCAGCGCGAGGAACACGCACACGATCAGGACCAGGCCGATCGCGCCGAGCTGGAAGAACACGTCGACCCACACGCTGTGTGCGTGGAACACGGTCAGGTCATGGTCGACGATCCAGCTGTCGAAGGCGGGATCCCAAGGAAGCCACGGTGTCGCGTACCCCCACCCGATCACCGGGTGCTCACCGGCCTTGGCGAGCACCGTGTCCCAGATCTGCTCCCGACCGGTCAGGTCGGACGAGCGTCCGAGCGAGGAGAACAGCACATCCCTCAGCAGCCACACGGTCAGACCGCCGCCGATCCCGACCACCGCGTACAGCACGTACCAGCGTGTCCGTTCCCCGGGGCGGGTCGCCGAGCGCATCGCCAGGGCTGTCGCCAGGACGATCACGACGCCGATCGCCGCGAGCCACGCGGTCGCCGAGTTCGCGCGCACCATGAGGTAGAGAGAGAGGACGATCCACGCGATCAGCCAGCCGCGCCGCGGACTCTGCACCCACCATCGGATCGCGAACACGATCACGCCCATCAGCGCCAGGATGGCGAGCAGGTTCGCATTGCCGACGATCCCCTGGATGCGACCGCCGTCGAAGAGGTTGTCGCGCGACCAGTACAGCTCGGCCGGAATGTCGGCGGGCACGTCGACCCAGAGGGGGAGCACCGGGCCGTGCACGACGAGCGAGATGATCAGCTCGAACACGAGCGACAGGCCCAGCACCCACTTCAGTGCCGAGGCGATCGCCCGGACGAGCTCCCGCCACGTGAGCACGCTGGCCACGAACAGCGCCTGGAGCGTCGTCGCCGCGAGCAGGAACCAGGTGAGTGCGGTCACGGCGGGCCAGGCGGACCAGAGGATCGACACTCCTGCCCAGCCGACGTAGGCCAGGGCGATCCATGGCAGACGGCGCCACGTGAACCGCGGCCTGTCGTCACCGGGCTGGAGCGGCGGCCGTATCCACAGCAGCACGCTCGCCAGCGCGAGCACCGCCACCCACACGGTGAGGCCGATGGGTCCGAGCAGGTTGTTCCAGGCTCCGGCGGTCATGGCGGTGAACAGGACGAGGATGCAGTACCCGCGCAGCAGAAGGTGACCCGCCTTCTCGCGGATCGGCGCGCTCGGAGGGGCGCTGGCGGAGTGCTTCGCGTACACGGCCATGGTGGTCTCAGGGTATACCGGGGCCGCCAGGCCCCTGCTGCCCGGAGTGCGGCATCGATGCGCGATCGCGACACGCCGTCGGCGCGTCGCAAAGGTTCAACGGCGCCTTGAGGCTTTAGTATCTGCCGCTTGACCCCGGCGAACTACACGGGTGTAATTACCTGTACACGCGATCCCGCGTGAAGGGGGCAAGAGGGTGGAGAACGAGATGACGGGCTCACAGTACCGTTCCGGCGTTCCCGATAATTGGTTCGTCGATCCAGTCAACCTCGGCGTCCCGGGCGTGCGTCCGGTCGCCGAGACCGAAGAGGACACCGCGCTGGCGTGGCAGTCGGATGCACTGTGCGCACAGACGGATCCGGAGGCGTTCTTCCCGGAGAAGGGCGGATCCACGCGCGACGCGAAGCGTATCTGCTCGTCCTGCGAAGTCCGCTCGGAGTGCCTTGAGTACGCGCTCCACAATGACGAGCGCTTCGGCATCTGGGGCGGTCTGTCCGAGCGAGAGCGGCGCCGACTGAAGCGTCAGGCCAGCTGAACGCCGTTGCGACGGATGCCGCGTGTGCGTCCGTCATCCCCTCGGCAGACGCCTAGGCTGACTGCGTCATGTCGGCCTCAGTTCACGCGATCGTCGTCGTGCGTCCCGATGGACGCGCCCCGGCCTCCGTCCATCTGAAGCGAACGCTCACCGCGCTCGCGGCGCAGAGCCACCCCTGCGATCTCGTCACGATCGTGCACTGCGGCGACGATGAGCTCGTGCGCGACCGGATCGCGCAGGCCGATGACGCTCGCGTGATCGCCCTGCCGTCGCGGACCTCGTACGCCGCTGCCGTTCGCGCAGCCGTCGACGGCGACGACGACGCCGTCTGGCTCCTCGCTCAGGACACGGCCCCGGAGCCCAACGCGCTCGCGGCGCTGCTCGCCCGACTCGAGAGCGCGCCGACGGTCGCCGCTGCCGCGCCGAAGCTCGTGCGGGGGGCGGATCGCTCCCGCATCGTCTCGCTCGGTGCCACGATCACGCGGTTCGGTGACGCCGTGATCATTGCGGACGGGGAGTTCGACCAGGGGCAGCACGACGCCACCGACGACGTTCTCGGCGCGGACGTGCGCGGACTGCTGGTGCGCGGTGACGTCTGGGCGCAGCTGGGCGGCCTGGATCGCGCCCTCCATGGCGCTGACGAGGGGCTGGACCTGGGGATCCGCGCCCGCCTCGCCGGGAACCGTGTCGTCGTCGCACCCGCGGCGCGGGTCGCGGTCGAAGGCGACGGCGTCGCGGGGCTCCCCGCGCGGGGAGATCGACACCGCACCGGCCGTCGGATCTTCCGGGCGCGCACCGCCCAGCTCCATCGGCGCCTGGTCTATGCGCCGCCGGCCGCCGTGGCGTTCCACTGGATCTCGCTGCTGCCGCTGGCTGTGCTGCGCACGATCGCGGCACTGGTCGCAAAGGCGCCCACGCGGATCATTCCCGAGTGGGGCGCCTCCACCGTCGCGCTCGTGCAGGTGCCTGCGGTGTTCCGGGCGCGGCGTCGGATCGCGCGCACACGGGTGACCGCGTGGTCGACGCTCGCGACGCTGCGCGCCCGTCGCGGAGACCTCCAGGCGCAGCTCGGCACCGACGACCGGGAGCCCACGGGCACGCCGCGCAGCGACCTGCGCTTCTTCGCCGGTGGCGGCGCGTGGGTCGTCCTCGGTGCGCTGGTGGTGTCCGTGCTGTCGTTCACGGCACTGCTCGCATGGCCGAGAATCTCGGGCGGCGCGCTGCTGCCGATGCGCGAGGCGTTCTCGCAGCTCTGGCTGGACGCCGGCTGGGGCCTGCGTGCCGGTGGACTGGATGTCGTCGGACCGGCGGATCCGTTCGCCGCCATCGTGGCCGCGGTGGGCAGCCTGTGGCCCGTCTACCCGCCCACCGCGATCGTCGCCCTGTGGGTCGCCGCGATGCCTCTGGCGGCCCTCGGCGGATGGTTCGCCGCGACGCGCATCACCGAGAGGTCGTCGCTGCGGCTGCTGGCGGGTGCTGCGTGGGCGCTGGCGCCGAGTCTGCTCTCGGCGCTGGTCGAACCGCGCCCGGCGGCCGTGCTGGCACACCTCCTGCTGCCGTGGCTGCTCTACGTCGGGGCGGTCGCGCACCGATCGTGGGGATCGGCGGGCACAGCATCCCTCGTCCTTGCCGCGCTCCTCGCCTGCACACCCTCTCTCGCCCCGGCTGCAGTGATCGTGTGGGTCGTCGCTCTGATCATCGTCATCGCGACACGCCACGGACGCGGTGTGGTCCGCGTGCTGTGGACCGTGGTGCCGAGCGCCGTCGTCTTCGCCCCGCTCATCTGGCACCAGGCGCGCGCCGGCGACCTCTGGGCGCTGCTGGCGGATCCCGGTGCCGTGTGGTCAGGGCCGGGCGTCGCCGCCGACGCGGCCGGGCGCGCGACACTGGCGGCGGGCTTCCCCACATCGGGGCTGGCAGGCTGGACCGCGTTCCTCGACGGTGCGCCGACCTGGTGGGTTCCGCTGCTGCTCGTGCCGCTCGCCGTCGCCGCCGCGCTCGCACCGGTCAGCGGACGTCGCGCGGCGGGGTCGATGTTCCTGGTCGTGGCCGTTCTCGGCATCGCGACCGCGTTCGGCCAGATCGCGATCGCCGTCGCCTTCTCGTGGGCGGAGCCGGTCCCGGTATGGGCCGGCTCGGGTCTGAGCCTCGCCTTCCTCGGCGCCCTGGCCGCCGCGCTGACCACCCTCGACACGGGCATCGCCCCGCGTCCGGCGATCGTGCGTCCCGTCGCGGTGGGGGTCATCGCCGCGGGACTGCTCGCGCTGGCCGTTCCCAGCGCAACGGCGATGGCCCGCGGTGATGCGCTCCTCACTGTCGGCGAGCGCAGCACTTTGCCCGCGTACATCGCCGCGATCGGCCGGGACACCCCCGACGTCGGGACGCTCGTGATCTCGCCGCTCGATGACGGAGCCATCTCGTCGAACGTCGTGTGGGGTGCGAGTCAGACGCTGAGCTCGGCCGCCACCATCCTCACGACCCGCACCGAGGCCGTGCCCGCCGACAGTGCGATCGCCCGGGTCACCGCCGATCTCGTCGCGGGTGCCAGCGCCGACCCGGTCGTCGCGCTGCGGGCCCAGGGAGTGTCTTTCGTCATGCTCTCGGCGGCGTCGTCGCAGCCGTCGACACGCGCCGAGGCGATGATGCTCCGAGCCGCCGCCTCCATCGATCAGCGTGAGGGCCTGGTGGCGGTCGGCGACACGGAGCGGGGAACGCTGTGGCGGGTCGCCGAGGAGGCCTCTGCCCGCCAGGGTCTGACGTCCGAGGAGCGGACCAGGGCTCTCACCGTGATCGCCGTGCAGCTCGGCGTCATCGCGGTCGCGCTCCTGCTGGCCGTGCCCACCGCCGCCTCCCATCGCGCGGCACGCTACCGTCCGCGCGTGGTCGGGCTGCCACGACCGGGAGGGCGAGCATGAGCGCGCCCGGATGGCGGCACCGCGCCGCGGTCGGCGCTGGGGCGCTCACCGCGCTCGCCGCGGTCGCCGTCGTCGTCGTCGGCGTCATCGTGCCCTGGCCGACCGTGCGCAGCGAGCCGGTCGTCCTCGAAGCGATCCCCACGCCCGCCGACAGCGTCGTGGCGTGTGATGGTCCGGTCCTTGCCGCGGGTCGTGTCGCGGATGAGGCCGCGCTGATCGGGGTGGCTGCCGAACCGCGCACCCTCGTCGGGGTGCCGGGCGACGGCGCCGCGCCCGAGGAGATCCTGCTCGCGTCGGAGGGAGTCGACGGAAGCGGGGGAGCGCCCGCGTTCACGGCCGCTCCCAGCGGGTCCGCGGCGACGCCGCTCGCCGCCTCGCAGGCCACGACGGTACGCTCGGACGACCTCGCCGGGTTCACCGTCGACGCCTGCCGCACGCCGCTGTTCGACTCGTGGCTTGTCGGGGGCGCCGGCACGACGGGCGCCGCCGACCTGGTCCTGATCGCCAACCCGGGCGATGTCGCGGCGACCGTCACGCTCACGGTCTTCGGGGCATCGGGCGCGGTCGTCCCCGCGGGCTTCGGTGACGTGACCATCGCGCCGCGCTCGCAGCGCGTGGTGCCGCTGGCCGGCATCGCGCTCGGCGAGGACAGCCCGGTCGTGCGGGTGTCGGCCACCGGGGCGCCGGTGCGCGCCAGCATGCAGTCCAGCATCGTTCGTGTGCTCCAGCCCGGCGGCATCGATCAGCTGAGTGCGATCGCGACGGCCGATCTCGTCCAGACCATTCCCGGCGTCACGGTCGCCAGCGACCCGGGCATCGCCGGCGCGAGCAACGCCGCCACGATCGTCCGTGTCCTCGCGCCGGACGCGGACGCGACAGCCGAAGTCACCGTCACCGCCGTCGGAGCCACGTCGCCGGCGCGCGAGCCCGAGAACGTGCCGCTGCAGGCGGGCACCCCGATCGAGCTGGATCTCGGAGGGCTCCCCGCCGGCTCCTACACGGTGTCGGTCGAGGCCCCGGTGCAGATCGTCGCATCGGTGTGGCAGGCCACCGGGTTCGGCGACGGCTCCGACTACGCGTGGCTGACGTCCGCGCCGGACCTGAACGCGCCGGCCATCGCCGCCATCCCGAGCGGCCCCGCCGCCGCACTGCACGTGGTCAACGCCGGCGACGAGGACGCGACGGTGACGATCGCCGCCGCCGACGGGTCCGGTCAGCGCACTCTTCTGGTTCCCGCCCGCAACGCCGGTTCGATCCCGCTGGCGGGCGGCACCGTCTGGCAGATCGATCCGGGTGACGCCGACGCGCTGCGTGCGTCCGTCGTGCTGTCCGGCGACGACGCGCTCGCCGCGTTCGCGGTGTGGCCGCAGGATGCGGCTGCGCAGCCGATCACGGTCTACCCGTGAACGGCCGGTGTGGCTGCTCCCCAGCGCGCGCCGGTCAGAAGTAGCGGAACCGCTCCGGCCCCAGGTCCCAGGGGTCGCGCCCGAGGTATTCCGCGGCGGCACGGAAGACGCAGCCCTCGATCACCATGCGGCGGTGCAGTTCGTCGTCGCGGTGAAGTCGGCTCAGCCGTTCGATCGGGACGCGATACAGGATGATGCGCTTCTGGTGCTCCAGCACCGTCCATCGGGGGATGCCGCGTTCCGGGTCCGTCTCCCGCGGCATTCCGGCGAACTCGAACGAGACCTCGCGCAGCTCGGGCCAGGACGACCGCAGGAACTCCGCCGCCGTCCCCACCGCGAGATCGAAGCGATCGATCCGCGAATCCAGCGGCGGCAGCGGCGGACGGAGGATGGCGCTGCGCCCCTCGCGTCCGTGCCTGCCGTGGCGGGGAGCCCGGCGGGGAGCCGGCCCGCGTCTGCGCCTCATGCCCTCCATCCTAGAGAGCGCGATGCGCCCGTGGAGCCCCGGCGAGGCGCCACGGTCCGCGCGGCCAAGGGCGCTAGCCTCGGGGTGATGCGCGACAGACTCTGCTCCAAGGTGGCCTGCGCCCGCGAAGCCGTGGCGACTCTGACCTACGACTACGGCGACCAGATGGCGGCGATCGGCCCGCTGGGCGGCCTGGAGGATCCGCACGCGCACGATCTGTGCGCGATCCACACCGACCGGCTCTCGGTTCCCCGCGGCTGGGTCGTCGTCCGTCACGAGACGCTGCGCGCCTGAGCAGACGGGGCCGCACATCTGCGTGGGAGAATGACAGGATGCCGACCTCCGCGCCCTCCGCCGCTGACACGATCCTCGAGCACCGCGTCGCCGACCTCGCACTCGCCCCGGCGGGTCGTCACCAGATCCGACTCGCCGAGAACGAGATGCCGGGCCTCATGGCCCTGCGCGATGAGTTCGGCGAGAGTCGGCCGCTCGCCGGCGCGCGCATCGCGGGCTCGCTGCACATGACGGTCCAGACGGCGGTCCTCATCGAGACGCTCGTCGCGCTGGGCGCGCGAGTGCGCTGGGCCAGCTGCAACATCTTCTCGACCCAGGACGAGGCGGCCGCGGCTGTCGTGGTGGGGCCCCACGGCACCGTCGACGCCCCCGCCGGCGTGCCCGTCTTCGCGTGGAAGGGCGAGACGCTCGAGGAGTACTGGGAGTGCACGGACCGCATCTTCGACTGGTCCGCCGAGGGCGCCGATGGCCCGAACATGATTCTGGACGACGGCGGCGACGCCACGCTGCTGGTGCACAAGGGCGTCGCATTCGAGGCGGTCGGCGCGGTCCCCGAGACGGCACCGGACGACTCCGAGGAGTATGGCATCGTCCTCGAGCGGCTGCGGGCGTCGCTGGCCGCCGACCCGCAGCGCTGGACCCGTCTTGCCGCGCAGGTCCAGGGCGTGACCGAGGAGACCACCACGGGCGTGCACCGGCTGTACGAGCTGCATGCCGACGGCAACCTGCTGTTCCCTGCGATCAACGTCAACGACTCGGTCACGAAGTCGAAGTTCGACAACAAGTACGGCATCCGTCACTCGCTGCCCGACGGGCTCAACCGCGCCACCGATGTTCTCATGGGCGGCAAGGTCGCGTTCGTCTGCGGGTACGGGGACGTCGGGAAGGGGGCCGCGGAGGCGCTGCGCGGCCAGGGCGCCCGCGTCATCGTCAGCGAGGTCGACCCGATCTGCGCGCTCCAGGCGGCGATGGACGGCTTCCAGGTCGCACGGCTCGACGACGTGATCGCCCAGGTCGACATCGTCGTGACCGGCACCGGAAACCGGGACGTCGTCACCGCCGAGCACCTGATGGGCCTCAAGCACCTGGCCGTCGTCGCCAACGTGGGCCACTTCGACAACGAGATCGACATGGCCGGGCTCGCCGCGGTGCCCGGGGTCGAGAAGGTCGAGATCAAGCCGCAGGTGCACGAGTGGCGTCTCCCGCACGGCCGCAGCGTCCTTGTGCTGAGCGAGGGCCGCCTCATGAATCTCGGGAACGCGACCGGCCACCCGTCGTTCGTGATGAGCGCGTCGTTCACGAACCAGGTGCTCGCCCAGATCGAGCTGTTCGCCACCCCTGAGTCGTATCCGACCGGGGTCTACGTGCTCCCCAAGCACCTGGACGAGAAGGTCGCGCGTCTCCACCTGGAGGCGCTCGGTGTGGTGCTGACCGAGCTGAGCCCCGTCCAGGCGGCCTACATCGGCGTGCCCGTGGACGGGCCCTACAAGGTCGACCACTACCGATACTGACAACGACCCGTCGCTGTCGGCGACCGGTACTCAGCGAGCGGGGAGGCCGCGCCGCGTCTCGTCGCCCGCGGTGAGCGACGCCACCCGCTCGGATTCCAGCTCAAGGGCCCGCAGTTCCCGCTCGCGACGCACCGCGGCGACCGCGCGGAGCAGCACCTCGGGATGGACGTCGGGCACCGGGGAGACGTGAGCGCTCGCCTCGGCCGCCAGCTCGGTCGCGATCCGGGTTCGCGCGTCGGCGTGCATCGTCGCTGCCTCGCGCGAGAACTGGCTCAGGCGCCGCGCGAGCCGCGTCGGCAGCCGCCCGACATCCGCGATCGCCGCCCAGTCCTCCATTCCGGCCGGCACACCCGGAGCCTCGGGCGGCAGCTTCGCCGCGCGCGTGCGCTCGCTGTAGGTGCCGGCGAGAAGGTCGCCCAGTCTCTCGGCGCGCGGCGTGAACGCCGCGACCAGAAGCGCGAGGGCGCCGAGTGTCAGATAGATCTCCAGCACCCCCACCAGGGCGCGGATGAACGCGTGGCGGAAACCGATCGCTCCGCCGTCGGCGCGGACGATCCGACCGCCCACGGCGAGCTTGCCCAGACTCCGTCCGCGCGAGGCGGTCTCCACCGTGGTCGGGATGACCACCGTCACCGTCACGAGGGTCACGATGAGGACGATCGTCAGCGCGGAGTCGGGGATCTCGACCACGCCGGACAGCGCATCTGCGGCCAGGACGAAGCCCAGGAGGATCACCACGGACACGAGGACGTCGATCCCCGCACCGAAAGCGCGGAGGAAGTAGCCCACCGGCTGCACGTCGAGCGCCACGGCCTCCCCGGTGAGGATCTCGTCCTGGCGGATGTCGATGAGCGTCGGCTGCGGCACGGCACCAGTCAATCACCTCCGGCGGGCCCGTAGAGTGGCGACGTGGACCTCGACGCGCTGACCGCCGCTCGGCGGCAGGAGTGGGCGCGCCTGGACACCCTCAGCAGGCAGCGACGGCTCGACGGCGCCGAGGTGGAGGAACTGGTCATCCGCTATCGCGCGGCGTCCGCGGATCTCGCCGATCTCAAGACGAGCGCCGGGCGCACGCAGGCCGGCGACCACGTCTCGACGCTGCTCGCGCGTGCCCGCCTGCGGCTGACCGGCGTTCCCGAGAACCCCCTGCGGGGCATCCCGCGGTTCTTCGTCGATCAGCTGCCGGCGGCGCTGTACCGCGTGCGGCGGATGACGCTCGCCGTGGCGATCGGCTTCGTCGCGATGGCGAGCCTGGCGGCGACATGGATCGCCGGCGACCCGGCCGCGCTCGCCGCTCTCGGCGACGAGGCCAGCCTGCAGTACTACGCCGAGAACGAGTTCACCGACTACTACACCGAGAACCCGGCCGCGGTCTTCGCGGGCACGGTATGGACGAACAACGCGTGGATCGCCGCCCAATGCGTGCTGTTCGGCATCACCGGCGTCTGGCCGGTGATGGTGCTCATCCAGAACGCGATCGGCGTCGGCACCGCCGCCGCGGTGCTGTTCGCCTTCGACGCCGGCGACGTCTTCTTCCTGCACATCCTCCCGCACGGGCTTCTCGAGCTGACGAGCATCTTCGTGGCGGGGGCCGCGGGGCTGCAGATCTTCTGGGCGTGGGTCGCGCCGGGCGCTCGCACACGCGGCGAGGCGCTCGCTCAGGAGGGGAGAGCGCTGGGCACCGTGGCGATCGGCCTGATCTTCGCGCTCGGACTCTCGGGCCTGGTCGAGGGCTTCGTCACCGGCCAGCCGTGGCCCTGGGCTGTGAAGATCGGCATCGGCGCGGCCGCACTCGCGGTGTTCCTCGTCTACATGCTGGTGCTCGGCCGACGTGCGAGTCGCGCGGGGCAGACCGGCGATCTGACCGAGTACGAGGCGGGAGCACGACGCGTCATCGCAGGATGACCCACCCGATGAATCGGCGGTGAACACCGTGCCCACAGGGTGCGCGGTTGTTTTGTATAGATCAAAAAAGCACTAGGATGGTCGACATGGACACGTCGGCCCTCGCTCCCGCCGCACAGGCGCTGCGGGAAGCCGGGCTCCGCGTCACAACCTCGCGCGTGACCGTCTACGAGGCGCTCGCCGCAGTCCCGCACGGCCACGCCGACGACATCTTCGCCGTTGCGCGCGAACGCCTGCCCTCCACCAGCATGCAGTCCGTCTACAACGCCCTCACATCGTTCGTCGACGCGGGCCTCGCGCGCCGCATCGAGCCGGCAGGCCACCCGGGGCGGTTCGAACTGCGCGTCGCCGACAACCACCACCACATGGTGTGCTCCTCGTGCGGTCGCATCGAGGACGTCGACTGCGTCGTCGGCAGCGCGCCCTGTCTCGAGCCCGACCAGACCCATGGATTCGCGG
>JAUHYM010000184.1 GCA_030426515.1 Actinomycetes bacterium
ACCACCAGGGCGAATGCATCGGCAGGCAGCCCCGACGCCTCGAAGAACTCGCGAAAGAACCCAGGAAGGACGCGAGCCATCGCCAGCAGCGCGGCCCTGCCGTCCATGTCGAAGAGGTAGTCGCGCGGGTCGCGCGAACCGAACTCCTGAGGCGGCACCGATGCGAGGCCCCCGCGCACCTCGGTGGTGTGTGCGTACGCGGGCCACGTCCGCTGGGCACTGGCGACGACCCCCGCATCCCTGCCTGGCGCCGCGCGCAGCACCACGGCCGCCCCGGCATCGGAGAAGAGCTCGTAGCTCTCCCGCTGGGCGGGGTCGAGGAAGCGCGACCCGACGTCCCCCGCGACGATCAGGACGTGGCTGGCGTCTCCTGCCGCCACGTACCTCGAGGCGACGTCGAGCGCCGTGATGAAGCTGGTGCACGTCGAGTTCACGTCGAAGGCGGCCGCGGTCCCCTGAACCGCGATCCGCTCCATCAGGAGGGCTGCGGTGCACGGGAGCGGCTGCGCGCCGGCAGCATTGGCGCAGATCACCAGATCGAGCTGCTCCGGACCCAGCCCGGCGTCGTCGAGCGCCTCGCGGGCCGCGGCCTCGAGCAGGTCAAGCAGCTCGCCTGAGCGTTCGACGCGATAGCGCGTCTGATCGCCGAACGTGACGACTCCCGCGGGCAGCGCCGTGCCGACGCCCGCAATCTCACATGCCCTCATCGTGATCCCATTCCCGCGTCACCCGACGCTGCTTGGTGCCGAGGTCGGGGACGAACCCCTCGACCGTCAGGCGAGGCTCGGTGCAGCCCATGCGCTCGAACAGCCCGTGCAGCTCCTCACGAGCCGCGCGACCCGTGACGTCGGTGAGGGGGGCGACTCTCACCACGACCTCATCGGCCCCCGTCTGGCACACCCTGAAGTCCTCAAGCCCGTCGACGAACAGCATCGCCCTCACGATCTGATCCCCGAAGACCGTGACCTCCGAGCCGTCCGTCCTTCGGCCCACGAGGGCGTCGTCCTCGCGGCCCTCGATGCGCTCGACGACCGCGAGCGCGCTGCCGCATCCGCAGGGCCCGCCCGCAACGAGGACATCACCCATGCGGTAGCGCACGATGGGCTGGGCCCGCCGCACCAGGTCGGTGACGATCGGCACGAATCGGCCGTCGTCGAGCCACTCGCGCTCGACCAGCACGGTGTCCTCGTTGAGGTGCATCGAGCCGAGCTCGCAGGTGTGGCCGAGGAAGCCCTCGGTGCACTGGTAGATCTGGTGCACGACAGCGACGCCGAACGCCTCCGCGATGCGCGCGCGGTCCAGCTCGTCGAGCACCTCCGCGACGGAGATCACGCGCTCCGGCGCGATGTCGAGCCCGAGCCGGCGCCCCACGGCGGCGATCTGCACGAGCACCGACGGCGGCGCCACCAGCACCGTGGGGCGGTACGCGGCCAGCCTCACCACCTGGGACTCGAGCTCCCGGTAGATGTCGAAGTACTCGAAGCTGATCGCGCGGGATGCGACCGACTCGTACAGCGAGTTGTCGGCCCGCAGAAAGAGGGCGATCCGGTGCGCGAGCAGCGAGCGCCCTCGCGGCAGCGTGCGCGCAAGCATCGTGCCGGCCCACCTCGCGCGCTCGCCTGGCGAGACGACGAACAGCCCGCGATGACCCGAGGTGCCCGACGACAGGCCGATCGAGTGGCCGTCGATGTCGCGCCCGAAGTCCCTGTCCCTCTCGGAGGCGAGCGCCATCGTCATCGCCTCGTCCCGTGCGATCCCCACCGTGGACATGTCGTCGAAGTGGGCCATCATCGTGGCCTTGTCGGCGATCGGAAGCTCATGCAGGCGCTCCGGGTCCAGCGGAGCCGTCGAGAAGTACGCGCTGTGCGCCCGCAGGTACCGCAGGTGCCGCTTCAGCAGGCGGCGCTGCCGGCGCTCGAGGGCCACACGGCTCCGCGGCGTGCTCAGGTAGCGCTCGCGCACAAAGGCCGCCACGATGCGCGTCCTGGATGTTCGCGTCGTCACCACAGCCTTGCCGGCACGTCGATGTCGTGCGAGTACACCACGGCCGTGCCCGCAGCGGCGACCTCCTCGAGCGTCCGCTGGGTCTCGAGGTGTGACTCCCAGTCGTGATTCAGTGCGCGCAGCGGCCGGCGCAGCCGCACTCGAGAGTGGGTGAGATCACCGCCCCAGGCCGCGTCCCCTGCCAGCAGCGACCGCGACTCGACGAGCGCGCCGAGGTGGCCGGGCGCGTGACCGGGAAGGTCGAGCACGAGGTACATGCCGTCGCCGAGCAGATCGTGGGCCAGCAGTGTCCTGCCTCCGACGGCCGTGGGGCGGAATGCACCCGAGTCCAGCACGAGCGCATCCCGCGGGGGGAACCGCTCGGGCAGGAGCGCGCCGAGGACGCCGTGCGACAGGTGCGGGGACGAGGCCGCGCGAGCCGTCTCCTCCTTGAGGACGACCCTCGCAGCCGGGAAGTCCACGAGACCGCCCACGTGATCGGGGTGCAGATGCGACAGCACCACGTGGGTGATCGAGTCGGGCGCAACGCCCGCTGCGGCCAGCTGCTCAGCCGCGCCCTCGTGCGGTTCCACGCGCGGCGGGACCAGCGCTCGGTACGCGGTCGCAGCGATCCCCCGCGGCCACGGACCGGTGCGGTACCCGGTGTCGAAGAGCACCCTCGCGCCCGCGCCGTTGTCGTACAGGAAGACACCGGCCGGGAACGCACGGCGGCCGCGAACTCGGCCCGCGAACAGCGCCGACAGCTCGTGCGTCGTGTCGCCGCACGCGAAGTACCTCAGCTCAGCCATGGCGGACTCGGCACTCGGCCGCGACGGCGGCGAGTGCATCGTCGAGGCTCACGCGTGGCTCGTATCCGAGCTTGGCGCGGGCGCGCGAGATATCGAGCGTCTGAGAGTAGCCGATGGTGGTGACGGTATAGCGGGTGACCGGCGGCTCGGGGTATCCGGGCAGTACGCGGCACACCGCCTCCGCGATCCCCGCGAGCGCGTACACGGTCCCGCGGTGAAGACGTCGGGTGCGCGGAGGCTCACCGAGATGCCGGTACAGGGATGCGACGAGGTCGCCGAATGGTCTGGGGTCGCCGTTGGTGATGTTGTAGGCCTGCCCACTCGCCTCCTCAGTCTCGAGCGCGAGCCTGACTGCGAGCGCGACGTTCTCGACCGCCGTCAGATCCACGACCGCGCGCCCGCCTGCCAGCAGGGGAACGCCGATGCGGTCGCCGACGGCGAGCAGGCGCGGCACGAGGCTCGGGTCGCCTGCGCCCACGAGGCCGCGCGGTCTCAGGATCACCAGCTCCTCGATCGACCCGTCCGCGTAGGCGCGCTGGAGAAGCGCCTCGGCCGCGAGTTTCGACTGGATGTAGCCGTTGAGACGATTCGTGGGGTCGACGTCGTCCTCGCGGATCCCCCAGCGGTCCGCTGCGGACGCGTAGATACTCGGGCTCGAGATGAACACGATGCGCCGCACTCCAGCGCGGCGCGCCGCCTCCACGACCGATGCGGTGCCCTCGACGTTGGCGTGGGCGAAGTCGGCGTGCGTGCCCCAGGGCGAGGACAGCGCGGCGCAGTGGACGATCGCCTCAAGTGCGCCCGCGTCCTCGATCGTGTCGGGCAGATCCGCCAGTGAGCACTCGAGCGGCGTCGCGCCCGGGGTGAGCGACGCGGCGAGGCGCTCACGATCGCGTCCCGCGGCGACGAGCGAGTACGCGGCGGCGTCCAGCTCACGCATCACGTACCCGCCGAGGAAGCCGCTGGCACCCGTCACGAGCACCCGCGGGCGAGTGCCCGGTGCGGACTGGGCGGCGCTCGGCATGGCGTCATCGTAGGCGACCCGTCGACGCTGGCACATGCCCTGTGGAGAGCGGTTGCGACGGGGTCGCGACCCTAGAGTGAGCGCATGCGGGTCGCGCTCGTCACCGACTACTACCTCCCCACGCTGGGCGGGGTCCAGACCGTGGTCAAGGCGCAGCTCGAGGGGTTGCGGGCAGCGGGTCACGAGGCAACGGTGTTCGCCCCGCTGGCAATCGAGCCAGACAGCGCCGATGTGGTCGCACTGCCGATCAGCCGTCGCTTCCGGCCCGACGGCTACCCCTTCACGCGCAGCGCTCGGGCCGCGGAGGCCGTGATGCGCGCCGAGTTCGTCGCCCGCGGCATCGACGTCGTCCACGTCCAATCCGAGATGTTCGCGGCGCTCGGCGCCTATCGCGCAGCGGCAGCGCTCGACCTGCCCGTGGTCTTCACCGTTCACGGCCGTGTCGACGTCTACGCGGCGCACGTCCTGCCGCTGCCGTGGCTCACCACGGGGCTGCTCGCGCACCTCCACTCCAGGCACGTCGAGCACAGCCGGATGGCCGTGCCGCGCGGGCTGCCGTTCACCCGCACGCTCGTGGCACGGCGAATGTGGCGCCTCATGCTTGCCCAGGCACGCGCATCGGCCGCGGTCACCGTGCCATCGCCCCACGTGGCGCGAATGCTCGGGCAACTGGGCTGCGCCACGCCCGTCACGGTGCTTCCGAACGCGCTCGAGGACACGTTGATCGACAGCATCGGCACCCCGACACGCCGCGCGCGACGCGGCGAGCCGCTCCGGGTGATGTGGTGCGGGAGGGTCTCGCCGGAGAAGCGACCCGAGGTCTTCGTCGAGGCGGCGCGGCTCGCGGGGGCGGGCATCGTGGCGGACATGTACGGCGACGGCGTCGCCCGCGGCGCGATTGCCAGGAGCGCCCCCGCGGTGGGGGTCCGCGTGCACGGCGCCGTGCCGCAGGACCAGGTGCTCCGCGCAATGGCGCGGCATGACGCCTTCGTCTCGAGCAGCCTCGACTTCGACAACCAGCCGATGGTGCTGCTCGAGGCGATCGCTTCGGGCCTCGCGGTCGTCGTCGCGGATCCCGAACTCGCCGTCGCCCTCCCTCAG
>JAUHYM010000185.1 GCA_030426515.1 Actinomycetes bacterium
CGGAAGGTGTGAACCGATCCGTCCGCATGCCGGTAGGCCTTGATGCCCTCGAAGATCTCCTGCCCGTAGTGGAGAACCGCAGCGGCCGGGTCGAGCGTCAGCGGACCGTACGGCGTGACCTGCGGTCGGTGCCATCCGCCCTTGACCGACCAGCACACGTCGACCATGTGGTCCGTGAAGTGCGTGCCGAAGCCGGGGTTCTGCAGAATCTCGGCACGCCGGGCGGGCGTGGCGGGCTGCAGATTGCGGTGGACGGCGAACTCGAGAGGCTCGAGGCCGGTGTCGGGATCGGAGTCGAGGAGGGTCATGTCACATCCTGGCGGGTCTGTGCGCGATACCGCGCGTGCGTCCAGGTTACGCCTGGAGGCGGGCGACGATGGCGTCGCCGATCTGCGCGGTTCGCCGGGTGGAGCCGTCTCGTTCCGCGATGTCCGCCTCGACGGCTCGAGTCACCGCGTGGCTCTGCGCGGCGAGCCCCAGGTGGTCGAGCAGCAGCGCGACGGACAGGATCGCGGCGGTGGGGTCGGCGATCTGCTGGCCGGCGATGTCGGGCGCCGATCCGTGGACGGGCTCGAACATCGACGGGTATGCGCCGTCGGGATTGATGTTCCCCGAGGCTGCGAGGCCGATGCCACCGGTGACGGCGCCGGCCAGGTCGGTCAGGATGTCGCCGAAGAGGTTGTCGGTGACGATCACGTCGAAGCGCTCCGGATGGGTGACCAGGAAGATCGTGGCCGCATCGACGTGGAGGTAGTCTACGGCCACGTCAGGGTACTCGACGGCCACCTCGTCGACGATGCGCTTCCACATCCCTCCCGCGTGGACGAGCACATTCGTCTTGTGTACGAGGGTGAGCTTGCGACGTCGGCGCTGGGCGGCATCGAATGCGTACCGGACGACGCGCTCGATGCCGAAGGCTGTGTTGACCGAGGTCTCGTTCGCCACCTCGTGCGGAGTGCCCGTGCGGATGGATCCGCCGTTGCCGACATACGGGCCCTCGGTGCCCTCGCGCACGACGACGAAGTCGATCGACCCGGGGTCGGCCAGAGGCCCTGGGACGCTGGGGTACAGCCGCGAGGGACGCAGGTTGACGTAGTGATCGAGCTCGAAGCGAAGCTTGAGGAGCAGACCTCGCTCGATGTTCGCGTCCTTGAGGCGCGAGTCACCGGGGACGCCGCCCACCGCGCCGAGCAGGATCGCGTCATGCGCCTTGATCGCGGCGAGGTCCGCATCGCTGAGTGTGTCCCCGGTGGCGAGGTAGCGGTCGGCGCCGAGGGAGAAGCGCGTCTTGTCGACGGTGACGTCGGACCCGGCGAGAGCGGTGTCGAGGACCTTCTCGGCCTCGGCGACCACCTCGGGCCCGATGCCGTCGCCGGGAATGAGCGCGAGCTTGATCGTGCGCACAGGTCGCTCCTTACGGCTCGGTGATCTCGATCTGGTGGAACAGGTCTCCGCCCACCGCCTGCTGCATGTCGTCGAGCAGATCCTCGGGAACCCGCGAGTCGACGGTCAGCACCGAGAGGGCGCGGCCGCTGTTGTCGGGCTGCGCGACCTGGAGGCTCACGATGTTGATGCCGGCGGCGCCGAGCTTCTGCCCGTAGATCGCCACGATCCCGGGCCGATCGGCGTAGCGCATGACCACGTGGTACTTCTCGAGCGGAACCTCGATCTCGTAGTCGTTGATGCCGACGACCTTCGGCACCATGCGCGTGCCCGCGAGGGTTCCGGCCACGGTCAGCACAGTTCCGTCGCTCAGAGTCCCGCGCAGAATGGTGATGTTGCGGTAGAGCGGGCTGTCCGCCTCCACGATGAGCCGGGTCTCGAGACCGCGCTGCTCGGCGAACAGCGGCGCATTCACGTAGGAGACGTTCTCGCTCACGATGTTGGTGAAAATGCCCTTGAGCGCTGCCAGCCGATAGACGCTCACGTCGTACTCGGCCAGCTCGCCCCGGACCTCGATGTCGAGACTGGTGAGGGCGGCGTGGGAGATGCCCGCGAAGAACTGACCGAGCATCTCGACCAGAGCGATTCCAGGACGCACGAACGGGTCGATCACGCCGCCGGCGACGTTCACCGCATCGGGCACGAGGTCGCCCTCGAGGGCCAGCTTGACCGACTTGGCCACCGAGACGCCTGCCTTCTCCTGGGCCTCGTCGGTGGATGCGCCGAGGTGCGGAGTGACGACCACATTGGGCAGGTCGAGAAGTCGATGGGCCGAACCGTTCTCGACCGGGGGCTCGCTGGTGAAGACGTCGAGGCCCGCGCCGGCGATCTCGCCGCTGATCAGCGCGTCGTAGAGTGCATCCTCGTCGATGAGTCCGCCGCGGGCGACGTTGATCACGTACGCCGAGGACTTCATCGCCTTGAGCTGCTCTGTCCCGATCAGCCCCGTCGTCTCGGGGGTCTTGGGCATGTGGACCGTGACGAAGTCGCTGTCCCGCAGCACGTCGTCGAGCGAGGCGAGCTCCACCTGAAGCTGCTGCGCGCGCGCCGGCGTCACGTACGGGTCGTACCCGATCACGCGCACGCCGAACGCACGGAGTCGCTCCGCGATGAGCCCGCCGATGCGGCCCAGCCCGACGATGCCGACCGTCTTCTCGTACAGCTCGGTGCCGGTGTAGCTGGAGCGCTTCCACTCGCCGCGGGCCAGGGAGGCGTGCGCGGCCGGCACGTGGCGGGCGAGGCCGAGGATGTGCGCGACAGTCAGCTCGGCCGCGGAGATGATGTTCGAGGTCGGCGCGTTGACGACCATGACCCCGGCAGTGGTGGCTGCCTTGATGTCGACGTTGTCCAGCCCGACGCCCGCCCGAGCGATCACCTTGAGCGTGGGTGCCGCAGCGATCGCCTCGGCGTCGACCTTCGTCGCCGAGCGCACCAGCACCGCGTGGGCGTCGGCGAGGGCGGACAGGAGCGCCGGACGGTCGGTGCCGTCCACGTGGCGAACCTCGAAATCGGGACCGAGTGCATCGATGGTGGCGGGCGAGAGCTGTTCAGCGATCAGGACGACAGGCTTGGACACGTAAGCAACCTTCGGGGTTCCGCGCGAGCGCGCGAGGGCGTGGCTGGATTATCCGCGCCGCTCACGGTGGGGGCGCGGAGGCGACTCCAAGCCTAGCGCCCGCGACGCGGACCTCTTGGCGTCGCAGCGTCACACGGGGACGCACATCGCTCACTGGAGCAGGGCTGCTCCGCCGACCGACGCGTACGCGACGATATCGAGCCAGAACACGGCGACGACCGCCAGCCCCGTCAGCAGCAGGAGGGCGAGCGCGCCGGGCCCCCGTCGCAGACCGAGAGCGAACGCCGCGCCGAACACGACGAGGGGAAAGACCACCGGCAGCAGCAGCACGAACCAGCCGTATCCGTTGAGTGGAACGATGCCCGACGCCTGGAGCACGAGGAGCGCGACCGCGTTCCACACCGCGTACGCGTAGAACAGGCCGAAGAATGCCGAGATGGTGGCGACCAGCCAGGTGGGCGTGCGTCGAGGTTCGACGGCTGCCGCGGATGCGCTCATTGTCCCACCGTCCCGATCATCGCGAAGGGCCAGGGCACGAGCAGAACGACTCCCGCCGCCAGCCACACGAAGCGGACCCATCGAGCCGAGCGCCGCGTGAGGAGCCACGCCGTCGCGAACCACAGCGCCGGCGCCGCGATCGCCAGCCAGAGGTTCACCCAGAACACCGCCGGCGCGATCAGGAACTGCGCGGTGGTCTGCATCCGCAGTCCGCCCACCACCCATCCGATCGTGAACAGCGCGTAGATCCCGGCGACGATGCCCGTCGCCACAAGCGAGGCGTTGCCGGCCGACGAGCTTCGGCCGTCATCGGCCGCCTCCGGTTCGTCGGCATCGTCATCCGCCTCGTGCGAGGCCTGCTCGGAGGTCGCTGTGGGCACGGCGTCGCTTCCCCGGCCGACGGCGGTGTAGCCGGCGGGCAGTGGGGCCGGGGCCGGGCGCGCGGTGTCGGCGTCATCCGGCTCGCTCGTCACGGGTGGGTCGTCATCGCCGTCCCAGCGGAGCGCTTCATCGTTCTCACCCTCATGCACCCCGCAAGCGTACCCGGCACGCGGTGCTCAACGCCTTGACACTCGCGCTCGGGGCGAGTGGGATGTGGTCATGCGCGGTCCGCTCGAGATCGACGCCGAGTACCTCGCGGTGGGCGCCGGCGCCATGGGCATGGCCTTTGCCGATGCCCTGGCCTCGCATAGTGACGCGACCGTCGCCATCGTCGACCGCCGGGTCGCACCGGGTGGGCACTGGCTCGATGCGTATCCCTTTGTGCGACTGCACCAGGCGTCCTCGTTCTACGGTGTTGCCTCCACCCGGCTCGGGTCGGGTGCGCTGCAGCAGACGGGTCCCGAGCGGGGCTTGCATGAGCGCGCAACCGCCCCCGAGATCTGCGCCTACTACGGTTCGGTCCTCACCGCGCTCGAGCGCACGGGGCGCGTGCAGTTCCACCCGGCATGCGAGTACCGCGGCGGCGGCCGCTTCGTCTCGATGGTCAGCGGCACCGCGTACCACGCTTCCCGCGCGCGCGTGGTCGACGGGACCTACCTGTCGCCCACCATTCCCTCGCGCACCCCACCCCCGTTCCTCGTCGATGACGGCGTGTCGGTCATCCCCGTGAACGACCTCGCCCGCATCAGCGAGACCCCACCGCAGTTCGTCCTCGTCGGCGCCGGCAAGACCGCCATGGATGCCGGCGTGTGGCTGCTGCAACGCGGCGTCGACCCCTCTGCGATCTGCTGGGTGCGCCCCCGCGACCCCTGGGTGTACGACCGCACCGTCGTGCAGCCCGACCCGGCGGTCTTTCTCGGAATGGCCGCCGACACGATGGCGGCGGCACGGGAGGCGACGAGCGCTGATGACCTGTTCCTGCGGATGGAGGATGCCGGCATCATGCTCCGCCT
>JAUHYM010000186.1 GCA_030426515.1 Actinomycetes bacterium
ACGACGGGCCGGCCGCCGCCCGCTACACCGAAGCCCGCCTCACCCCGGCCGCGCTGTCGCTGACCGAGAACCTCGACGAAGACGTCGTCGACTTCATCCCCAACTACGACAATCAGTTCCAGCAGCCCGAGGTGCTGCCGGCCGCGTACCCGAACCTCCTCGTCAACGGCGCGAGCGGCATCGCCGTGGGCATGGCCACGAACATGGCGCCGCACAACCTGATCGAGGTCGTCGCCGCCGCCATCCACCTGCTCGAGAACCCCGAGGCGACCCTCGAGGAGCTCATGGAGTTCGTGCCCGGACCGGACTTCCCCTCCGGGGGCATCGCCGTGGGCACCGACGGGATCAAGGACGCCTACACCGCGGGGCGCGGCTCCGTGCGTGTCCGGGCGAAGGTCTCCGTGGAGCAGATCACCCCGCGCAAGACCGGCCTGGTGGTCACCGAGCTCCCCTACATGGTCGGCCCCGAGCGCGTCATCGAGAAGCTCAAGGACGCGGTCACCGCCAAGAAGATCACGGGCATCGCGGATGTCGCGGACCTGACCGACCGCGCAAACGGTCTGCGTCTGATCATCGGCATCAAGACGGGGTTCGACCCGCAGGCGGTGCTCGAGCAGCTGTATCGCCTCACCCCGCTGGAGGACTCCTTCGGCATGAACAACGTCGCGCTCGTCGAGGGGCAGCCGCAGACGCTGGGGCTGCGGGAGATGCTGCGGGTGTATCTGGATCACCGTATCGAGGTCATCACCCGCCGCAGCCGCTACCGCTTGGCGCGACGGCAGGAGCGCCTGCACCTCGTCGAGGGCCTGCTGATCGCGATCCTCGACATCGACGAGGTCATCCAGGTCATCCGCTCGTCCGACGACTCCGAGCAGGCGCGCACACGTCTGCGTGACGTGTTCGATCTCTCCGAGCCCCAGGCGGAGTACATCCTCGAGCTGCGCCTGCGGCGCCTGACGAAGTTCTCACGCATCGAGCTCGAAGCCGAGCGCGACACCCTGATGTCGGAGATCGCCCAGCTCGAGGAGCTGCTGGCCAGTGATGAGCTGCTGCGCGCGCAGGTGGCCCGCGAGCTCGATGCGGTCGCCGAGGCGCACGGGATGCCCCGGCGCACTCTGCTCCTCAACGGCTCCGTCGCCCGTCCGCGCGCGACGAAGGCCGCCGCCGACCTGCAGATCGCGGACACACCATGCCGCGTGTTCCTCACCGCGACCGGCAGGATGGCGCGCGCGGACATGACCGATGCGCCCGGCGGCGGGATCGTCTCCCCCGCCCGCCGATCGAAGCACGACGCCGTGGCCTCTGCTGCCGATGCCACCACCCGCGGTGACCTCGGCGCGATCACCAGCGCCGGCCGCATCGTCCGATTCTCACCGGTCGACCTGCCCTCGGTGCCCGGGAACTCCGTGCAGCTCGCCGCCGGAGTGCGTGCAGATCAGTACCTGGCACTGGAACGCGGCGAGCATGTCGTCGCGGTCGTTCCCCTGGTGGAGTCACCGCCGATCGCGCTGGGGACGCGAGGCGGTGTGGTCAAGCGGGTCTCCGCGACCGAGCTCGCCGCCAAGCACGACATCGAGCTCATCGCGCTCAAGCCCGGGGACGCCGTCATCGGCGCGGCCGCCGCGCCCGATGACGCCGAGCTCGTGTTCGTCTCCAGCGACGCCCAGCTGCTCCGCTTCCCGGCCGGCAGCGTGCGCCCGCAGGGCCGCTCAGCGGGCGGGATGGCGGGCATTCGACTGGCGGAGGCCGCCCAGGTGCTGTGGTTCGGAGCCGTGCCCGCGGGCACAGAGGACGCGGTGGTGGTCACCGTCGCCGGCGCCGCCGAGGCGTTGGCGGGGACGGACGCCGGCACCGGAAAGGTCGCCGACTTCGCGGAGTTCCCGGCCAAGGGCCGTGCCACCGGCGGCGTGCGGGCGCATCGCTTCCTGAAGGGCGAGGACACACTCACCGCCGCCTGGGTCGGTCGCGACCCGCGTGCCGTCGGCGCGGACGGAGGCGTGCGGCGCCTCACCGAGACCGGGGGACGACGAGACGGGTCGGGGCAGCCGCTGGACGCGGTCGTCGCGGCCGTGGGCACCGTCGTCCGCTGACGAGCGCGACGCTATGCGTCGATGCGCTCGCGACTCAGCCGTGACGACGCATCGACGATGAACTCCCGACGCGGCGCGACCTCATTGCCCATGAGCAGCTCGAACACCGAGCCTGCGGCCTCCGCGTCCTCGGCTCTCACCCGACGGAGCATGCGACCCGAGCGATCCATGGTGGTCGTCGCCAGCTGGTCGGCGTCCATCTCGCCGAGACCCTTGTACCGCTGAATCGGCTCAGCCCAGCGCTTGTTCTGCTTGCGAAGCCGGGACAGCAGGGCGTTGAGCTCCTGCTCGCTGTAGGTGTAGATGGTCTCGTTCGGCTTGGAACCGGGATGCTGGACGATCACTCGATGCAGCGGCGGGACCGCGGCGAACACGCGTCCGTCCTCGATCAGGGGACGCATGTACCGGTAGAACAGCGTCAGCAGGAGCGTGCGGATGTGCGCGCCGTCGACATCCGCATCGCTCATCAGGATGATCTTGCCGTAGCGCGCCGTGCTCAGGTCGAAGGACCGCCCGGAGCCTGCGCCGATCACCTGGATGATCGATGCGCACTCGGCGTTGGAGAGCATGTCCGTGATGGACGCCTTCTGGACGTTGAGGATCTTTCCCCGAATCGGCAGCAGCGCCTGGAACTCGCTGTTGCGAGCCAGCTTCGCGGTCCCGAGCGCCGAGTCCCCCTCGACGATGAACAGCTCGGACTCGGCCACGTCCGTCGACCGGCAGTCGACCAGCTTGGCGGGAAGCGACGACGACTCAAGGGCGTTCTTGCGTCGCTGGGTCTCCTTGTGGGCGCGCGCGGAGACCCGCGCCTTCATCTCGGCGACGACCTTGTCCAGAAGCTGCGAGGTCTGGCTCTTGTCGTCGCGTTTCGTCGAGCTGAAGCGGGCGTTCAGCTCGCGGGTGACCACCGCGTTCACGATCTGACGCACCGCGGGGGTGCCCAGCACCTCCTTGGTCTGGCCCTCGAACTGCGGCTCAGGCAGACGCACGGTCAGAACGGTGGTGAGACCCGCGAGGATGTCGTCCTTCTCCAGCTTGTCCTTGCCGACCTTGAGTCGGCGGGCGTTCTGGTCCACCTGTGCACGCAGCACCTTCATCAGCGCCTGCTCGAATCCCTGCTGATGGGTTCCGCCCTTGGGCGTGGCGATGATGTTCACGAACGAGCGGCCGACCGTCTCGTAACCGGTCCCCCACCGCACGGCGATGTCGACCTCGCAGGTGCGCTCGACCTCCGTCGCGGCCATCTCGCCGGTGGCCTGCAGGACCGGCACCGTCTCGGTGAAGGTGCCTTCGCCGGTGAGGCGCCAGGTGTCGGTGACCGGTGCGTCGGGGGCGAGGAACTCGGCGAACTCCGAGATGCCGCCGTCGTACCGATAGCTGGTCTCGACGGGCTCCTCGGCGCGCTCATCACGGATGACGATCTCGAGCCCCGGCACGAGGAACGCCGTCTGGCGCGCGCGATTCTCGAGGTCGGCGAGCTGGAAGGTCGCGTCGCGGGTGAAGATCTGGCGGTCTGCCCAGTAGCGGATGCGCGTGCCCGTGACACCCTTGCCCACGCGACCCGACACGACGAGCTCGCTGCTGCGCTCGAACGGGCGGAAGCGGTCATCGGGCGCGGGACCGTCGAAGACACCCGGCTCGCCTCGATGGAACGACATCGCGTGCGTCTTGCCGGCGCGATCGACCTCGACGTCCAGGCGCTCGGACAGCGCGTTGACGACCGACGCGCCCACACCGTGGAGGCCGCCCGAGGCGGAGTACGACCCCGCGCCGAACTTGCCACCCGCGTGCAGCTTCGTGAAGACGACCTCGACACCGGTGAGACCGGTGCGGGGCTCGACATCGACGGGGATGCCCCGCGCTCGGTCGCGGACCTCGACGCTGCCGTCCGCGTGGAGGATGACATCGATCCGGCTGCCGTGACCGGCCAGGGCCTCATCGACCGAGTTGTCGATGATCTCCCACAGGCAGTGCATCAGTCCGCGTGAGTCGGTTGAGCCGATGTACATTCCCGGACGCTTGCGCACCGCCTCGAGCCCCTCGAGGACCTGAAGATGGTGTGCTGAATACTCGGCCGTCACGATGGTCAATGGTAATCGGGAGGTGCGACACGGACCGGCGGGACACTCGGTCGTGGCGACTCGCGTACGCGGTGAGCGAAATGTCACGGGTTCGCGGCATTCTCGAAACATGGCCGTGGTTGTATTTCATGACCCGCAAGGAACGTCTATCCATACGAGGAGGCATTGAGATGAACACCCTGTCCACGCCCGCAGACCAGGTCGCCGTCCTCGAGTACCGCTTGACGGCGATGGATCGGTGCGACTCCTGCGGAGCCCAGGCGTACATCGCCGCCGAGGTCAACGGAAGCGAGCTGCTCTTCTGCGCCCACCACGGCCGCAAGTACGAGGAGAAGCTTCGCGCGGTCGCCACCACATGGCACGACGAGACCGCCCGGCTGCACGAGGACGACGCGCGCTGACTCAGCCGTAGACCCGCGGGATGCGTCGAGAAAGGCGCACCGCGAGCTCCTCGCCGATGGAGTCGATCGACTCGGCGAGCTCGGTGACGCCGTGAGCGTCGCCGCCCCAGATCGTCACCTCGTCGCCGACCCGGGTGTCCGCGAGCGCGCTCACCTCGAGAGTGTGCAGCCCGATCCTCTCCACGCGATGCCAGCCTGACCCGCTGCGCACGCGCATCCGTCCGGCCAGCGCCGAGGGGATCCCGTCCGTCGCGCCGATCCCCACCTGCGCGCTCTCGGCGGTGACAGCC
>JAUHYM010000187.1 GCA_030426515.1 Actinomycetes bacterium
CGGGCACGCGCTGGCCAGCGCGCACCTGGCAGCAGGAGACGACGCACGGCTGCGGCTCGAAGAGCTCGCCGACGCGGCATCCGCCCGCTGGGGTGACCCTCGCACACGTGCCCTCACCGCTGTGCACTTGCTCGGTCACGCGCTCGGTGCGGCGGAGCGCGGCGAGTCCGACGCCGCGGTCGCCCTCCTCGCCGAGGCCGCCCGGCGGGTCTCGGACGCCGCGTAAGAAGTCCCTCATCGTCGCCTTCGGGGTGGCTTACTCCACGTCGCCAGGCTGGGTTCTGCACACATCCCGGTGATCGAAACCCCTCGGTCGCCCTGAGCGGCTCCGCGGAGCCGAGAGACGAGGAGAGCCATGAACAAGTGGATCGCATACGGCGTCACCGGCGCATTCGGCCTGAGCGTGCTCGGCGGCGGCGCGGCCATCGCCGCGAGCAGCATGGACCTGCGCACCGGCGAGGGAGAGGTCGTCCCCGCCGGCGAGCTGGCAGACACCCGCGGCAGCGTGATCGACGCCGAGAAGGTCGCGCTCCGCGTGAGCGACACCTCCGTCTCGGTCGTCTCTGCGACCGCTGTCTCCGCGGTGTCCGTGACGACGCCGGTGTCGGCACCGAGCGCCGCCTCTTCACAGAGCGCCCCGACCCCGGCGAGCGCACCGACACCGGCGTCTGCCCCCAGTCCGGCCTCCGCTCCCAGCCCGGCGAGCGCGCCGTCGCCGGTCAGCGCACCCAGCCCCGCAAGCGCGCCGTCGCCGGTCTCCGCCGTGTCTGCACCTTCGCTGCCCTCGGCACCGTCGAACTGAGTACCGCCGATGACCCGGCCGGTGCGCTCGCCGGCCGGGTCATCGTCACGAAACATGCACGATCGGCGCGTGACATCCCCACGCAACGACGGGGGGAATAGCCTGAAGCATGGCGCCCGAGATCGAATCGCATCCGACACCGGAGTCTGGGATCACCGGAACGATCGTCGCGGTCGTGGGCGATGCCTCAGAGGACGTGCTGGCGACACTGGACGGTCTGCGAGGCGTCGAGACGCTCTCGCTGCGCGACAGCGAACCCGCGCTCGCCGCGCGGCGGATCGCCGCGGCCGGCACGCCGTGGGTCGTCCACGACGCGGACCCGCTCGAGCACGTCGCGGCGGCGTGGGTCGAACTGTACGAGGAACGCTCCACACTCGGCACCCTCGAAGTCGAGGTCGAGAACGCGCTCGCGCAGTTCGACACGGGCTCAGCGCTCATGCCCGACTACTACATCGTCCTCGAACCCGAGGACGCTCCCGGCACGTGGCGTCACTGGTGGTGCGGGGCGCTCGGCCACCGGGCGCCCCGACGGGTGCTTCCCGCCCACGCGCCTGCCGCACCGGACGACGCCACGGTGCGTCGGATGCTCACCAGCCTGCCCTTCTCCAGGCCCTGGCCCGATCCTTCGTCGTGGCTGCCCGGGCTCCCTTTCGACATCCCCGACAGGGTCGGCCTGCGGGACTGACACGCGCGCACCGCGAAGGCACGACACGGGACCAAGGACCCCCCTCGGGGCGCGGGGATTCGCCATGATGGACTCAGAACCTCTGCAGCTCAGAAAGGTGCGCCATGGACTCCACGCCGCTCGACACGCCAGACGGAATCGACGCGAAGGTGGGGTGGGACCCGAAGACCACGGTCCACGATCGCCGCCGCATCCTCGCGCGAGAGCTGGTGGCGGCGCGCCTTCGGGTCGATCCGAAGGAGGTGCGCGTGGACCGCGAAGCGCCCAAGCAGTTCGGGTATCACACCCAACTGCTGGCCACCCACGCGGGGGAGGACGTGCCGCTGGCCATCAAGACCGCGAGCTTCGGGTCGGCCACCGTGGTCGCCGTCGCTGACCCCGCGGTGCCGATGGGGCTCGACATCCGCGACATGCACCCGAGCGAAGACGACGTCTTCACGATGCAGCGTCACTCGCACCTCATCGATGAGGAGAACATCCCCGCACTGCTGGATCACTGGACCCGCGTGCAGGCGGTGCTGGAGGCCGACGGCCGCGGGGTCCGTGTCCACCCCGAGCACGTCCGATTGGACACGCCGCTCAACCGCGGCTGGATCCGTGACCGCAAGGTGCAGTACACCCTCTGCGACCTGTCGCGGAAGGGCTTCATCATCACCCTCGCATACGGCGCCCTGCCGCTCTGACCCGCCGGTCGCGGGGTCAGCCGCGTGCAGACCCCGCCGGCGGGTCGCCGTCGACCACGCCGGCGAGCGCCGCGTCGAGCTCGCGCAGCCACACCTTCGGATTGCCGTCTGAGGGTGCGCGCCAATCGCCGCGCGGTGAGAGCGATCCGCTGGCGAGCACCTTCGGGCCGTTGGGAATCGCCGAACGCTTGAACTGCGCGAACCCGAAGAACCGCTGCAGGAACACCCGCAGCCATCGTGCGATCTCCGAGATGTCGTAGCCGAAGCGCGCGTCGGCGGGAAAGCCCGGCGGCCAGTCGCCGACGTCGGGGTCGCGCCAGGCCTGCTCGGCGAGGAACGCGATCTTCGAGGGTCGGGCGCCGTGGCGAAGCACGTGATGCAACGCGAAGTCGTGGAGTGCGTAGGGCCCCACGAGGTCCTCGGTCGACTGGACGTTGCCGAACTCGTCCGGCGGGACCAGCTCGGGGGTGATCTCGGTGTCGAGCACCGACTGCAGGACGGCGGCGGTCGCCGTATCCACCCCTTCACCCGCGGCGATCACCCAGCGGATGATGTGCTGGATGAGGGTCTTGGGCACACCCGCGTTCACCGCGTAGTGGCTCATGTGGTCGCCGACACCGTAGGTGGCCCAGCCGAGCGCGAGCTCAGACATGTCGGAGGTGCCGATCACCATGCCGCCGTTGTGGTTGGCGAGCCGGAACAGGTAGTCGGTGCGCAGTCCCGCCTGCACGTTCTCGAAGGTGATGTCGTGGATCGGCTCGCCGTCGGCGAACGGGTGCCCGATGCGCTCGAGCATCTCTGTGGCGGCGTCGCGGATGTCGACGGTCTCGATGCGCGCCCCGATCGCCTCGGCCAGTGCGATCGCGTTCGACTTCGTGTGCTCGCCGGTGGCGAAGCCCGGCATCGTGTACGCGAGGATGTCGCTGCGAGGCCGACCCATGCGATCCATCGCCCGCGCCACGACGAGCAGCGCGTGCGTGGAATCGAGCCCGCCCGACACGCCGATCACGGGCTTCGGTCCGCCGATGGCGCGCATCCGCTGCTCGAGCCCCGACACCTGGATGTTGAACGCCTCGTAGCAGTCCTGCGCGAGCCGTCGCGGATCGGCGGGCACGAACGGGTACCGATCCAGCGGACGCCGCAGACCGATGTCGTCGACGGGGGGCGCAAGGCGGAACCCGATCGTGCGGTGCGTGCCCTGCGCGCCCTCCCGGTTGTCGTCGAACGTGCCCTGCCGGATCCGATCCTGTCGCAGGCGGTCGAGGTCGACATCGGCGACGCTCCGCTGCGCGCTGTGCGGGAACCGTTCGGTCTCGGCGAGCAGGGCGCCTGCTTCGAAGATCATGGTCTGGCCGTCCCACGACACATCGTTGGTCGACTCGCCCATCCCGGCCGCCGCATACGCGTAGGCGGCGAGAGAGCGCAGCGACTGCGAGCGACACAGCGCCGCGCGATCCTCCGCGCGGGCGATCGTGATCGGGCTGCCGCTGAGGTTGAGCAGCACGGTGGCGCCGGCCAGCGCCGCGCGGGACGACGGCGGAATCGGCACCCACACGTCCTCGCAGATCTCGGCGTGCACGATCAGCCCGGCGACATCCTCTGCCGCGAACAGCAGATCATTGCCGAACGGAACGGTGGCGCCCGCGACCTCGATCGTGTCGGGCGCATCGGACCCCGATGCGTACCAGCGGCGCTCATAGAACTCGCGGTACGTCGGAAGGTAGGTCTTCGGGGCGACACCCAGAATGCGCCCGCGATGGATGACGACGGCGCAGTTGAACAGGCGACTGCCCTGGCGCAGCGGGGCGCCGACCACCAGGAGCGGGCGCAGGTCGGCGCTGGCCGCGACCAGCTGGGAAAGAGAGCGGTGCACGTCGTCGAGGACCGCGTCCTGCATGACCAGGTCGTCGATCGCGTACCCCGTCAGGCACAGCTCGGGGAACACCGCCACAGCCACGCCGTCGTCATGACATGCGCGCGCCTGCTCGAGGACGGCCGCGGCGTTCGCGCCCGGGTCCGCGATGGTCACGGGCAGCGTGCAGGCGGCCACGCGGGCGAACCCGTGGCGGTAGGCGCTGCGGAACGGCATTGGCGTGCTCACGGCACAAGTCTGTCAGGTGGGTGCACGGACGTGCACGTCCCGCGAGTGCGGGCGATCGCCTCAGTTCGACGGAGCAGACCCGACCGACGCTGCGGACGCGGCGCTCACTGTGCTCGCGGCGCTCGCGACGGACGCGGGGGTCGCCGGCGTCGGGACCGACACCGGTGTCGGCGGGCTGACGCTCGTCGGCGCGGTGGGGGAGGCGACGGTGACCGAGGTGTCGGTCACGTCGAGGGTGACGGTGCCGGTCTTGTCCAGCACGCCCCCGGTGGTTCCGGTGACCGCGCCGCCGGGTACCGTCTGCCCGTCGGCGGCGCGAAGATCCATCGAGGCGGCGACGGCGGCGGCTCCGCCGGCGAGGATGCTGAGCCCGACGACGCCGGTGACGCCGTAGGCGATCCACTTCCTGTCCATGGCTGTCCTCTCGTCTGCGCGCGGTGTGCGACTGCGTGGTCTCCAGCCTGACGGGCGGGTCTAAAGCGCGTCGAAGGTGATCATGAGAGGACTCTTAGACGCTCGACGCTGACGACCCGGCCATGTCGGGGGCCGACAGTACTGTCGAAGCGGAAG
>JAUHYM010000188.1 GCA_030426515.1 Actinomycetes bacterium
CGAAAGACATCCCAGGAGAGTAAATGTCAAGCAGCGAGTTGAGTGACGTGCTCTGCGGGGTGCGTGGCTGGCCAGGCGGTGGTCTCGTCGTAGAGGGTGCTGGTCTTGAGGCAGCCGTGCAGGATACCGACGAGTCTGTTGCCGAGTTGGCGGATCGCTTGTTGATGCCAGGCGCCGCGTGCGCGAAGGGCGTCGTAGTAGCCGCGGGCGCCGGGCGAGGTCTTGATCGCGGTGAACGCCTGGGAGGCCAGCGCGTCGATGAGCCGGTCGTTGCGGATATGTCGGGCGGTGACTGTCTTCTTCCGCCCCGATTGTCGGGTGATCGGGGACGTGCCGGCGTAGTTCTTCCGCGCTTTCGCGGTGGTGTAGCGGTTGGGGTCGTCACCGAACTCGGCCAGCACCCGGGCGCCGAGGATCGTCCCCATGCCGGGCTGGCTGAGAAGGATCGGAGCGGCCGGGTGCACCCCAAAATGGGCATCGACCGCCTTGTGAAGCTCGGCGATCTGCTGGTTCAGGACGGTCAGCACCGCGACAGCCGCTTTCGTGGTCGCCGCATAGGCCGCGACTACCGGTTGGGGCTGAGTCAGGTGTGCGGCTCGAAGCGCTTGACGGATCTGTGCGGCCTTGAGGTCGACGTGTTTGCGGTGAGCGTGACGCAACGCGGCCGTGATCTGCGCGGTGGTGAGCTTCGAGGCCGATGCCGGGTCGGGCGCCTTCGCGAGCAGTTCGAGCGTGTCAGCCGCGTCGAGGTCGGCGAACGCGTCCAGCGCGGCGGGGAAGTAGTCCCGCAACGCGAACCGGAGCCGCTGCACCTGTCTGGTGCGCTCAGCGATCAGCGTCTTGTGCGCCCGGGAGACGACTTTGATGGCCTCGACCAGCGGGGTGTCGCCGGCGACCTGCCGCAGCTGGTGCGCGTCGGTGCGGACCATGTCCGCGAGAGCATGCGCGTCGGTGCGGTCCGCTTTCGCGCCGGAGACGCCATGACGCTCCCGGAACCGGGCCGCTTGCAGCGGGTTGATCGCGAACACCTCGCACCCGGCGGCCAGCAGCGCCTGCACCCACAGGCCCCGGTCCGTCTCGATCCCGACCGCTACCTCAGGGTCGCCCGTATCGTCCGAGTCCAGGACCGCGACGGCCTGCGCGGTCATCTCGTGGAACCGAGCGATTCCTCCGGGACCTTCCGGAACCCGGCCGCGGGCCAGGACCCGCCCGTCGGGGGCCTGGAACTCCAGATCGTGGTGATCCTCAGCCCAGTCGTCTCCGACCAACACTCGTGTCGTCATCCTCGTCTCCCTTCACGTCGTCTGCGACACAGCCGGCATCGGGGGAATCATCGGCGACCTAATGGAAAGTGCTCACCCTCGCGGGGGCACGACATCCCAGCAGCAATCAATCCACCCCGGTCAGTGATGGGGGCACGGTCTTTCGTCAGGGCTTCACAGCCCAGGAACCATCAGTGCTCACCCACCACCGGCCAACCGATACGAGTCTGCCGAAACAGCAGGCTCCTGAACCATTAGGAAGCACCATGAGACACAGCATCCGACGCGGTCTGCTCGCCGCGTCCACCGTCGCCGTGGCGGCGCTCACTCTGGCCGCATGCTCCGGCGGATCCGACTCCGGAACCGACGCCGACGCCGACTCCGGCGATTTCGAGCCGCTCACCGAGGTCAGCCTGCAGCTGCAGTGGCTGCCGCAGGCGCAGTTCGCCGGGTACTACGTCGCGCTCGATCAGGGCTACTTCGAAGAGGAGGGCTTCGACGCGGTCGAGGTCATCCCCTCGGGCGGCGACATCGTGCCGCAGGACGCGCTCGTCGCGGGCGACGTCGACTTCGCGATCGCCTGGGTCCCGAAGGTGCTCGGCACCCTCGAGGCGACCGGCGTGGAGCTGACCGACATCGCCCAGGTGTACCAGACCTCCGGCACGCTGCAGGTGTCGTGGGCCGAGGACGACATCACCTCGGTCGCCGACTTCGAGGGCAAGCGCATCGGGTCGTGGGGCTTCGGCAACGAGTGGGAGATCTTCGCGGCGATGGCCGCCGAGGGACTCGACGCGACGACCGTGTCGATCACGACGCAGGACTTCTCGATGAACGCCCTGCTGGACCGTGACGTCGACGCCGCACAGGCGATGACGTACAACGAGTGGGCGCAGATCCTCGAGGTGGTCAACCCCGACACCGGCGAGCTGTACCAGCCCGAGGACTTCAACGTCGTCTGGTACGAGGACACCGAGGGCGCCATGCTGCAGGACGCCATCTGGGCCGACACCGAGCGCCTCGAGTCCGACCCGGCGTACGCCGACGCCGCCGTCCGGTTCCTGAAGGCCGTCACCAAGGGATGGGTCTTCGCCCGCGACAACCCCGAGGAGGCGGCATCGATCACCTACGACGCCGCGATCAACGCGGAGGCCGCGTTCCCCGTGGGCCCGGTCCACCAGCTGTGGCAGATGAACGAGGTCAACAAGCTCATCTGGGCCGGCGGCGAGTTCGGCGTCGTCGACGCCGCGGCGTGGGACAAGACCGTCGCCGGCGCCCTGTCGGCAGTGAATCAGGACGGCCTGGAGCTCATCACCGCCGAGCCGCCCGCTTCGGCGTACTCGAACGAGTACATCGAGCAGGCGCTGTCGGAGCTCGCTGACGAGGGTGTCGTCGTCGACGGCGAGTACACGCCGATCGACGTCGAGCTCACCGAGGGCGGGCAGTAGCAAGCCGCCGCGGGGCGGCCCGACCTCATCCGGTCCGCCCCGCGGCTACCCCTTTCGCCCGTTCCACCGATCCGGGAGGATGACGGCATGAGCGATCTCGACGCGCGCGCCTCGGAGCTCGATCGCGCCCACGTCTTCCACTCCTGGTCGGCGCAGGCAGGCCTCTCGCTGCCGGTCGTCGCCGGCGGCCAGGGCGCGACGGTGTGGGATCACGCCGGACACCGAATGCTCGACTTCTCGAGCCAGCTCGTCAACGTGAACATCGGCCACCAGCATCCGGCCGTCGTCGCAGCGATCCGGGAGCAGGCGGAACAGCTGGCCACGATCGGTCCGGCCACGGCGAACCTCGTGCGCGGCGAGGCCGCGGCACGCATCGTCGCCCGCGCACCGGAAGGCATGAACAAGGTGTTCTTCACCAACGGCGGCGCGGATGCGATCGAGAACGCGATCCGCATGGCGCGCCTGCACACGGGGCGTGACACGATCCTGTCGACCTACCGCTCCTACCACGGCAACACCGGAGCGGCGATCACCGCCACCGGCGACTGGCGCCGCCTGCCGAACCAGTACGCCCGCGGTCACGTGCACTTCTTCGGGCCGTTCCTCTACCGCACGGAGTTCTGGGCGCAGACGGAAGAGGAGGAGGGGGCGCGGGCGCTGCACCACCTCGAGCGGGTCATCCAGTCCGAGGGCGCACAGACGATCGCCGCGGTCCTGCTCGAGAGCGTCCCGGGCACCGCCGGCATCCTCGTGCCTCCGCCCGGCTACCTCGCGGGCGTGCGCGAGATCTGCGACCGCTACGGCATCCTCCTCATCCTCGACGAGGTGATGGCGGGCTTCGGTCGGACCGGCCAGTGGTTCGCCTTCGACCGGCACGACGTCGTGCCCGACCTCATCACCTTCGCCAAGGGCGTCAACAGCGGGTACGTGCCCGTCGGCGGCGTCATCATCTCGGACCCGATCGCGGCGACGTTCGACGAGCGGGTCTTCCCGGGCGGACTCACCTACTCGGGGCACCCCCTGGCCGCGGCATCCATCGTGGCGGCGCTGGATGCCATGGAGTCGGAGGGCATCGTGGCCCACGCGCGCGAGATCGGCGAGACCACCATCGGTCCGGGGCTGCGCGCACTCGCGGAGCGGCATCCGATGATCGGCGAGGTGCGCGGCGAAGGCGTCTTCTGGGCTCTGGACCTGGTGACCGACCCGCAGACCCGCGCGCCGATCTCGGCGGCGACGCTCGGCCAGCTCAAGTCGGCACTGGTGGCACGTGGCCTGCTGCCGTTCGCCGCAGAGAACCGCATCCATGTCGTCCCGCCGTGCGTCGTCACCAAGGACGAGGTCGCGCAGGCGCTGGAGATCTACGACGCGGCGTTCGCGGAGGTCGCGGGCGGGTAGTCGAGGTCCCGACGAGCCCGGCACGCGAGGGGGTTGCGCGGCGCGGCGCGCGGCGCAGACTAGGAGGGACGGCCCTCACGAGGGGCTGGACGCGGCCGAGGAAGGCCCACGAAAGGACGATGATGACCGACACGACCACCCTCGACGCCCCCACCGGCTTCGCCGAGACAACCGTCCTCGACCACTGGGTCGACGGCGCGTCATGGGCGGGCACCTCCACCCGCACCGGAGATGTCTACAACCCGGCCCTCGGTCGCGTGCAGCGGACCGTGCGACTGGCCTCGTCCGACGACGTCGACGTGGCTGTCGCGTCCGCTGCCGATGCGTTCGCGCAGTGGCGCGACGTGAGCGTCGCCAAGCGGCAGCAGGTCATGTTCGCGTTCCGCGAGCTGCTCAACGCGCGCAAGGACGAGCTCGCCCACATCCTCACCGCCGAGCACGGCAAGGTCCTCGCCGATGCGCACGGCGAGATCGCGCGCGGCATGGAGGTCGTCGAGTTCGCCTGCGGGCTCGGCCAGCTCACCAAGGGCGCGTACAGCGAGAACGCGTCCAGCGGAATCGACGTCTACACCCTCCGGCAGCCGCTCGGGGTGGTCGGCATCATCAGCCCGTTCAACTTCCCCGCCATGGTCCCGCTGTGGTTCTTCTCGATCGCCATCGCCGCCGGGAACGCGGTGGTGCT
>JAUHYM010000189.1 GCA_030426515.1 Actinomycetes bacterium
CGCTCGACCTCCGCAGCCGTCGCCCCATCGAGAACCTCACCCAGAAACACGGCACGCATCTCAGCCGCAACGATTCCCCTCACAACACACTCCGCTCCATGTGTTGCACTCACCACCTGAAGGTGCCGCAGATGCGGCGGATTTCTGCCTGTTCTCGCGCCTGAGCCTGTCGCGAACACCGCGAGCGTTCGCCGCGGCGGCGGTCAGATGTCCGAGAAGTCGTTCGCCGGGGCGGACAGGCGCGAGACGGTGTCGCCCGAGAAGCCGATGTCGACGAACAGCACCCCGGGGTGGTCGTCGCGGCACAGGGATGTCGCATCGGCGACGTCCTCCGGCTCCACGGCGAGGCTGTCGGACTTCCCGTCGTCATCGCCGTCGTAGGGGCAGAGCTCGAACGCGCCAGCCGCGAGAGCCGTGTCCCGTGAATCGCCGACCGTGACGCCGTCCGTCGTCGTGACCGGGATGCCGCCGACCGATGGCGACTCGACGGTGAGGAAGGCGCTGTCGTCGTACGAGAAGACGAGCAGGGTGACACCCTCCCACGTGTGCCTCAGGCCGCCTTCGCTGCCGTAGGGCCCCTCGAACTCCTCGACCATCGGCTCGCCGGCGATCTGCGCGATCAGGGCGACCAGCGATTCCCCGTCGTCGTACTCGGCGCTCTCGCTGCCCTCGCCCGACGCGAGGGCGAGGCCGTCGACGCCGAGGACGAGATGCGGCGCGACCGTCGGGGTCGGGGAGGGCGTCGCCGGCGCCGTCGCCTCCGCGCTGGGCGCGGTCGTCGCTGCGGGTGTCGGCGAGACGCTCGCGCAGCCGGCGAGGGTCAGGGCGAGCGCGGCGGCGAGAACAGGAAGCTGGTGACGCACCGTCTCAACCTACCCAGACGCCGGCGCGATCATCGCGGGGCGGCTTCGTCGACGGCGACGGTCTCGCCCCGCGTGTGCAGCACCGCGGATGTCGGGAACGCGGTGCGATGACACTGGATGTCACGTCTGGTGGGGGTCTGCGGCGCGATCGGGACATCTTTGTCGTGACACTTTCCGGTGCAAACCTCTAGAACTCCGTCAGAGGTCACCGCCTTGATTACGGTCGTCCGCGAGATACATCGCGCTTCTGAAAGGTGTCGGAGTCGCTTGAGAATTGATCGACAGCGTCGCTCGAAAAGTGAACACTCAACGATTGGAGAGTGATCACTTTGGAGGACTGGGCGCTGATCAGGAGGCCGGCTTCGGACGGGTTCCGAAAGCACAGATCGCGGCGCGGTTGGGGCTGCCTCGCTACAGGTGGTCGTCAACGGCTCCGGCTGCGACGACTGTCTTAGCGTCGACGGAAAGTGTCGAAGAAGACTCGCAGTGCGAGGACGCCGCATCCGACGAGTAGTAGGTATCCGAAGACTTGGAAGAGGGTGAGGGTGGGGGTGACGACTGGTCCACCGGTGCTTGTGAGGAGCATCGCGGCCATGATTCCGAAGACGCCTGCGAGGAAGGCAATGGCGGCGAGGTTGACGAAGCCGCGAAGTACACGGCGATCGCGGTGATCGGCGAGAAGACGCACGTTGACGCTCAATCTTCCGGTGGCCAAGTTCCCGGTGATCCGGTCGATGCGTTGCGGGAGCTTTCGCAGGAGCGGGAGCAGGCTAAGCAGTTCGTCGGTGGCGGAGCGGGCGACAGCGGCGGGTGTGCGTGCGGCCGCGGCACGGGCCTCTCCATATGCGGTGGACGCCTCGATGAGATCGAAGGATGGCCACAGGATCTGGAGTGTGCCCTCGACCGTTGCGATCGCACGGAACGGCACGGTTAGCTCTGCTGGGACGGCGAGTCCGTGCGCGGTGAGTATCGAGACAACTTTGGCGAAAGCGGAAGCATCCAGTGCCGCGCCCGGTCCGAGGTGGCGGGCCATGAATTCCCCGATTTGTTCTCGTAGAGCGAACTCGTCGAGGTCGTCAGGGGCTTCGACAAAGGCGAGTAGTGCGTCGGAGAAGGCGGTGGCGTCAGTACGGGAGTAGGCGAGAAGGACGTCGGTGATCTGGGCGCGAATGGTGGAGTCAAGCCGTCCCACTGACCCGAAGTCAAGGAGTGCAAGATTCCCGTCGGTGGTGAGCAGCACGTTTCCAGGGTGCAAGTCCGAGTGGAAGACGCCTGCGTCCATGATTTGCGCCAGCGTCGACCTGAAGAGTCGCGTAGCCCGCCTCTGCCGGGTCTCGCTACTTAACTCGGCGAGAGCGGCGGGACCGGCGGCGAGTGTGCGGCCTTCCATGTACTCCATGACGAGCACATCTTCGGTGGACAATTCGGCGGTTTGTCGGGGGATGCGTACGCGGGTGTCGGCGGTGAGCCCTTTGTTGGCTGCCTCGAGCGCGGTCATGTTCATCGCTTCCACCCGGTAGTCAACCTCGTCCCGGAGACTCTGCGTGAGGCTAACTGCGAGGTCCTCGATTCCCATCTGGCGTGCCCATCCGGATGTTTCACTAAGCCGCCGTGCCACTCTCAGCGCGATGTCGGCGTCCCGCTCGATGAGGTCAACAATTCCCGGCCTGCGCACTTTCACAGCGACTCGCTCACCCGTAGCCAGGATGCCGAGGTGTACTTGCCCGATGGACGCCGATGCCAGCGGCTTCTCGTCGATCTCCGTGAATACTGCTGACCGCGGCAGTGGAAGTGCGGCATCGAGCACAGCGGAAATTTCTTCCCACGGTACGGGGGGGGACCTGCTGCTGAAGCTTGCTGAGAGTGTGAATGAACTCGACAGGCAGGATGTCGGATCGCGTCGAGAGAAGTTGACCGATTTTAACGAAGGCTCCCCCCGCTTCCTCGAGGGCGTCTGCAAGAGCGCGCGCCTGGCGGGAACGCTCGCGAGATGCGGTTTCGGTTGATGCAGGGTCGATCGTGAACGGGATGAGTTTGTGTCGGAACGCGATGCGGGACAGCTCGGAGTATCTCCGAGCACGCTGCAGAGTCCGCCTGAAGGATGGGCCCCACTGGTCTGGTCGGGACGGAGAACCCTGTGGTACCAGCAGTTCGGCGAGCACGAGGAACGTCGTCGCGGTGAAGAACACGATCGCGAACTGGACGGGAATGAGCGCCGGGCTGTATTGGGCGTTGCCCCACACGAACTGTGATTCGAATCCGATCTCCGCGGCGAGTCCTAACAGGCCGGCCATGAGGATACGGATGACGCCGACCCGCACGCCAAGCAGGCGCCGAGACAGCGCACCGATCAGCAGCATTGTGACGATCGGGGCGAGCACGATCATCACAATGTCCAGAACGACGATTGAAACATTCATCCGCTATCACCTCCCTGTGGAGTGGTCAGGTTCGCTGAGCAACGATGCGCAGGCGAACTGCCCCCACAAATCCGAGGATAAGGAACCCGGCGGCGACGAGCAGGGACCACCGCGTGCCGTCCGCGAATCCGCGGGCGAGCGCGTCCACAGCAGCTTGCGACTGGTCGCCAAAGGGGCCAGTAGCCCCTCTGGCTTGAAGCTGGGTGATCGTGGTGCCGGCCGACTGCCGCGTGGCGTCGGCTAGCTGATCCGCTTCCGTACCGGTGAAGCCGGCGTCGCTGAGTGCCGCGGGAAGGGTGAGAGCCAGCGCGACCGACAGTGCGGCGCCGGCGAATGCGGTCCCGAGCGCGGAGCCGACCTGCCGCACGGTGCTTTGCGTGGCCGAACCTTGTCCGGATGCGTCTACCGGCACGTCATGCAGCACGGTCCCGGTGAGCTGCGCGGACGCGAGACCGAGCCCTACCCCGTAGACGACGAGCGGCAGAGCGAGCAGCCAACCCGGCGTGGTGGAGCTGATGATCAGTGCGAGGATTACGATCCCGATCACTTCGAGGGCAAGGCCAAGCAGCACGGTTCCGGGGGAACCGAACCGCGCGGCGAGATGACGGGCAGATGCACCGGAGAGGAATGCTCCCACAGCCATCGCTGCGAGTACGAGGCCAGCGGTCATGACGCTGAGCCCGAGCGCGTTGATCAGGTAGAGCGGGAGCACGAAAATGATCGCGAACTCTCCCACCGCGACCATCGCTGCGGTGAGATTGCCCCAGGAGAAGGTGGGCAACACGAAGAGACCGAGATCCAGCAGCGCGGAACGCTGCACTTTTTCGCGGTGCCGTTCCCAGATCACGAAAAGGGTCAGCGAAACGGCCGAAACGGCGAACGCGACAGGCACAGCCGAGACCGCCGCATCCGCCGGCCACACCCAGCTGAAGATCTGCAGCTCCCCCTTCGGCGTCCACCACCCAAGATCCGGGCCTTCGATGACGGCGAACACAAGCGTTCCAAATCCGATCGCCGACAGTAGAGCTCCATCGACGTCGGCGCCAGGGCGGTGCGACCCGGCACGCGTGGCGGGGACGGTCAGAATGCCGGCGACCAGCACGAGCGTGCCGAGCGGGATGTTCACGAGGAAAATCCAGTGCCAGGACGCCCACTGCGTGAGCGCCCCGCCGGCGAGGGGTCCAATTGCGGCCGCCCCAGAGATCACGGCGCCCCACATGCCGAACGCTGCGGCGCGGTAGCGACCGCGGAACACGGCGTTGACCGTCGACAATGTCGCGGGCATGATCAGAGCCGCGCCGACGGCCTGCACCGCGCGGGCCGCGATGAGGGGTCCGGATGCGTCGGCGACGGCGGTGAATATTCGCTTCTCTGAGCGCCATGAGTATGGGGGTTGAGCGCCATGTGCTCGTGGGCGCGATCGTGTCGTTGAGCGCCACCGAGTATTGGGTTCGGCGCCATCTCTCTAGGCTCCTTCTGCCGCGTGGCCAAT
>JAUHYM010000190.1 GCA_030426515.1 Actinomycetes bacterium
CCCCCCCCGGTAGATCACAAGAGTTCGTAGAACCGCCAGAAGCCGAACTCCGGCACGATCACGCGCACGTCGTTCCATCCCGCCTCCCGCGCGTACCTGCGGAGCGTGTCGGGGCGCATCACCGTGCCGGTGGCCGCGCTGTGCGGGTGCGATCGCCCATCCGGCAGGCAGATGAACAGGCTGAAGCCGTACATCAGCCGGTCCGCGGGACCGGCGTCGGGCGCGAAGTCGTCTGCGACGGCCTCGTCCATGATGACGACGGCACCGCCCGGGCGCACCGCGCGCCGCATCGCCGAGAGCACCTCGACCGGGTGGGGCATGTCGTGGAGGCATTCGAAGGCGAAGATCGCGTCGAATGTGCCGATCGCGTCCAGCTGCGCGGCATCCTGCTCGTGGAAGACGACGCGGTCCGACACCCCGGCCTGCGCCGCGTGGCGGCGGGCCAACTCGACGGAGGCGGTGTCGACGTCGACCCCCTCGACCCGCAGGTTCGGGTACGCCTGTGCCAGCGCGAGAGACGACCACCCGAGCCCCATGCCGACATCGGCGACGCGTGCGCCGGGGTGCGAGAGCAGATCGTGCAGTCGGGGTGTGTCGGCGAGAGTCGCGGGCATCGCCTCGAACCATGGTTTGTTCGCCTCGGCCTGGGACTCACGGGCGTGCACGCCGAAGTCCTCCCAACTGACCCCACCGCCGGTGCGGTATGCCTCGACGAGCTCCGGCATGCGGTGCCCGGCCGCGGCGAACATGCGCGCCAGCGGTGCGGTGAAGGCGAGGCTCGATGGGTCGGCCAGGACCGGCACGGCGTGCGCGGGGAGCGTGAAGCGCCGCTCCTCCGGCAGCTCGGACGGTTCGTCCGCGACGAGGATGCCGTAGGCGGCCTGCTGCTCGAGCCACTCCCGCGCATAGCGCGCGTCGGTCCCCGTGCTCTCTGCCAGCTCTGCGGCCGTGTGGCCGGAGCCGTCGGCGAGCGCGTCGTACCACCCCAGCTGTGTGCCGAGGTGGATCGACATCGTCTCTGCGGCGCCGAGCACGGCTCCGAGGACGCGGTCGGCGAACGCGTCGACCGCGTCGGCGTCTGCCCCGCCTCGGTCTGCGCTGCGCTCGCCCGCATGAGTCCCGTCGTGCGCGATGTCGTCTTCCCGGCTCGCGTCGAGCCGGATGTCGGTGATGCTCATGATGTTCCCTTCGTCATCGGTGTGCTCCGAAGGTACGGACGCGCGGTGGCGTCCGTCATCGACAGAACCATGCATTCGAGGGCGCACCCTGCATGATTCTGTGCAGCCTCATCCGCGATGGGCTGCCCGCTCGGCGTCGCGCCACCACGCGGCTGCCGCCGTGCGCGACCCGACACCGAGCTTGACGTACACGTTCGCGAGGTGCCGGCCCACGGTCTTCTCGCTGATGAAGAGCCGCTGCGCGATGTCGCGGTTCGAGGCGCCCTGGGCGACGAGCTCGAGGATCTCACTCTCGCGGTCGGTGATCGGGCCGCGGCGTGGCCTGCGGCGCGTAGCCGCACCCACACGGACAGGACGAGCGCCGAGCCGATCGAAAATGTCCGCGGCCTCTGTCCGCATCTGCGCGGCGGCAACCTCGTTCCCGGCTCGCTCGAGAGCCGCCGCGATCCAACTGCGGAGGTTGGCCTGCTCCCATTTCAGGCCGAGTCGGCGGAAGAGGTCGAGCGAGCGGTGGAAGTCGGCGATCGCGACGTCGACGTCGCCGTCCGCGAGGGCGACCATGCCGCGGCCGTGCGCGGCCCACGCACGGAAGCCGTCCGTACGGAAGTCTCGGGCGTCGGCCTCGAGCTCGTCGACCAGCCCCGGCGCCTCCGCCGCCCGACCGGTGCCGAGCGCCACCTCGATCGCCGCGCGCAGCAGGCGGGCCCGGGCGAGGCGGTCCCGCCCGGTCAGTGCCGCGGACAGCAGCGCCCAGGCACGTTCCCCGTCGCCTTCCGTGAGATGCAGCAGAACCTCGCCCGGGGCGGGGTCGATCCCGCACTCTCGCGCGTGTGCGTACGCGACGCGCGCCCCCGCGACGTCGCCGCGCAGCCGCCGGATCTCGCCGACCTGGTACCAGCCCTCCCCCGCGACCCACGGGTCCGCGGCGCGCAGGGCGGTGCAGGTGCGTTCCAGCTCGCGCTCGGTCTCGTCCCACTGGCCGGTCGCGCTCTGCAGCTCCAACCGGTGCACGCGACACACGCCGACGTAGACGGCATCCGCCCCGTATCCAGCGCACCACCGCTCGGTCGCACGCGTCCACTCCGCCATGCGCCGGTAGTCGGCCATCTCAGAGCACGCGTGGATGGTCATGCAGAGCACATCGCCCGCCCACTCGGGCGGAAGGTCACCGCCCACCACCGCGAGCATTGCGTCATCCAGCCGGTCGAACCCGGCGGCGGCGTCACCGATGCGGATCGCCCGCATCCCCGCGACCACGGCGGCGAGCGCCTCCACGGCAGGGGACGCGAGCGCCTCGGACAGCGCCTCGAGCCGGTCCACCGCCGCTGCAGGCCACAGGTCGTCGGTGTCTCCGTCGACGCCGCCCGCCGCCTCCAGGTAGGCGAGGTATGCATGCAGAAGCCCGTCCGTCTGATCCTGGAGCAGGCGGCGTGCCCGGTTCACCCAGGCGGTCCCCACGGTCAGCTCGCCCCGTGTCATCCGCAGCAGCGCGATGAGCAGCGCGGTCTCGGCGCACGCGCCGTCGTCGCCCTCGGCGCGCGCCGACCGAAACGCGTCCTCCAGAGTCGCCAGACAGCCGTCGACGTCGCTGAGCCACCATCGGCAGGCCGCCAGGTCGCGCAGGTCCGCGGTGGACAGGTCATGCGCGTCGGCGACGAGGAACGCGCGCTCAGCGCCGCGCCAGTCACGGGATCGGAACGCCCGTCGTGCGGTCAGGATCCCGCGCTCGGCGTCGGCCATGCCGGGATGATATCCCGTACCGCAGGTACAGGGCGAGCATCGCGCCCATCGTCACCAGGTAGAAGCCGTGCAGGATCCAGACCGGCCCGAACGGCAGGCTCAGCACATAGAACGTGTGGAACACGTTGCCGACGTTGCCCAGCCACAGAGAAGAGACGCTGTACGACTCGAGGTCGCGCGAGCGCAGCGCCTTGAGCACCATCGGCAGATTCGCCGTGGCGAACAGCACGGTCGAGACCGTGCCGGCGAGCGTTGCGACGTCCATGACAAGGACGCTACGGACGTCGCGCGGCCCGCCGCGTCGGGCTTTTCCTGCAGACTCACCGCGCCGTGCATGATTGCCTGCACACCGAGTGCGCGGTCAGGCCTGGATCGTGCCCGTCTCGGGGCTCGTGCGCACCGGCGCCGCCGCCCCGTGCAGTTCGCGGTGGAGCCGCTCCATGCGCGCGTCGAGCTCTGCGGCGCTGTCGGCGGCATCCCGCAGCTCGTCGATCAGGCCGTCCGGCACCTGGCGGTCGTACTTGTAGTAGATCTTGTGCTCCAGGCTCGCCCAGAAGTCCATGGCGATGGTGCGGAACTGCACCTCGACGGGAACCTGCACGGCGCCGGTGGACAGGAACACCGGCACCTCGATGATCGCGTGCAGGCTCTTGTAGCCGTTGGGCTTGGGCTGGGCGATGTAGTCCTTCACCAGTCGCACGGTCACGTCGGGCTGGGCCGTCAGCAGATCGAAGAGGCGGTAGACGTCGGCGGCGAAGGCGCACGTCACGCGCACCCCGGCGATGTCGGTGATGTGCGCGCGCACCGATGCGATGTCGCCGTCGATGCCGCGGCGCGCGACCTTGTCGAGCAGCGAGTCGGGGTCCTTCACCCGGCTCGAGAGGTGCTCGATCGGGTTGTAGTCGTGCATCTGCGCGAACTCCTCGCGGAGGATCTCGAGCTTGGTCTCCACCTCCTGCAGTCCGAAGCGGTACTCGAGGAGGAACCGCTGCATCTCGTCGCGGGCCGCGCGCAGCTGCGAGACCGAGAAGGTGACCTGATCTTCGTCGAGGGGGATCGCCATGGCCGACAACCTACGGACCGGGGCTACGAGGATGCTGTGAGACCGGCCCGAATCCCGATGAGAGGCGCTCACGTGCCAGGCCTCGGGTATCGTCGAGGTCACGCAAGGGGAGTACTCCACTTCGCGCGGTTCATCAATCCGAGTCCACCGACGGGCTCTGGACCGGGCGGTCCCGCACCACGGGGCGGAGAAGACCTTGGGGCCTCGAACCGTCGACCCCAGGAGACCCTGTGGACATCACTCCTCTCGTCTGGCTGATCACGATCGCCGTCACGATCGCCTTCTTCGTCTACGAGTTCTTCGCGCATGTGCGCCGCCCTCACGAGCCGAGCATCGGCGAGTCGGCCCGCTGGTCCGCGTTCTACATCGGACTCGCGCTGCTGTTCGGCGTCGGCATCGGCGTCGTCTCGGGCTGGACCTACGGCGGCGAGTACTTCGCCGGCTATCTGACCGAGAAGGCACTGTCGGTCGACAACCTGTTCGTCTTCCTGCTTGTGATGAGCGCGTTCGCCGTGCCGAAGGCGTACCAGCAGAAGGTGCTGATGATCGGCATCGTCATCGCCCTCGTCATGCGCGGCGCGTTCATCGCGGTGGGCGCGGCGCTCATCGCGAACTTCTCCTGGGTGTTCTACCTCTTCGGCGCGCTGCTGCTCGTGCTGGCCTACCGCCAGCTGCGCTCCGACCACGAGGTGGACCCGTCGCGCAACCTGCTGGTGCGGGCTGTGCGCCGGGTCTGGCCGGTCACCGACGAGTACCACGGCGATCGGCTCACCGCGGTGGTCGACGGGCG
>JAUHYM010000017.1 GCA_030426515.1 Actinomycetes bacterium
CCCTCGCCGCGCCCGGTGAAGCCGAGCCCGTCGGTCGTCGTCGCGGTCACCGACACCGGGGCGCCGCCGAGCGCGGCCGAGAGCACGTGCTCCGCCTCGGCCCGCCGTGCCGCGAAGCGCGGCCTGTTCGCCTGGACCTGGACCGCAACGCTCGCGATCCGCCACCCGGCGCCCGAGAGCAGTTCTCGCGTGCGCGCGAGAAAGGCGTCCGCATGCGCGCCCTCGTACTCGGGCTGGTCGGTGCCGAAATGCGTGCCGATGTCGCCCATCCCCGCCGCGGACAGAAGCGCGTCGACGATCGCGTGCGCGACGGCATCCCCGTCGGAGTGTCCCGACAGTGCCCGCTCTCCTGGCCAGTGGAGCCCGGCCAGCCACAGGTCGCCGTCGTCGCCGTATCCGTGGACATCGGTCCCGATGCCGACCCGTGGGTCGCTCTCGCGCGGACGACCGGGCACCGGCGGGATCGGCGCGGCGAGGCCACGCGCACGCACGAGATCGTCAGGTCGTGTGATCTTGAACGCCTGCTCATGCCCTGCCACGGCGTGCACCCGGTGACCGGCCGCGGCGACCAGCGCCGCATCGTCGGTGTACTCGGCGGTCGCCGCCGCGTACGCGGTCTCGAGGATGTCTCGACGGAATCCCTGCGGGGTCTGCGCGGCGCCGAGCGTGGAGCGGTCGACGTGATCGACGACGACGCCGTCATCGACGCGCTTGATGGTGTCGATGACGGGGAGGACCGGGAGCGCGGCGGGTGCTCCGGCGGCAACCGTCGCGATGACCCGCTCGAAGACCACCGCGGGCGTGAGCGCCCGCGCAGCGTCGTGAACGAGGACCGTGTCGACGTCGGGCCACACCGCGGACAGACCGGCGGCGACCGACTGCTGTCGCGTCGTCGCGCCCACCACGATCACGCCCAGGTCGCGCCGGGGTCCGGCGGCCTCGTCGAGGTCCGTGCGCGCGCGACCCTCCCACCCGTCGGGGACGACCACGATCACCTGCGCCACAGGCGCAGCGAAGACCTGTCGCAGCGCGTGCCGGAGGATCGTGTGCTCGTCGAGACCGACGAACGCCTTCGGCGCTCCGGCCCCCAGGCGCGTGCCGGAACCGGCCGCGACCACGATGACGGCGACATGCGGAACGGGGGTGATGCTCACCCGTTCACGCTACCGCGCGCAGATCAGGACGCGAGGACCTCGTCGAGGACGTTCGACGCCTGCTCCTCGTCGGTCTTCTCGGCGAGCGCGAGCTCGGAGATGAGGATCTGGCGCGCCTTGGCGAGCATCCGCTTCTCCCCGGCCGACAGGCCGCGATCCTGATCACGGCGCCACAGGTCGCGGACGACCTCGCTGACCTTGATCACATCACCCGAGGCGAGCTTCTCCAGATTCGCCTTGTACCGACGTGACCAGTTCGTGGGCTCTTCGGTGAACGGCGCGCGCAGGACCTCGAACACACGGTCCAGGCCCTCCTTGCCGATGACGTCGCGGACGCCGACCAGATCGACGTTCTCGGCAGGGACCTCGATGACGAGGTCTCCCTGTGTGACGTTGAGCTTCAGGTACTTCTTGGTCTCGCCCTTGATGATTCGGTCCTTGACCTCGATGATCGTCGCGGCCCCGTGGTGGGGGTAGACGACCGTCTCGCCAACCTCAAAAAGCATGGAGTTATGTCCTTTCGGCAACGTTCAGGATACCACAGCGGATATGCACTAAGGTGTGCCGGGCACCGGGCGGGCCGCCTCACGCGCCGCGCCCATTCCCCCTAGAATGCTGACGTGACCCGTCTGCATCAGCCTGGAGGATCCGTGAAATCGCGCCTCATCGCGTCCGCTGCGCTCGGCGCACTCGTCCTGGTCGGCACGACCGGCTGCGCCATGATCTCGACGCAGGCGACGACGATCCAGTACTCCGCCGCCGACGGCGTCAACGTCTTCGGCTCCGGTCCGCTCGATGTGCGCAACGCGTTCCTGGTCACGAATGTGGACGGCGCCGACGGTAACCTCGTCGCCGCGATCGTCAACGACACCGACCAGAGCGCCACCCTGCGCCTCGAGGTCGGCGACGGACGGATCCCCGCGACGGTGCGCGTTCCGGCGAACACCACCGTGAGCCTGGGCGACGGCGAGACCGAGCCGCTCCTGATCGAGGGGATCGACACGGCCGCGGGGGCCGACATCCCCGTCTTCTTCCAGTCCGGCGACGCCGAGGGCACCCTCGAGGACATTCCGGTGCTCGATGGCACCCTGTCGTACCTGGTCGACCTGGCGCCCCCGGGCGCCCCCGCGTCGAACTACGAGGTCGAGTTCGACGAGAACGCCGAGCACTGAGCACGCAAGCCGGCTGAACGCCGGCGAGCCGGGCACGCGCCCGGCTACCCCTCGAAGCGGTAGCCGAGACCGCGGACGGTCACGAGCATCCTCGGCTCTCCCGGCACCTCCTCGATGCGCGAGCGGATGCGCTTGATGTGCACGTCGAGGGTCTTCGTGTCGCCGAAGTAGTCGCTCCCCCACACGCGATCGATGAGCTGGCCGCGGGTGAGAACCCGGCCCGCGTTGCGCATCAGCACCTCGAGCAGTTCGAATTCCTTGAGCGGCATGTTGATCTCGCGGCCGGCGACCTCGACGGTGTGTCGGTCCAGATCCACCGTCACCCGTCCGCCGGTGAGCACCCGCTCCTCCAGATCGGGGTCGTCCTCGACCGAGCGGCGCAGCACCGCGCGCATGCGCGCCAGCAGCTCACGCGACGAGTACGGCTTGGTGACGTAGTCGTCGGCACCCAGTTCGAGGCCCACGACGATGTCGACCTCGGCGTCCTTGGCGGTGAGCATGATGATCGGCACCTGGGAGGTCGTGCGGACCTGTCTGCACACCTCGGTGCCCGGGATGCCGGGCAGCATCAGGTCGAGCAGGATGATGTCGGCGCCATTCTCGCGGAACGCGGCCATCGCCGCATTGCCGTCCTCGGCGATCTCGACCTCGTACCCCTCGCGTCGCAGCAGATAGGCCAGCGGGTCGGCCAGGTCGGGCTCGTCCTCGACCAGCAGAACTCGGCTCATGTGTTGTCTCCGTTCGCGGGCGCGACGACACTGCGCGCCGCGTTCTTCTTCTTTTTCTTCTTCTTCTTGGGCTTCTTGCGCGTGCCGGCGGCGTCCCAGCCGCCGGGCGGCTCGATGGCCGGCAGACGCACGGTGAACGTCGCGCCGCGCCCGGGACGCGACCACAGTCGCACTTCGCCGCCGTGGCGCTGCACGGCGTGCTTGACGATCGAGAGCCCGAGGCCCGACCCGCCGGTGCGACGCGAGCGGGCCTGATCAGACCGGTAGAAGCGCTCGAACACGCGCGCCTGGTCGGCCTCGTGGATGCCGATCCCCTGATCGGTGACGGCGATCTCGACGACCTCTCCGACCAGACGCACGCCGACCCCGACCTTGGATCCGGTGGGCGAGTAGGCGATCGCGTTGGAGAGCAGGTTGCCGATCGCCTCGACGAGGATCGAGGTGTCGCCACGCACGAACAGCCCCCGATCGCCGCCGCGGATCACCTCCACGCCCGCGGAGTGCGCCATCGTCACGTGCGCGTCCACCGCCGAGGCCACGACCTCGTCGACCGACACCTCCGAGACCAGCATGGGGTCGTCCGCGGCCTGGAGCCGCGAGAGGTTCAGGATGCGGGCGGTGAGCTCTGCGAGCCGCTCCGCCTCGGCCTGCAGGCGACCCGCGAAGATCCGCACCTGAGGCGGGTCGTCGGCAGCGGTCTGGATCGCCTCGGACAGCAGCGTGACGGCCCCCACGGGCGTTTTCAGCTCGTGGCTCGTGTTCGCGACGAAGTCCCGGCGCATCTGGGCGAGCCGCTCCTGCTCGGTGATGTCGCGCGCGATCAGCAGCAGGTGCCGCGGCGTGAGGCGGCTCGCGCGCGCGGTGACGAGGATCTCCTCGTCCGAGAGCCCGCCGCGCTGCAGGCGCAGCGTGGCCTGCACGGGAGCGGCGCCATCCCGCACGGTGCGCAGCAGCTCACGCAGCTCCGTCCCGACGACCGCGTCGCCGGTGACCAGCCCCAGGCTCGAGGCCGGCAGCGACGCCGCGACCACGGTGAAGGATGCGTCGACGACCGCCGCGGGATCCTCGAGCGCCTCGACGACGGCCGCCGCCCCCGGCGGCACCGCCCCGGCCGAGTCCGCCCGAGCCCGGTCGCGGATGCGCTGCGAGACCACCACGAGGATGACCATGCCGGCGCCGACGACGAGGCCGAACAGCAGGGTGAGCAGCGCAAGCTGCAGGGGTTGCATGACTCCAGCGTATTCACCCGCGCGACACGATCCCGTCCACAGCCGGACGCTCGCGTGCCCCCGGTCGGTAGAGTTCACCTTGCGAGAACCGATCGTTAACCTTGGACGACCACAATCGCGACGGCGCGCGTGTGTGCACTCTTCTCACACGCCATGCCCCACCCGACCAACGAAAGGTGCATCCGCGATGCGCGAAGTCTTCCACCAGTCGCTCGAAGAGATCCAGGCCGGACTCGTCGAGATGGCCGAGCTCGTCACGGTCGCGATCGACAAGGCGACGCGGTCGTTCGAGTCCGGCGATGTGGCCCTGGCCGAGGAGGTCATCACCGATGACGCCGTCATCGACGCGCGCGCGGTAGCGATGGACGAATCGGCCATCGAGGTGCTCGCCCGCCAGCAGCCGGTCGCCCGCGACCTGCGGATCGTGGTCTCGGCGCTGCGCGCGAGCGCTTCGCTCGAGCGCATGGGCGACATCGCCGCGCACATCGCGGAGTTCACCCGCATGCGCTTCCCGGAGCGGGCGATCCCGAAGGGCCTGAAGAGCACGTTCACGAAGATGGGCGAGCTGGACGTCGAGGTCGCCCGCCACCTGACCGACCTGCTGCGGACCGAGGACCTCGGGCTCATCGAGAAGATCCGCAACGTGGACGACGACATCGACGAGCTGCACGTCTCGGTCTTCGAGAAGGTGCTCGGCGACACGTGGAAGGGCGAGGCCGAGGCCACCGTCGACGCGACGCTCGCCAGCCGCTACCTCGAGCGCTTCGCCGACCACGCGGTTTCGGTCGCCAAGAAGGTCGTCTACCTGGCGACCGGCGACTGGAAGCCGGACACCGCCGCAATCGCCGTGATCTCCGAGGGGCGCAACCCCGAGGTCACCGACGACTGACACCCGCTGACGTCGAAGGCGCCGGCCCCCGAGGGGACCGGCGCCTTTCGCATTCCGTCAGGCTGGCGGGTCAGCGACCCTGGGCGGCGACCGCGGCCGCGCCGGCGGCGGCGGCCTCCGGGTCGAGGTACTCGCCGGGGCCGAGGGGCATCATGTCCTCGCCGAGCTTGTAGACCAGCGGGATGCCGGTGGGGATGTTCAGCTCGGAGATGTCGTCGTCGCTGATCCCGTCCAGATGCTTGACGAGCCCGCGCAGCGAGTTGCCGTGCGCGGTGACGAGCACCGTCTTGCCCTCCTTGAGGTCGGGGATGATGTCGCTCTCCCAGTAGGGCAGCATGCGGTCGATGACGAGCTTGAGCGACTCGGTGCGGGGCACCTCGCCGTCGATGCCGACGTAGCGCGGGTCGCCGACCTGGCTGAACTGGTCGTCGTCGGCGAGGTCCGGCGGCGGCACGTCGAACGAGCGACGCCACAGCATGAACTGCTCGTTCCCGAACTCCTCGAGCGTCTGCGCTTTGTCCTTGCCCTGCAGGGCGCCGTAGTGACGCTCGTTGAGGCGCCAGGAGCGCTTGACGGGGATCCACAGACGGTCGGCGGAATCCAGCGCCAGGTTCGCGGTCTGGATCGCGCGGCTGAGAACGGAGGTGTGCAGGACGTCGGGCAGGACGCCCGCCTCGGCCATCAGCGTGCCACCGCGGGTGGCCTCGGTCTTGCCCTGCTCGGTGAGGCGGACATCCACCCACCCGGTGAACTGATTGGACTTGTTCCACTCACTCTGGCCGTGACGGAGGAGGATCAGCGTATAAGGCGCACTCATGCCGCCATGATATCGACCGTCGCGGGCCGTCACGAGGCGCGCATCGACATCGTGCACGCGCCGATCGGGCATCATGGCGACATGCCCGCCGCGCGCTCTCCCATCGGCCGCCCCACCCGGGGCACGACGGGGACGAACCGGCTGCGCCGCGTCGACCGGTGGATCGCCCACCAGCCCGCGCTGCACCGAGACCCCCGCCCCCTCGTGGCGGACGTCGGTTTCGGCGCGAGCGCCGTGACGAGCCTCGAGCTCTGGTCGCGCCTGCGGCGTGTCGCCCCCGGCGTCGAGGTCGTCGGCTTCGAGATCGACCCCGATCGGGTCGACCTCGCGCGCGGGCACCTGGCCCGGGTGAGGCGCGGCGAGACGCCGTTCCCCGCCGATGCCGGCGTCTCGTTCGCACACGGCGGGTTCGAGGTGCCGACCGCGCGGCGACCGACCGTGATCCGCGCGATGAACGTGCTGCGCCAGTACGACGAGCCCGAGGTGGCGGACGCGTGGCGCCGCATGGCCGGACGACTGGCAGAGGAGGGCGTCCTCGTGGAAGGCACGTGCGACGAAGTGGGACGCATCGGCGCCTGGGTGGATGTCGCCGGCGACGGCGCGCCCCAGCGGCTGACGCTCTCGCTGCGGCTGCGCAGCCTCGGTGACGGAGACATCGCCGCACCGTCGATCGTCGCCGAGCGCCTGCCGAAGGCGCTCATCCACCGCAACGTGCCCGGCGAGCGCGTCCACGCCCTGCTCACCGCCCTCGACGACGAGTGGGCGCGCGCGGCGGGGCTGGCGCCCTTCGGGCCGGTGCAGCGGTGGATCGGCGCGGTCGAGGCGCTGCGCGCCGGCGGATGGCCGGTCGTCGGCGGCCGCACCCGGTGGCGGCTGGGCGAGCTCACCCTGCCCTGGTCGGCGGTCGCGCCGCGCTGAGCGGCGTCAGATGCGCGGGACCGCGCGACGCGCCTCGGCGGCATCCATGCCGGTGGCCTGCAGCAGGTCGACGGCGAGCGGTCGAAGCGCGCCGACGAGGTTCTGGTCGCCGAGCTTGGCCGCGGGCAGCATCGAGGCGGGGTCCAGGCGTCGCGCGACCACGAGCACCGCCTCGCGGGCGACCGGCTCGAGCGAGATGTCCTCGAGCGCGTCGCCGATGAGCCGTGTCGCGTGCCGCAGCTGCTCGAGGGTCTCGGCGGCGGTCGGCCGCGGGGCACCGTCCTCGCACAGGTACGTCGACCGGCGCGCGACGACCCGCAGGTTGCGGCTGGCGAAGTCCATCGCCTGGAGGATGCGGGCGTGGCGGGCGAGCTCCGCGCGCTGGCGCCGGAGGAACGGCGAGATGCGTGCGATCTGGGTGCCCGCGTCGAGGGCCTCCCGCCAGGCATCCACCTCGGTCTGCAGCGACCGCGCTTTGTCGAGTCCGCGCCCCGAGTGCTCGCGACTCCCGTAGCGCAGGCCGAGCACGAGCGAGCCCATGGCGGAGTCGATCCCCGCGAGCAGACGCCGACCGTCGGCCAGTTCGACGGTGCGCGCGGTGCGCGGGATGAGCGCCGTGACCAGCAGGGCGGCGATGCCGCCCACCGCCCCATCGGCGAGGCGCTCGAACGGCGCCGCAGCAGGGAGGCTCATCACGATGATCGACTGCAGTCCCGCCGCGATCGCGAAGCTGGGATGCGGCGAGAGGAACCGCGCGACCACGAGGGTGGCCGCCAGCGCCAGCCCCATCTGCCACCAGCCGGCACCGATCAGCACGTGCAGCACCTCGGCGATGAGGATGCCCACGAGCATCCCGATCACCGTCTCGAGCACGCGCACCGGGCGTGCATCCCGCACCAGTCCCAGACTCGACAGGGTCACGGTCGCGGCGAGCAGGGGCGCCGGGTGCCCGAGGACGTACAGCGCGAAAGCGTACGCCGCGGTCGCCGCGACGACGATCTGCACGATCGCCATCGTCGACTGACGCACGCGCCGCAGGCTCCGCCGGGGGCTCAGGCGGCGGCGCCAGCCGGTGCGGATCTCGACCGTGACGGGAGGCGCCTGCGACGGGCCGGTCTCGCCCATGCGTCAGCCGGTCTGCGTACGCCGAGACAGCCGCGTGAGGCGCGGGACGCCGGCGGTCGCGCCCGCGTCGGCCGGGACGATGACCTGCTGGGCGGCGGCGATCTGCGCACCCTCGACCTCCACGCGCAGGTCCGCGTCGCCCGGCGCGGTGCGCTTGAGGAGTGCGAGCGCGATGGGCCCGTCCTCGAAGTGCTGGGCCACCGAGGTGATCGTGCCGACCTCGCGGTCGCCGTGGAACACGGGGGCACCGCGCTCGGGCAGCACGCTGTCGGAGCCGTCGAGGTGGAGCAGCACCAGCCGGCGCGGCGGGTGGCCCAGGTTGTGCACCTTGGCGACGGTCTCCTGGCCGCGATAGCAGCCCTTCGCGAGGTGCACGGCGGTGCGGAGCCAGTCCGCCTCGTGCGGCAGGGCACGCCCGTCGACCTCGGCCGCCCAGCGCGGGCGCCACGCGGCCACGCGCAGCGCGTCGGCGGCAAGAAGACCCGCGACCGCGAGCTCGTCGCGGGTGACGAGCTCGGCGAGCGGTGCGAGGGCGGAGCGCGGCACGATCGCCTCGCACCAGGGACGGTCGAGGCCGGGATGGATGTCGGGCACGGCGTAGGCGTGGCCGCCCTCGGCGACGCCGGGCCACGGGTCGCGCCACACCAGGGGCACCCCTGCCGGAGCGGCGATCATCTCGTCGGGCACGAGCCGGTCGGTGACGGCGCCGACGACGGCGACCTCATCGGAGGCATCCCGGAGCGTCACCTGCATGCGGAACCGCATCCGGGTCAGCCACGTGAGCAGTCCCTCCGCGTCGTCGCGATCGACGAGCAGCCATGTGGTCGCGCCGTCGTCGACGACCGCGGCCGCGTGCTCGATGTGGCCGTGCGGATCGAGGACCAGCAGCTCTGTGCTCTCTCCCGGAGCGAGCTGCTTCAGCGCCTGACTGGTGAGCGAGTCGAGCCAGCCGAGCCGGTCCGGCCCGTCGACCGCGAGAACGGCGCGATCGTCGCGGAGGACGATGGCGCGGCCCTGAGCGAGCGCACGCTGCTCGGCGGCGGGGCTGCCGAAGTGGAGGATGCCGCCCTCGCCCTCGACGGCTCCGGGCAGCGCGGCGAAGTCCGACATCAGTCGGCCCGCTTCAGTCGCGCAGACGCGTGGGACCCGAGCTCACGGCCGAGCGCGGCGATGTCCCACGCCCACAGCAGATGCCCTTCGACGAGCCCGTACATCCGCGTCGCGGCGGTGTACGGCTTGGCGCCGACCGGGCGCACGATCGCATCGGTCGTGAGGTCGATGCGCGGGCCTCGGACCTGACCGACGTACAGCTCGCTGGTGCCGTCCGAGTGGACGAGAGAGGCGAGGATGTCGAAGCCGCCGGCGCTGTTGCGGAGCGTCTCGACGTCATCGGCCGTGCGGGCAGCGGCGGTCGCGGTCGCCGGCAGCAGCGCCGGTCCCGGGTCGGAGTCCAGCGACGGGCGCTCCAGCCGCCAGAACCCGGTCTCCGACAGGAGCGGCGTTCCGGATCCGTCGGCGCCGGCGATCCACGCGGATGCCGCGTAGTTGAGGTGGGGTCCGCCGTCGTGGCTGAAGCTGACGCGGTGGGCGATCTCGCCCGAGTAGTGGGTGCCGTCGACTTCGTAGTCGACCACCCCGGTGCCCTCCCAGACCCCGATCAGCCAGGACAGCGGCGCAAGATCGGCGGGAAGATCGGTCGGAAGCTCGAACACGGTGCCGTTCGTCAGCGCTGGCCGCGGTAGAGGTTGAGCAGGACCGCACCGGACACGAAGACGATCGCGGCAGAGGCCAGGGCGAGAAGGCCCACGAAGAAGAGCTCGAGCGCAACAAGGTCCATGCGGGCCAGTCTAGTGCGCCGCGGCGCAGGGCGCGCCGATGGCGCGTCGGCCGCTACACCGCGACGACGGCCGCCAGCGCGAAGCCGCAGGTGACCAGGCCCATGATCAGCAGCGCACCGCCCATGCTGAGGGCCATCCGATCGATGAACCCCTTCGAGCGCGCCAGGGAGAGCTGGACGCCGAAGGCGAGGAGGAGGCACAGCCCGAACCCGACGGTGATCCACTCCATCCGCAGCGGCGGCGGGGTCAGCAGCCCGACGAGGACGGCGATGACCGCCGCAGAGACCCACACCGCGGCGATGCTGCGCCAGGCCCGGGCGGGCGCGAGTTCGGGGGTGGACATGTCCCCCATCATCCCGGATTCGACGGCCGGCCGCACGCGGGGCCGTTCTCACCGTGACCGGCACCGGCGTGTGAGCCCCCTATCATGGGGGGACGGCGGCGCGCCGGCGCCCCGGAGAGGCATCCCTTGGCTCAACTCCTGGTACTCAGCTCTGCGCAGGGCGGCGGGGCTGTCCTGCCGTCGCTCGAGCTGCTGAGCCACCGGGTGCGTCAGATCCCGGCAGAGCCGGCAGCTCTGGTCAATGCGCCGAGCGCCGACGTGATCTTCGTGGACGCTCGCTCCGACCTCGTCGGGGCGAAGTCGCTGTGCAAGATCCTCAACACGACCGGCCTCGACGCCCCGCTGGTCCTGGTCGTCACCGAGGGCGGACTCACCGCTGTCTCGACCGACTGGGGTGTCGACGACGTGATCCTCGCATCCGCCGGCCCCGCCGAGGTCGACGCGCGCGTGCGCCTGGCGATCGGCCGCGTCTCGCAGGAGCAGGCCTCCACCCGCATCCAGACCTCGGGAATCACGATCGACGAGGCGTCGTATTCGGCGAAGGTGCACGGCAAGGCCCTCGACCTCACGTACAAGGAGTTCCAGCTGCTCCACTTCTTCGCGACGCACCCATCCCGGGTGTTCACCCGCGAGCAGCTGCTGAGCGAGGTGTGGGGCTACGACTACTTCGGCGGCACGCGCACGGTCGATGTGCACGTGCGCCGGCTTCGCGCGAAGCTCGGCGACCTCGAGCAGCTCATCGGCACGGTGCGCAACGTCGGCTACCGGTTCAACGTGTACGAAGAGGACCAGCTGCCCTCCTCCTCGCGCGAGCGCTCCGATGCCTGACGATCGCACGCGCCAGCGGCGGCGAACCCGTTCACATGCGTGTCACTCGACACTGACATGATGGGACGATGATCGACGAAGCAGTGACCGATGCGGGGCTCGGCGATGCCGACGACGACGACTTCGACGAGATCGTCGAGGCGTTCGACGCCCAGCTTCCCGATCACCGCTACCTCGATCGCGAGCTGAGCTGGCTGGCCTTCAACCAGCGGGTGCTGGAACTGGCCGAGGATGCGACGGTGCCGGTTCTCGAGCGCGCGAACTTCCTGGCGATCTTCGCGAGCAACCTCGATGAGTTCTTCATGGTGCGCGTGGCGGGCCTCAAGCGCCGCATCGTGACGGGGCTCGCGGTCCCCACCAACGTCGGCCGCGCGCCCGGCGACGTGCTCGCCGACATCTCCGAGGAGGCCCACCGCCTGCAGCTGCGGCACGCCGCCGCCTGGACCGACGCGGTCAAGCCCGCGATGGCCGACGCGGGCATCAAGGTGGTGCACTGGGACGACCTCGACACGGGCGAGCGGGAGCCGCTGTACGACTACTTCCACGAGAAGGTCTTCCCGGTGCTCATGCCGCTCGCGGTCGACCCGGCCCACCCGTTCCCCTACATCTCCGGCCTGTCGCTGAATCTCGCGGTGCGGATCCGCAACGCCCGCACCGGCCGCCAGGAGTTCGCGCGCCTGAAGGTGCCGCCGATGCTCCCCCGCTTCGTGCAGCTCGCCGACGATGGCGACACCGCGCGGTACCTGCCCCTCGAAGACCTCATCTCGAACCATCTCGGCGACCTGTTTCCGGGCATGGAAGTCCTCGACCATCATCTGTTCCGCCTCACCCGCAACGAGGACATGGTGATCGAGGAGGACGAGACCGAGAACCTCATCCAGGCGCTCGAGGCCGAGCTGCTGCGGCGCCGGTTCGGGCCGCCGATCCGCCTGGAGATCACCGACGACATGGATGACGTCACGCTCGACCTGCTGCTGGGCGAGCTCGACATCACCGAGCAGGAGGTGTACCGCCTGCCCGGGCCCCTGGACCTGCGCGGACTGTTCGACCTCGCCCGACTCGATCGGCCCGCGCTCCACTACCCGCCGCACGTCCCCCGCACGGCGGCGGCGTTCCAGCCGGACGAGCAGGGCAACAAGGCCGATGTGTTCGCCAGCATCCGCAAAGCCGACGTCCTGGTCCATCACCCGTACGAATCGTTCGCGACGAGCGTGCAGACCTTCCTCGAGCAGGCGGCGAAGGACCCGCACGTGCTCGCGATCAAGCAGACGCTCTACCGCACCTCGGGTGACAGCCCGATCGTGAAAGCGCTGATCGACGCCGCCGAGGCCGGCAAGCAGGTCCTCGCGCTCGTGGAGGTGAAGGCGCGCTTCGACGAGGCCGCGAACATCGTGTGGGCGCGCAAGCTCGAGAAGGCGGGCGTGCACGTCGTCTACGGCCTGGTCGGGCTGAAGACGCACTGCAAGCTCGCGCTGGTCATCCGCGAAGAGGACGGCGTGCTGCGGCACTACAGCCATGTCGGCACCGGCAACTACCACCCCAAGACCAGTCGACTGTACGAGGACTTCGGCCTGTTCACCGTCGACCCGCTGGTGGGGCGCGACCTCACGCGCCTGTTCAACGAGCTGTCGGGCTACGCGATCGAGAAGAAGTTCAAGCGCCTGCTGGTGGCGCCGCTGCATCTGCGCAAGGGTCTGCTCCGGCACATCGACAACGAGCGGCACAACGCGCAGGCGGGAAAGCCCTCGCGGATCCGCATCAAGGTCAATTCGATGGTCGATGAGCAGATCATCGACGCGCTGTACCGTGCCAGTCAGGCGGGCGTGTCGGTGGACATCTGCGTCCGCGGGATCTGCTCGCTCAAGCCCGGGATCCCGGGTGTGAGCGAGAACATCACCGTCCGCAGCATCCTCGGCCGGTACCTGGAGCATTCGCGCCTGTTCGCGTTCGAGAACGACGGCGACCCGGTCGTCTACCTCGGCAGCGCGGACATGATGCACCGCAACCTCGACCGACGGGTCGAGGCGCTGGTGAAGCTGTCCGCGCCCGACCAGATCGCGGCGATGATGTCGCTGTTCGACCTGTCGATGGCCGACACGACGAGTTCGTGGCACCTCGGCCCTGAGGGCGAGTGGACGCGCCACAGCGTCGACGACGAGGGCAAGCCGCTCACGGATCTGCAAGAGAAGACGATGCACACGGTGCAGCGACGGCGGCGGGCTCGGGCGGTGCGATGACCGAGAAGGCGGTCTACGCGGCCGGCGCCGTGCTCTGGCGTGCGGTCGAGGGGAAGATCCGCGTGCTCGTCGTGCACCGCGGCAAGTACCGCGACGTCTCGCTCCCCAAGGGCAAGGTCGACCCCGGCGAGATGCTCGCCGAGACCGCGGTGCGCGAGGTCGAGGAGGAGACCGGGATCCGGGCCGCCCTGGGCGTGCCCGTCGGCGTCTCGCGGTATCACATGCCGAACAAGCGGCAGAAGATCGTGCACTACTGGGCCGCGGAGGCGACCGAGGACGCGATCCGCAACTCGACGTTCGTGCCCAACAAGGAGATCGCCGCGGTCGAGTGGCTGAGCGTCAAGAAGGCACGGGCGGCGCTCAGCTACCCGGTGGACATCGAGATCCTCGACGAGTTCGCCCGGCTGCTCGACGACGGGGTGACCCACACGTTCCCGCTCATCGTGCTCCGCCACGCGAAGGCGCTCGGGCGCGACGAATGGAGCAAGACCGATCGCCTCCGCCCGCTCGCCCCGAAAGGGCGCAAGCAGGCGGAGCAGATCGTCGGCGCGCTGCGGGCGTTCGGCCCCGAGCACATCGTGACGAGCCCCGCGACCCGCTGCACCAAGACCGTCACCCCGCTCGCCAAGGCACTGGGCCTGACCCCGACGCTGTCGAAGCAGATCAGCCAGGACGAATGGGACCGCGGGCGCGGCGGCGCCCGCTGGGTGGTGGGACGCAGGATTCGAGCGGGCACGCCCGCCGTGCTGTGCTCGCATCGCCCGGTACTGCCCGAGATCCTCAGCGAGATCGCGCTGGCCACCGGCACGATGCGCGGGTCGTACCTGGGCAGCGCCTCCGCACTCGCCCCGGCGGCCTTCAGCGTGGTGCACCTGTCGGCCACGAACCCCGGCTCGGGGATCGTGGCGATCGAGACGCACGAATCGCTGGTGTGAGCTCCGAGGCGACGTTCGGCGAGGCGTCGCTGGAGGCGCCGGCCGGAGCCCCGTTCACGGCGCCGCTGCGCGTGCGCTGGGCGCACGGGCACGTGCCCTCGACCGCCCGACGGCGTGAGGTGTCTCGCCGGCTGCTGCACGCCCTGCTCGAGCCCGAGATCGAGGTCCGACAGCGATGTCCGCGGTGCGGGGGCGACGATCACGGGCCTCTTGAGACGACCCGCTCCGCGGCGCTCGCCGGCATCAGCTACGCGGGGGACCGCGTCGTCGTCGCGGCCGCCGGACCGGCCGAGGGCATCGAGGCGTTCGGGATCGACGCCGAACCCGACACGCATGCACCCCACGACGCCGTAGGGCTCGATGCGGTGCTGAGGCCCGGCGCGACGCTGCGGGAGTGGACCCGCATCGAGGCCGTGCTGAAAGCGGATCGACGTGGACTGAACATCGACCCCGCGCAGGTCGACGTGCGTGCGCTGCGAACGGACGGATCCTGGCAGGCGCATCTGCCGGCGGCATCCCCCGTGTTCTTCGGCTGGGACCTGCGGGACCCCGCGTTCGGGGGACTCGTCGTCAGCGCGTCCGTGCGTGCGGGGTCGCCGGAAGCGGCGGCAGCGCCGGCTCGTCGAGCCAGGCGGTGAACAGGGCCGAGAGGTCGACGCCGGCGGCGCGCTGCGCGAACGCACGGAAGTCATCCGAGGTGGCGACCTCGTGGCGCATCTCGGCGGCCCAGCCCCGCAGAAGGTCGAAGAACGCGTCGTCGCCCACCGCGATGCGCACCGCGTGCAGCGTGAGCGCGCCCCGCTTGTACAGGCGGTCGTCGAACATGAGGTCCGGCCCGGGATTCGCGATGATCAGATCCTGCGCGAGCCCCGTCATCCGATCGTGCGCGGCGGTGGCGGACTCCGCTGCCGTGCGACGGCCGGCGCGCTCTGCCCACAGCCACTCGGCGTAGCAGGCGAAGCCCTCGTTGAGCCAGATGTCCTGCCAGCGTGCGACGCCCACGCTGTTGCCGAACCACTGGTGCGCGAGTTCGTGGGCGACGAGGCGCTCGAAGACCGGGTCGAGGTGGTTCGCCCCGAACACCGCCATCCCCTGCGCTTCGAGCGGGATCTCGAGGTCGTCCTCGGTGAGCACGATCGTGTAGACCTGCTGCGGGTACGGGCCGAACCACTCGTCGAACGCCCGCATCATGTCGTCGACGGGAGCGAAGAACCGCCGCGCGCGCGACTTGAGAGACGGCGGGCACACGAGGAGGATCTCGGCGTTGTCGGGTCCGTATGTTCCGCCCGCGCGCAGGGACGTGTACCGGCCCACATGGACGGCGGCAAGGTAGGTCGCGGTCGGCACCTCGGTCGAGAACGTGCGCACCTCGAGCCCGCCACGACGCTCGATCGCGCCGGGGACACCCGTCGCGACACCGGTGTAGCCGGGGTCGGTGGCGATCGTGATGCGGTACTTCGCACGGTCGTCCGGCCGATCGTTGCACGGGAACCACGTCGGCGCCCCGGTGGGCTGCCCGGCCACGAGGGCGCCGTCGGCCAGTTCCTCCCAGCCCAGCGTCCCCCACCGCGATCGCCGGGGAGAGGGCGCACCGGCGTAGGTGATCTCGACCGAGAACATCTCGCCCGCCTCCATCATCCGCGGCAGCGTCACCCGCAGGGTGCGAGGGCCCTGACGGTACCGGGCGCGCTGGCCGCCGTCGATGGTCACCTTGGAGGCGCGCAGCCCGATGAGGTCGAAGGCGACGGAGTTCGTCCGCCACGCGACCGTCCCGTTGATGAGCGCGCGGCCCTCGAGGCGGTTGGTCCGCACCCGGTACGTGAGGTCGAGGTCGTACGAGTCGACGTCGAAGTTCGGGTCGCCGCTGCCGGGGGCGTAGCCGTCGTGCCCGCTCACGTGGACGACTGGTAGGCGCGCACCTTCACCGCACGCCACGGGCCGATCGGGTTGCCACTCCATCGCGAGCCGACCGGCACGCCTTCGCCGCGCATGACGAGGGATGCCGGACCGACGGTCGCGTGCGATCCGATCGATGCGCCGGGCAGGATCACGCTGTGGGGTCCGAGGGTCGCCCCGGCCTCGAGTTCGACGGTGTCCATGCTCATGATTCGATCATGGAACAGGTGCGTCTGCACAACGCAGCCGCGGTTCACGGTCGAGCCGTCGCCGAGCGTCACCAGGTCGGGTTCGGGCAGCCAGTAGCTGTCGCACCAGACACCGGTGCCGATGCGGGCCCCCAAAGAGCGCAGCCACAGCGCGAGGGCGGGGGTTCCGGCGGCGGCGCGGGCGAACCAGGGCGCCGCCATCATCTCGGTGAAGGTATCGGAGACCTCGGTGCGCCAGACGAAGCTCGACCACAGCGGCTGCTCCCCCGCTCGGATCGGACCGACGATCACCCATTTGGCGAGCGTGGACACTCCGGCGGCGAGCGCGCCGGCGGCGAGCACGACGACCCCCGACAGGAGCAGTGCCCAGATCGGACCGATGCACTCCCACAGCGCCGCGAGCGCGAACATCACGAGCAGGCCGATCGCGCACGTGAGCACCACCGGGATCACGCGCATGAGCTCCCACAGCGATCGCGCAACCCGCAGCCCCGGGCCCGGGTCGTAGGTGCGGGACTGGTCGCCCTCGGCGGTGACGCGGCGCAGCCGCACGGCGGGCGAGCCCATCCACGACGACCCGGCCTTCGCCTTCGCGGGCGCCGCGGAGAGCACGGCGACCAGGCCGTCCTTGGGCACCCGGTGTCCGGGCGCGGCCATTCCGGAGTTGCCGAGGAACGCGCGAGAGCCGATGCGCACGCGCCCCAGCCGCATCCATCCGCCGCGCAGCTCATAGGAGGCGACCATCGTGTCGTCGGCCAGGAACGCGCCGTCGTCGATCCGCGTGAGCGACGGGATGAGCAGCACGGTGGATGCCTCGACGTGGCGTCCGACGCGTGCACCCAGCATTCGCAGCCACACGGGGGTGAACAGGCTCGAGTAGAGCGGGAAGAGAATGGTGCGCGCAGAGTCCAGAAGGCGCTCGATGGACCACGCCTGCCATCCCACGCGGCTGCGCACCGGATGGGTGCCCTCGTGCAGGCCGATCGAGAAGAGCCGCACCAGCAGCACGACCGAGGCGGCGAACACCAGGCCGACCACGAGCACGGCGGGCACCAGCCACACCAATGCCATCAGGAAGGCGTCGGCGAGGGAGTCGGCGCCGCGGATGCCGGCCGCGAGGACCCCTCCCCCGACGGCGAACGCCGCCACCGGGAGCAGGGCGAGCAGCAGCGAGGACACCGCGTACGCCCACAGCCAGCGGCGCGGCGCGGGTGCGCGGCCGGACGGCCAGTCATCCGTGTCACGCGCACCGCCCACGCGCACCGCGGGCGAGCCCGCCCACGTCTGGTCGGCACGCACACGCCCGAACACGGCGGATCCAGGGGCGATCTCCGCCCGGCGGCCGATGCGCGTCCCGGGCGCGAGGGTGCTGCGGGCGCCGACGGTCGCGCCGGCGCCGATGCGGACGGCGCCGATGCGGACGACGTCGCCGTCGATCCAGGTGCCGGTGAGGTCGACCTCGGGTTCGATGGCGGCGCCGTCGCCGACCCTCAGCATCCCCGTGATCGGCGGCAGGGTGTGCATGTCGACGCCCTTGCCGATCTGGGCGCCGAGAGCGCGTGCGTAGTACGGAACCCACGGAGCGCCGGCGAGGCCGACCGCGTCGATCTGGTCGGCGATCTGCTCGGCGAGCCACAGCCGGACGTGCACCCAGCCGCCGCGCGGATAGTCGCCGGGCCGAAGACCTGCCAGCAGGATGCGCGCGCTCAGAGCGGCCACCGCCATCTTGCCGAACGGGGTCGCGAACACGAGCAGGCCCACCAGCAGCACCCATCCGTTGACGTGAGGGAGGGCGTCGAACCCCGTCGTCGTCTGCAGGATCGTCGACGCGGTCAGCAGGTACAGCAGCCACCGCAGCCCGGTCAGGATGAACAGCGGCACCGACAGCAGCGTCTGCGCCCACTGGGTGCGCCGCGGCGTGGGGACAGGCTTACGGAACGTCGCGTCGCCGGCGTCGGCGACGGCGCCGATGACCTTCGCCATCGCCGCCAGGCGCGGCACGTCGTAGATGTCGGCGACGGCGAAGTCGGGGGCGCGCCCGCGGATCCGCGAGACGAGCTGTGCTGCCGAGAGAGAGCCGCCGCCCAGGTCGAAGAAGTCCGCCTTGCGGTCCGGCACCGGAACGCCCAGCACGGCCTGCCACTGCTCGGCCAGCCACGCCTCGTCGGGCGACAGGTCCGCGGCCGCGGGTGCCTCCACACCCGGGAGCGGCCACGGCAGGGCCGCGCGGTCCACCTTGCCCGAGGTGCGCACCGGCAGATCGTCGACGACCGCGAGGAGCGGCACGATCGCCGCCGGCAGCCGCTCGGTCAGCTGGATGCGCGCCGCCGCGCGGTCCAGGTCGCCGTTCTCGGTGACGAGGTAGCCGACGAGGACGGTTCCGCCCGCGTCGGTCGCGCGCACCGCGGCGGCTGCGCCGACCACGCCCGGCAGATCCTGGAGTGCGGACTCCACTTCGCCCAGCTCGATGCGGCGCCCGCCGACCTTGACCTGATCGTCGGCCCGTCCCTGGAAGAGGAGGCCCTCGGGGTCGTAGCGGACCAGGTCGCCCGAGCGGTAGGCCCGGTCCCATCCGAGCGTGGGCATCGGCGCGTACTTCTCGGCGTCCTTCGCCGGATCCAGGTAGCGACCGAGACCGACACCCCCGATGATCAGCTCGCCGATCGCGCCGGGCTCGACGGGCATCCCCGTCTCGTCGACCACGGCGAGCGCCCACCCGTCGAGCGGAAGGCCGATGCGCACCGGCCCTTCGGCGCCCATCAGGGCCCCGCAGGCGACGACGGTCGCCTCGGTGGGCCCGTACGTGTTCCACACCTCGCGCCCGTCCGATGCCAGCCGTGCGGCGAGCTCGGGCGGACAGGCCTCGCCGCCGAAGATCAGCAGGCGCACGTTCTCGATGGCCTCGCCCGGCCACATCGCGGCCAGGGTCGGGACGGTGGACACCACGGTGATCCCCTGGCGGATCAGCCACGGCGCCAGGTCCTCGCCGGTGCGCACCAGCGAGCGCGGTGCGGGAACGAGGCAGGCGCCGTGTCCCCACGCCAGCCACATCTCCTCGCAGGACGCGTCGAACGCCACCGAGAGCCCGGCGAGCACCCGGTCGTCCGGGCCCAGCGGCGCATCCTGCAGGAACATACGCGCTTCGGCATCCACGAACGCGGCCGCCGACCGGTGGGTGATCGCGACCCCCTTGGGAACGCCCGTGGACCCCGAGGTGAAGATGATCCACGCGTCGTCGTCCGGCGTGGGCTGCGGCGCGATCGCGAGGGCATGCGTGCTCGGGTGCGGGAGGGCACCGTCGAACAGATGCGCCGCGTCGGCGCTGGATTCCTCGTCGCGGCGGAGGGGCGCGAACCCGGCGTCGGTGATGACACCGCGCACCTTCGCCTCGGAGAAGACCAGCTCGGCGCGCTCCTCGGGATCGTCGGCGTCGACGGGCACGTATGCCGCGCCGGCCGCCATGATCCCGAGGATCGAGACGTAGAGCTCCTTCGATCCCGACGCGACACGCACGCCGACGCGGTCGCCGCGTGCGACACCGGCCGCGACCAGCCGCGCGGCAGTCCGCGCGACGAGCGACATCAGCTCGGCGTAGCTCAGAGCGCCGGAGCCGTCGTCGATCGCCGATGCCTCCGGGTACCGGGCGGCGGTGTCGCGGAGGATGTCGAGCAGCGTCCGCTCGGGCGGGGCGAGGGGGATGCTGTCGAGCTGGGCGAGGGAGGCGGCGGCCGAAACGGGCGAGTCGGTCACGTTACGAGAGGACCAAGGCGATCAGCTGCTGCTTGCGAAGCCGCGAGTAGCCGGTCTTGCCGGCGTCTCGCGCGCGCCGGCGGAGCTCGGCCACGGTGAGCTGCTCGAGCTTCGGATCGGTCGCGGCCGGCGTCGGGTCAGCGGCCGGTGCGGGAGCGGGATTCTTCGCCGAGGTCTTCTTCGATGAGCGGGACGACTTCGCGTCTGCCTTCTTCGCCGCCTTGGCGACTTCGGTCTCGATGCGCTCCGAGACGGCGACGGCCTTCTTTCCGACCTTCTTCGGGTGCTTCTTCACCCGCTTGGCGGATGTCTCGGCGACCTCGCGCGCGTCGGCCGCCAGGTCGCGGAGCTTCTTCGCGGACTTCTTCGGTGCGCTCTTCGCCGCGCGTCGCGCGGTCTTCGCTGCCACCGCCGCCTCGTCCAGGGCCGCCTGCGCCTTGCGCTCGCTCTTGGTCTTCGCCATGGCTCCCAGGCTATCCACGACACCGACCGCGGCCACGCATCCATCCGCGCCCAACCACCGAATACGCCCGGAATCCCGCGGCCGTTCACCCTCCGTTCACCAGACCAGCGCAGTCTCGTTAAGGAACGTGTCTACGTTCGCGGAGAGCCCACACGCAGGCCCCGCCTCTCTCGGGCTCGTCCCCCACCCTGAACCTGTGAAGGAATCACTGTGAAGATCAACCGCTTCGCCCGCCTGGGCGCAGTCGCCGCCGTCGCCAGCCTCGCACTCGTGGGCTGCGCGGCCAACGAGGGCGGCTCGTCGACCGACGACGAGACCATGGAGGAGTCCAGCCTCTCGGGCACCCTCGACGCCACCGGCGCGTCCTCGCAGACCGCGGCGCAGGAGGCCTGGGTCGCCGGCTTCCAGACCGCGAACCCGGACGTCACCGTCAACTACGAGCCCACCGGCTCCGGCACCGGCCGCGAGAACTTCATCGCCGGCGCCAGCAACTTCATCGGCTCGGACCGCGCGTTCAACGACGAGGAGCTCGCAGGCTCGTTCGGCGCGTGCGCCGAAGACGGCGCCGCCGGCATCGTGCAGCTGCCGCTCTACATCTCGCCCGTCGCCGTCGCCTTCAACCTCGAGGGCATCGACAGCCTGAACCTCGACGCGGCCACCATCGCCGGCATCTTCAACGAGGACATCACCACCTGGAACGACGACGCGATCGCCAGCCTGAACGAGGGCGTCGAGCTCCCCGACCTCGCGATCTCGCCGGTCCACCGCTCGGACGACTCGGGCACCACCGAGACCTTCACCGAGTACCTCGCGCAGGCATCGGGCGGCGCCTGGCCGCACGAGGCCGACGGCGTGTGGCCGCTCGACAGCGGTGAGGCCGCGCAGGGCACCTCGGGTGTCGTCGACGCGACCCGCAACGGAGAGGGCACCATCACCTACGCCGACGCGTCGCAGGTCGGCGACCTGGGCACCGTCGCCGTGGACGTCGGTGGCGAGTTCGTCCCCTACTCGGCCGAGGCCGCCGCGATGATCGTCGACTCGGCGCCGCGCGTCGAGGGCCGCGGCGAGGGCGACCTGTCGCTCGAGATCGACTACGCGACCGAGGAGGCCGGCGTCTACCCGATCGCCCTCGTCAGCTACCTCATCGGATGCATCGAGTACGAGGACGCGAACACCGCAGAGCTCGTCTCGGCCTACTTCACCTACATGGCCAGCCCCGAGGGTCAGGACGCCGCCGCGGGCAACGCCGGCTCGGCTCCGATCTCGGACGAGCTGCGCACCGAGGTCGACGCCGCCATCGCCCTGATCGGCTGACAACGTCACAGACCCTCGCCGTGCCGCGATCGCACCAGTAGCGTGAACGACACGGCGGGCTCTGCGGGAATCCCAGCGCTCCGGCACTGGGATTCCTGCTGAGTCTCCCGACCTCAACCCGAAGGACCACACCTCATATGGCGACCACGAGTCCCCCCGCCGCGGCGGAAGCGACGAAGCCGAAGGCGAAGCGCCGTCCCGGCGACGTCGCGTTCTCGGGCACCGCGCTCGGCGCGGGCGTCCTGATCCTCGTCCTCCTCGCAGCCGTCACGATCTTCCTGCTCGCCGAGAGCATCCCGGCGTTCACGTCCGATCCGGATGAGAACCCCATCCTCAACGGCGAGACCTTCCTCGAGTACGTCTACCCGCTGATCTTCGGCACCATCTGGTCGTCGGTCCTCGCGCTGATCATCGCCGCGCCGCTGGCCATCGGGATCGCGCTGTTCATCTCGCACTACGCACCGCGCCGCATCGCGGCGGTGCTCGGCTACATCATCGACCTGCTGGCCGCCGTGCCCTCGGTCGTGTACGGCCTCTGGGGCGGCCTCGTCCTCGCCGGGATGCTGCAGCCCTTCTACGTGTGGCTGAACGACTGGCTCGGCTGGATCCCGCTGTTCGGCGGTCAGGTCTCGGCGACCGGCCGCACCATCCTCACCGCCGCGATCGTGCTGGCGATCATGGTGCTCCCGATCATGACCGCCATCTGCCGCGAGGTGTTCCTGCAGACGCCGGTCCTCCACGAGGAGGCCGCGCTCGCGCTGGGGTCCACCAAGTGGGAGATGATCAAGATGGCCGTGCTGCCGTTCTCGCGCGGCGGCATGGTGTCGGCCGCGATGCTGGCGCTGGGCCGCGCGCTCGGCGAGACGATGGCGGTCACCATGGTGCTGTCGGTCTCGGGCGTCGTCACCTTCCAGCTGCTGACCTCCACCAACCCGACGACGATCCCCGCGAACATCGCGCTCGCGTTCCCCGAGGCCTACGGTGACGGCATCAGCGTGCTGATCGCCACCGGTCTCGTCCTGTTCGTCCTGACCTTCGCCGTCAACGCCCTGGCACGCTGGATCGTCAGCCGCCGCGCCGAGTTCTCGGGAGCCAACTGATGACGACCGCCATCGTGACCGACCGTGCCAAGGGCAACGCCTTCGCACAGGGCAAGCTGCCCAAGTCCACCCCGTGGTGGATGCTCGCCGCGACCCTCGCCGTCGGCGTCGGGTTCTTCGCGATCCTGAACATCGGGCAGCCGCTCGCCGACTTCAACATCGCCGCGGCCGTCGCCGTCGGTGTGGTGCTGTACGTGATCGTGCTGCTGACCACCTCGAGCATCGTCGAGGGCCGGCGCCGCGCCGTCGACCGGGTGATCACCACGATCGTCTCGGCGGCGTTCCTCCTCGCGCTCCTCCCCCTGATCTCGCTGCTGTTCACCGTGATCGTCAACGGCCTCGAGCGCTTCGACATCGAGTTCTTCACCTACTCGATGCGCAACGTCGTGGGCGACGGCGGCGGCGCCATCCACGCGATCTGGGGCACGATCCTCATCACCCTGACGGCCACCATCATCTCGGTGCCGATCGGCCTCATGACCTCGATCTACCTCGTCGAGTACGGCGGCGGCAAGAAGCTCGCGAAGGCGATCACGTTCTTCGTCGACGTCATGACCGGCATCCCCTCGATCGTCGCCGGTCTGTTCGCCTACTCGCTGTTCGTCGTCTTCGTCGGCCCCGGCTTCTCGTCGGGCTTCGAGGGCGCCATCGCCCTGTCGGTGCTGATGATCCCGGTCGTCGTCCGCTCGTCCGAGGAGATGCTGCGCCTCGTCCCGAACGAGCTGCGCGAGGCGTCCTACGCGCTCGGCGTGCCCAAGTGGCTCACGATCACCAAGGTCGTCCTGCCGACCTCGATCGCCGGCATCACCACCGGCATCATGCTCGCCATCGCCCGCGTCATCGGCGAGACCGCCCCGCTGCTGCTGACCGCCGGGTACACCGCGAGCCTGAACATGAACATCTGGGACGGCAACATGATGACCCTGCCGGTGTTCGTCTACAACCAGTACGCCAACCAGGGCACCAGCCCCGACTCCGCGATCGCCCGCGCGTGGGCCGGCGCCCTCACCCTGATCCTCATCGTCATGGTCCTGAACCTCGGCGCACGCGCCGTGGCGCGGTACTTCGCCCCCAAGACCGGTCGCTGACCCGAAGCGAACAGAAAGATCCTCCTGTGTCAAAGAGCATCGAAGTAAAAGACCTCAACGTCTACTACGGCGACTTCCTCGCCGTCGAGGGTGTCTCCCTCGAGATCGCCGCCCGCTCGGTGACGGCCTTCATCGGCCCCTCGGGCTGCGGCAAGTCGACCTTCCTCCGCACGCTGAACCGCATGCACGAGGTCATTCCCGGCGCGCGCGTCGAGGGCGAGGTCCTCGTCGACGGCGACAACCTGTACGACGCGACCGTCGACCCGGTGGCCGTGCGCCGCTCGGTGGGCATGGTCTTCCAGCGTCCGAACCCCTTCCCCACGATGTCGATCCGCGACAACGTGCTCGCCGGCGTGAAGCTCAACAACACGCGCATCTCCAAGTCCGACGCCGACGCGCTCGTCGAGAAGAGCCTGCGCGGTGCGAACCTGTGGAACGAGGTCAAGGACCGCCTCGAGAAGCCGGGCTCGGGCCTGTCGGGTGGCCAGCAGCAGCGTCTGTGCATCGCGCGGGCGATCGCGGTCTCCCCCGACATCCTGCTGATGGACGAGCCCTGCTCGGCGCTCGACCCGATCTCGACCTTCGCCATCGAAGAGCTCATCCAGGAGCTCAAGAGCGAGTACACGATCGTGATCGTGACCCACAACATGCAGCAGGCGTCGCGTGTCTCCGAGAAGACGGCGTTCTTCAACATCGCCGGCACCGGCAAGCCCGGCAAGCTCATCGAGTACGACGAGACCGGCACCATCTTCACCAACCCCTCGGTGCAGGCCACCGAGGACTACGTCTCGGGTCGATTCGGGTAAGACCGCGAGACTTCAGCGGCGTGGGTTCACCGGGGGGTGGCCCACGCCGCTTTCGTCTGTGGGCGTGCGCAGCCTGCTGATGGCTTTCTCACACGCCACGCGCGCTTGCGGGCGGCGGCCCGCAGGCCCCGCCAATCAACACATGTCGTCACGGATCAACACGTTGGCGCGCAAACTCGTGTTGATTCGCGCATCGGGTGTTGATTCGCGAGGTGGCACGCTCCGCGGCACGACGAACGCGAACGGCTCAGTCGCGGGGCGAGAGCAGGTAGGCGTTCAGGTCGGCGGTGAAGGCGGCGTCGTAGGGCAGCGGGGCCCCGTCGACCGCCGTGACTCCGGCGGCCAAGCGCACGCTCGAGACGAGCCACGCGGCATCCGCGGCGGCGAGCGCGGTCGCGGGCAGCGTCGCGTACCCGACCTCGAACCCGCGGTCGGAGAGGTGCTCGAACAGGCTGAGCTGCGTCGTCCCGTGCAGGATGCCGGCACCCGGCGCCGGTGTGATGAAGCGGTCTCCCTGCCGCAGGATCACCGATGAGGTCGGGCCTTCGAGGAGGATGCCGTCGGTCGTGACGAACACCGCGTCGTCGGCGCCGCGCCGCTTCGCCTCGCGGATCGCCGCCATGTTCGTCGCGTACGAGAGGGTCTTGGCGCCCAGCAGCAGCCACGGCGCCCTGCCGGGGACGCCGCTGTCGTACCCACGATCGAGCGTGACCACGCGGATGCCGTCGGTGCGGGCCCGCGTGTTGTCGGGCGCGGTCGCCGCGGTCACCCACGCGGTCGGCGCCGGACCGTGCTCGACCCCGCGGCTCAGGATGAGCTTGATGACGCACTCCCCCGGAGGGCACTGCGCGGCGGCGACGGCGACCGCGAGGCGCCACTGGCCCAGGTGCGGCGCAGGGAGATCGCACAGCTTCGCGGAGTGCGCCAGCCGCTCCAGGTGCGCGGCGACCTCCTGCGCGTGCCCGTCGACGACGCCGATCGACTCGAAGATGCCGTCACCGCGCTGCGTGCTCAGCTCGCCGACGCTGAGCGCGGGCGCCGAGGGGTCGACTGCGGTGAACGTATCGGCATGGTCCTCCGCGATGTCATCGGCAGGGACGGGGTCGATCATGAGGGCAAAGCGCCAGGCCATGCCTCAGAGCCTACGCCCGGGAATACCCGCCGCCGATGCTCGGTTACACTGGTTCGTGCCGGGCCGCAGTAACCCCGGGCTCCAACTTCTGCCGCTGCGAGCGGCCTTCCGCCGAGAGGCGTTCTGCGGCCCGGCACTTCTGTGTCGAGGCGCAGAACGGCTCTCCCGGCGCAGCCGGCATCCCGCACCTGGCGTTCTGCGGCCCGGCACTTCTGTGCCCAGGCGCAGAACGACTCTCCCGGCGCAACCTGCATCCCGCACCTGGCGTTCTGCGGCCCGGCAGTTCCATGTCGAGACGCCGCCGATCAGACGAGCGCGTCGCGCCGCCACAGGGTGGCGGCTGCCGCGAGGTCCTCGGCGTACTGGCTGAGCCGCAGCGCTCGGGTGGTCAGCGCAGAGGAACGTGCGCTCTCGGCGCCCTCGTAGTCGTCTGCGAGGTGCGTGGCCCCTCCCGCCTGCACCCGGCAGAACGCCGCTGCGCGCTCGAGCGCGATGGCGAAGTCACCCGAGAAAAGGCCGCGCAGGATCGTGTCGACGAGCGTCACCAGCTCTGCCGGCGATGCGGGGTCGGGCGCACCGGCGATGACATGGTCGGCGGAATGAAGTTCGCGTCGCCCACGGTCGTACAGCAGCGCCGCGGTGCGCGGGTCGTCGTGGATCATCAGCTGCACGAGGTACAGCCGCCACAGGGCCCCCGGGAGGGTGGCGGCAGGTGCGCGCGACCAGAGCTCGGCGAGGTCGTCGATGCCGTGCTCGTCGGTGAAGGCGACCAGCCGATCGACGACGACCGGCTCGGGATCTTCCCTGACGCGCGTGAGCAGCGCCTGCGCGGTGGAGTGGGCCACACGGGAGACCTCGGCGGGGTCCTCGGCCGAGAAGAGCCGATCGAACAGCTCTGCGGGTCGGCGGACGGGCTTGTGGTACCTCCTCGACGCGTCGCTCATCACCCCAGGCTACGCCGCGCGCGGGCGGGCATGGTCAGCCGGTCGCGATCTCGACGACGACATCGGCGGAGGGTTC
>JAUHYM010000191.1 GCA_030426515.1 Actinomycetes bacterium
TGTACGTGCCGCCGTAGATCGAGCTCGACGAGACGATGTGGTCGCCCGCCTCCGCGATGTTGAGGATCGCGAACGTCTCGGCAGCCTGGCCGCTGGAGACCAGCAGTGCGCCGCTGCCGCCTTCGAGTGCCGCGATGCGCTGCTCCACGACCTCCTGGGTCGGGTTCATGATGCGCGTGTAGATGTTGCCGAACTCGGCCAGCGCGAACAGGTTCGCGGCGTGGTCGGTGTTGTCGAACACGTACGAAGTCGTCTGATAGATCGGCGTCGCGCGCGCTTTGGTCACGGGGTCCGGCTGTGCGCCGGTGTGAACCTGCTTCGTCTCGAAACGCCAGTTCTCGGGTGCGGTCATGTCGGGCTCCTGCTCTGGCCGGCGCGCGAGAGGGCGCCGGTCCTCTGCGAGGCTATGAGCGCGGCGCGCGCGCAGGCAACGCCCCGGGACACAGGACGTAACACCGGCCGGGCCGGGCGATCGGTCGGCGGCGGGTACCGTGGGGTGCATGACGACGCGACGTGCGGTGGTGACCGGGGCCAGCTCCGGAATCGGAGAGGCGACGGTGCGGGCGCTGCGCGCCACAGGCTGGGATGTCGTGGGGGTGGCCCGCCGTGCGGACCGCCTTGCGCGGCTCGAGGCGGAGACCGGCGCCGCCGTGTTCGCCGCGGATCTGACCGCGGAGGCCGACGTCGAGGCGCTGACCGCGTGGCTCGCGCAGTCCGGCCCGGTGCACGCGCTGGTGCAGGTCGCCGGTGGCGCGCGCGGCGCCGACAGCGTCGAGGCGGGCGACCCCGCCGGCTGGACCTGGATGTTCGAGGCGAACGTGCTCTCGACGCAGCGACTCGTGGCCTCCCTGCTCCCTCAGCTGCGCCGGGCCGCGGCCGCCGACGGGCACGCCGACACCCTCTTCGTCACCTCGACGGCAGCGCGCACGCCGTACCAGGGCGGTGCCGGCTACAACGCCGCCAAGGCGGGGCAGTCGATGATCCCGCAGGTGCTGCGACTCGAGCTGAACGGCGAGCCCATCCGGGTCACCGAGATCGCCCCGGGCATGGTCCACACCGAGGAGTTCAGCCTCAACCGCCTCGGGGGCAACGCGGATGCCGCCGCGCAGGTGTATGAGGGTGTCGCAGAGCCGCTCGTGGCCGAGGATGTCGCAGACGTGATCGCGTACGCGCTGAACGCTCCGGGGCACGTCAACCTCGACCTCGTCACCATGCGACCGGTCGCCCAGTCGGCCCAGCACCTGCTCGCCCGCGGGCCGCTGCGCGTGCGCGAGACGGAGGCCTGAGGTGACTGCCGCGCCCGAGCGCGAGGTGCTCACCTGGAGCGGGTTCGGCGACGCGTGCCGTGACCTGGCGCGCGTCATCCTCGCCGACGGATTCGTCCCCGAGGTCGTCGTGGCGATCGCCCGCGGCGGGCTGCTGCCGGCAGGCGCCATCGCGTACGGGCTCGGAGTGAAGAACTGCGGCGCCATCAACGTCGAGTTCTACACCGGGATCGGCACCGTGCTCGATGCCCCGGAGCTGCTGCCGCCCGAACTCGACATGAGCTACCTCGAGGGCCGGCGCGTGCTGCTCGTCGACGACGTCGCCGACAGCGGGCGCACGCTCGACCTCGCGGTGCGGCTGCTGGCGGAGCGGGGCGCGGTGGTGCGCTCGGCGGTGATCTACACGAAGCCGACCACCATCATCCGTCCCGACTACTCGTTCAAGGACACGAGCCTGTGGATCGACTTCCCTTGGTCGGCGGCGGGCACCGTGGTCGAGGAGGACGCCGGCGCCGAGGGCAGTGCCTGATCGCATGGCGATGACGCTGCCCGAGCTCGCCGCGGCGGGACTGATCGATCCGGGCTGGGCGCAGGCGCTCACTCCGGTCGGCGATGACATCGCCGCGCTCGGTGAGCGGCTGCGCGCCGAGGTCGCCGCCGGACGCGGCTACCTGCCCGCGGGAGACCGCGTGCTGCGCGCGTTCGGGCGGCCCCTCGACGACGTCAAGGTGCTGATCGTCGGTCAGGACCCGTACCCGACACCGGGGCATCCGATCGGCCTGTCGTTCGCTGTCGACGCTCACGTGCGACCCCTGCCGCGCAGCCTCGGGAACATCTACCGAGAGCTCCACGACGACCTCGGAATCGCACCCGCGCCCCACGGTGACCTGTCGGGGTGGAGCGACCAGGGCGTCCTCCTTCTCAACCGCGTGCTCACCGTCGCCCCTGGCGCGCCCGCGTCGCATCGTGGCTGGGGGTGGGAGAAGGTCACCGAGCACGCGATCCAGGCGCTGGTCGATCGGGATCGCCCACTCGTCGCGATCCTGTGGGGGAGGGATGCCGCGGGCTTGCGTCCCCTGCTCGGCGAGACGCCTGTGATCTCCTCCGCGCACCCGTCCCCGCTGTCGGCGAGCCGGGGGTTCTTCGGCTCGAAGCCGTTCTCCCGGGCGAACGGGCTGCTCGAGCAGCAGGGCGCCGCGGGAATCGACTGGCGCCTCCCCGCGGATCCGGCCTAGGCTCGCGGCATGCTCGAGGAGGAATACCAGAAGCGCCGCAGGCTTCCGCGTCATCTGCGGCGACGCCCCGAGCCGGAGCGGCCGTTCGATTTCACGATCCGGCCGGCGCGCCGCGAGGACATCCCCGATATTCGCGAGATCTACAACTACTACGTCACCAACTCGGTCGTGACCTTCGACGAGAAGAAGTGGTCGATCGCCCGGTGGCGCGACAAGTTCGACTTCCTGGCCAAGCTCGGGATGCCGTTCCTTGTCGCCGAGTCGCCGACCGGCCAGATCCTCGGGTACGCGATGGTCGCCCCGTGGACCGGAAAGTCCGGGTACCGGTACACGGTCGAGAACTCGATCTACCTGGGGCAGGCAGCGACCGGCAAAGGCCTGGGCAAGGCGCTCCTGGGCGCGCTCATCGAGGCCTGCGAGGAGCAGGGGTTCCGTGAGATCGTCGCGGTGATCAGCGACAAGGGCGCCGAGGGGTCGGTGGCCCTCCACGAGAAGTTCGGCTTCGAGGAGGTGGGCCGGATGGGACGGGTCGGCTTCAAGTTCGGCCGTGAACTGGGCACGATCTACCTCCAGAAGAGTCTGAAGCCCCGCAAGAAGCGGCGGCTGTTCGGCGGCCTCGGCGGCTGAGCGCCGCGCAGACGGTGCCGGAGGTCAGGCCAGGGGCCGCTCGTCCTCGCCGACGCGCTGCACCTCGGTGATGAGGTCTCGCCAGGGCCCTTCCACCGCGGACTCGGGGAGCTCCGCCTCGTGCACGTCGGCGACACGACGCGCCCAGATGATCCAGACGAAGCGGTCGGCGCCCGTCGGCGCCGTCGCCGACACCGTGTCCCAGGGGCAGCGATCCACGAGGTCGGCGAGCCGCGCATCGTCCTGCGACGGTGCCACATGCCAGCGGCGCCGGAGCCCCGCGAAACCGCCGGTGCGGGTGACCGTCACCTCGACGGCCGGCGGCGCGCCCTCGCGGCTGCGGTCAGCGTCGTCCATCGGCGTGCACCCCGACCTCGTCCCACCCGGTGCGGACGGCGTCGGCCTCCTGTGACCCCTCACCGTACTCCGCCCGCGCGGTCCGCAGGGTCGCTGCGGCGAACGACGCGAAATCCGTCGTCGGCGAGAGCCCTGCGACCAGGGTGCGATACCAGATGAGTCCGGCGCGCTCCCACGCGCGCCCGCCGAGCGTGGAGGCGACGATGTGGAAGGCCCGGTTCGGGATCCCGGAGTTGATGTGCACTCCGCCGTGGTCCTCGTCGGTGTGGACGTAGTCGTCCATGTGGCCCGGTTGCGGGTCGCGCCCGAGCACGTCGTCGTCGTATGCGGTGCCCGGCGCGGCGAGAGAGCGGAGTGCGTGACCTTCGACCTCGTCGGTGAACAGCTCGGGCCCGATGAGCCACGTCGCGTCATCGGAGGTCTCGTCGCGTGCGTGCTGCTCGGTGAGCGCGCCGAACACGTCCGCGATCGACTCGTTGAGTGCGCCGCTCTGGTCGCGGTAGATCAGCCCGCCGGCGTGCTCGATCACGCCGTGCGAGAGCTCATGCGCGATGACGCTGAGGGAGCCGGTGAATCGGTGGAAGACCTCGCCGTCCCCGTCGCCGAAGACCATGCGCGTGCCGTCCCAGAATGCGTTGTCATAGTCGATGCCGTAGTGCACCGTCGCCCACAGGGGCCCGCCGACGCCGTCGATCGCGTCGCGCCCGTACGCCTGGGCGAAGAAGGCGAACGTGGCGCCCAGTCCGTCGAAGGCCTCCGTGACGGCCGGGTCGGCGGTGGGCGGGTCGTCCTCCCGGCGGACGATCTCGCCCGGCAGCCGCTCCCGGTGGCGAGCGTCCCAGATCGTGCGCGACGGCGCGGGCGCGGCCTCGGCGATCAGTGCGCCGCCCTCGACGGAGAGGCGCAGCTGGGATCGCGCGGCACCGACCTCGTCCGGGGCATCCAGAGTGGCACGAGCGGCGCGCGCCGCGTGCGGGTACGTGTCGTTCACCGCGATGCGCGCCAGCAGGTACGGGGGGACGATCTCATGCCTGCTCATCGTCCCGAGGCTATCGGTCGGCGCCGACACGTCGCTCACGGGGCGATCGTGGGGATCGACGCCAGCAGTCGCCGCGTGTACGCGACCTGCGGAGCGAGCAGGATCTTCTCCGTCGG
>JAUHYM010000192.1 GCA_030426515.1 Actinomycetes bacterium
TCGAGAGGCGGAAGACCGCCAGCTCCTCCGGCGAGTACCAGTCGGCCGGGGCGTCCGTCGCGGGATCGTCGGGCAGCAGTGCACCGGGCATGTCCTTCCACAGGAACGTCTGGAAGGTGCGCACGCTCGCGGTGTCGATCGGATGCTTCGACAGCACCGCCATGCCGTACTGGCCCGGGAAGAAGCCGAAGCCGAACGCGTCGTCGCCGCCGCCGATCACGCCGTCGTTGTTGAGATCGAACCCGCTCGGGATGCCGGTGTTCGACGGCGCGACGAAGGCGTACGGGAACTCGATCGGGTCCGCGCCGTTCTGCGACACCTCGAGGTAGTTGTCGCGGAACAGGTCGACCGCGGTGCCGCCCTCGACGTAGTCGAACTCATTGAGGAGGATGATGTCGGGGTCGGTGCGCTGGATGATCTCGGCGACCGTCTTCGCCTGCGCGTTGTCGCCCGTGGACAGGTCGGCGACCAGCTGGCCCTCGAAGTTGCGATTGAGCGAGAAGTTGTAGGTCGCGACGCGAAGGGGCTCGACCTGATAGCGGCCGTCGGCGGGGCGGTCATCGGCGGACTTCGGCGCGGCGCCGGCGGGTGCGGAGAGCAGCAGCGCGGCGGCGGTGACCGAGGCGGCTGCGACCAGGGCGTGACGTGCGGTGCGCATGGGATTCCTCTCGCATCGTGAGCGGTGGACGACCCCCACGCTAGGCCGCGGCCCGCCTCCTGTCAGCAGAACAGCCGGTGAACTCGGTGAGGAATCCCTCACGTACGCCCCCGCGTGGGTTGTCCCGCTCCGACGGGAGGCGTTGACTGGACGAGCGGGACGAGGTGGGCGACGACGGGAGTCGATCATGGGCGACGCGGAGAGCGGACAGGTCAACGACGAAGCGGCCCGGGTGTATGAAGAGTTCTTCGTGCCGGCGCTGTTCGGCGAGGCGGCGCACCGAACGGTGGCGTCCAGCGGTCTCGCGCCCGGGAAGCGGGTGCTCGACGTGGCCTGCGGCACGGGTATCCTCGCGCGCACCGCAGCGCGATGGATCGAGCCCGGCGGCGCCGTGGTCGGCGTCGACCGCAATCCCGGCATGCTCGCGGTCGCCCGTGGCGATCGCACCCGAGATCGACTGGCGCGAGGGGCGGGCCGAGGATCTCGATCTCGGTGATGACGTCTTCGATGCGGTGTTCTGCCAGTTCGGCGTCATGTTCTTCGACGACCCGGTCGCGGCGCTCGCAGAGATGCGCCGGGTCGCCGCACCGGGGGCGGCGGTCAACGTCGCGGTGTGGGGTTCGCTCGACGTCACACCCGGCTACCGGGCGATCGTCGGAGCCGACGGGCGTGTGGAATTCGCCTCCCCTGCACTGCTGTTCACGGCTCGCGCCTGACCGATCGGACTTCCATGCCCTCGCAGCCCGACCCCCGCCCGTTCGCCGCGGACATCGCCGCGTTCTACGACAGCGTGCCCGACCTCACCGGCAGGACGATCGCCGTGACCGGCTCGACCAGCGGCACCGGCCGTGTGATGGCCGCTCGCTGCGGCGAGCGCGGTGCGCGCGTCGTGCTGCTCAACCGCCCGTCGCCTCGTGCCGACGCGGCTGCCGAGGACCTGCGCGCGGCCGGGGTCGACGTGGTTCCCGTCGCGTGCGACCTGCAGCGGTTCGACAGCGTGCGGGATGCCGCGGCGCAGCTCGCCGAACTGCTGCCCGACGGACTCGACGTGCTGTGCAACAACGCGGGTGTGATGGGACTGCCCGATGAGGCCACTCCCGACGGCTGCGACGTCCAGATGCAGACCAACCACCTCTCGCACTTCCTGCTGACCGCCCTGGCGTGGCCGCTGCTGCAGACGGCGGCCGAGCGTCGCGGACAGGCCCGCGTGGTGAACCACACCAGCGGCGCCCGCCGTGGGCCGACCCTCGACGCGCGCTACCTGGGTCGCAACGGCGGCGACCTCGGCGGCGACGGATTCCCGGGGTTCGGCAAGTGGCGCCGCTACCAGCAGTCCAAGCTCGCCAACCTGCTCTTCACGTACGCGCTGGCCGACCGCATTCCGGCGACGGGGCCGGATGCCTCGATCCTGAGCGCGTGCGCGCATCCCGGACCGACCGACTCGGGGCTGCAGGGCAAGACGTCAGCGGCGGGCGGCACCCGGCTTCTCGACCGCATGATCATCGGACGCACGATGAAGGTCGCTCAGCCCGTCGAGGCGGGCGCGATGGGGATCGTCCGCGCGGCGACCTTCCCCGACGTCGCCAACGGCGACTTCTACGGCCCTGAGGGAAGCGGGCGGCCGGGCCCGGCCGTGCTGCTGCCGCCCGAGCGCGATCCGGCGGCCGAGAAGCTGCTGTGGGATGCGAGCCTCGAGACGACCGGGGTCGGCGAGTTCCTATGACTCGGCCGACAATCACAAAAAGGTAACGAGAAATGCTTGCCCATCGTTACCTCGTCGTTATAGAGTGCAAGCACGGTAGTTGTTTTGCTGTGGCAGCTACCGGCATGTGATTGCAGGACACTCTTGGTGCAAGGGACAAGGGCCGGTCGGGAGCCTCTCCGACCGGCCCTGACCCGTTTCCGGGGGGTTGGTCGAGGCATCGCCTCCTCCCCAATGCAGTAGTCGCGGCCGAATCGGCGGGTTATCCACATTTCGCCTCTGATCAGGTTTTCATCTCCTTCAATGTCGGGACCCCCGAGCATGATGAAGGTATGGATTTCCCGCTCGAAGCACTTCGCGACACCGTCGCTGAGCTGGGCGGGATCCTCGGCGCAGCGCTCGACGGAACAACGCCCCGCAGCCTCTCCGACACGGATCTGATCGACTCGCTCCGGCTCGCCGAGGACCTCGGCCGGTGGACGGACGCCGCGCGAGTCGCCCTCGCCGGCGAGGTCGGACGCCGCAGCGAGGCCGACCTCGGCGATAACAGCATCACGACGCGGTACGGCACGCGGGATGCCGCCGATCTGGTCGAGCGCGTCACGCACGTGTCGGCTGCGACCGCGCGCGAGCGAATCCGCACGGCACGTGCCATCACCCCGAGGAAGACTCTGACCGGCGCTGACCGGCCCGCGCCGCTCGACCGCGCACGCGAGGAGTTCACGGCGGGCCGGCTCAGCCTCGACGCCCTCACCACGATCGTCAACGCGCTGCGACCATTGCAGGGCCGTTGCGGAGCCGACGAACTCGCGGCGGCAGAGCTCGAACTCGTGCACGCGGCGACCGGCGACCCCGCACGCGAAAGCGGTTCCGACGACGAGGGAGCGCCGCCCTGCAGCATCCACGAACTGCGGATCATGGCGCAGACCTGGGCGCTCTTCCTCGACCCCGACGGGACGCTTCCCGGAGAGACGATCGAGCGGCTGCGCGCGTTTCGTCTCGGCCGCGAGCGCAACGGCCTGTTCCCCCTGCGCGGCAACGTCACCGCCGATGTCGCTGCCCAGCTGCAGCGACTGCTCGACGCCCACACGAACCCGCGCAGCGACGACCGCGGACCGCGGTTCACCGATCCCGCGGCGAGCGGGCCTGCCGACTCAGAGGAATCCGACGACGACATCCACGACGGGCGAACGGCCGACCAGAAGCGGCACGACGCGTTCGCGGCGATCCTCGGCGCGGCAGCCGCAGCCGTCGACGCACCGCGCCTCGGCGGAGCGGCGCCCACCCTCGTCGTCACGGTCGCCGAAGACCAGCTGCACCGCCCCGACGGCGTCGCGTTCGTCGACGGGCCCGACGGCGCCACCCCCGTGCCTGCCGCGTTCGCGCGACACATCGGCTGCGACGGCGCGATCCACCGGGTCGTCTTCGACGAGCGCGGCGCCATCGTGCAGCTCACTGTGCACGACCGGGTGTTCAACCGTCGCCAGCGTCGGGCGATCACGGCAAGAGACGGCGGATGCATCATCCCCGGATGCCGCGTACGCGCCGCGTGGTGCGAAGTCCATCATGTGGTCGAGGCGTCACGCGGCGGCCCGACCTCGGTCGACAACGGCGTGCTGCTGTGCTGGCACCACCACCGGACGATCGAGACCAACGGCTGGCTGATCCGGATGACCGAGGGCATGCCGCAGGTCAGACCGCCGACGTGGGTCGATCCCCGACGACGATGGCGACCCGCGAACCGGGCGCTGCACGTCGAGCTCGAGCGCGCGCGAGCTGCCTCGGCGTGACCGCGCGCCGGCGTGCGGCCCCGCGCCGGCGTGCGCAGGTCAGACCCCGCCGCCGCCACCACCGCCGCCGCCGCCACCGGCCGAGCCGCCGCCGCTCGATCCGCCCGACGTCGACGACGACGATGCGGTGCTCGCCGACAGCGACGAGATGCCCGACGAGAATGACGACGCACTGAAGCCGTGCGTGCCGGTGTACCAGTACGGCGAGTTGCCCGCGCCGTAGAGGATCGCGAGCTCCTTCGCCCACTCCTTCTCCTGGCCGAACACCACGGCGTAGGGCAGCAGCACCTCGTACAGGCGCAGCATCTGGCGGGGATCGTTCGTGTCGACGTGCACGCGCTCTGCTCCACCCGGGGACTGCAGCATGCGGATCCGGTCGGCCTCGGCCCACTCGATGAACATCTGCAGGCCCTTGAGGTGGTCGCGCACCTCCGCGCCCTTCGCACTCAGCGGCCGATGCGAGATGAGCGT
>JAUHYM010000193.1 GCA_030426515.1 Actinomycetes bacterium
CTCCTTCAGGCGATCGTCGACCCCGGCGTCACGGGCGAGAGCACCGGCCGTCTTCGAGAAGGCCTCCAGCGCCTTGTAGGCGGTGGGCGCCGACCGCGACAGGTGCACACGTGGCTGCTCGCTCATGGTCTCAGCGTAGCCGCGCGCACCCCCGCGCCGGACTCGCGCGGCGCGGCCCGCTCGGCGACAATGGCAGACGTGGACGACCCCATCGACGAGTTCTCGTTCCTCCCCGCCCAGGCGGCGCAGCTCGGTGTCGAGCCGCCGCTGCCGACCGGCACCCGCATCACCGTCGACGCCGAGGATGGCGGCAGGGTCAGCGCCCTGACGTGGCGGCCTGCCGAAACGGATGCGCCGAGCGCCGTCACCTTCCTGCACGGCGCGGGGCTCAATGCTCACACCTGGGACACGACGGTGCTGGCGCTGGGGTTGCCGGCGTCGGCGATCGACCTTCCCGGTCATGGCGACTCGACCTGGCGTTCCGACGCCGACTATCGCGCGCGAACGATCGCGCCCGCCGTGATCCGCGCGCTCGATGCGCTCGCCGACGGGCTCCCCCAGGTGCTCGTCGGCCACTCCCTGGGCGGGCTCACCGCGGCCGTGGTCGCGGCCGCTCGCCCCGACCTCGTCGCGCGTCTGGTGATCGTCGACATCACGCCCGGCGTCTCCCCGGGTGCGGGCCCCAGCGAACTGGCGGCGTTCTTCGCCGGGCCGACGGACTGGGCATCGCGCGACGAGCTCGTCGAACGCGCGCTCGCGTTCGGCCTGGGCGGCACCCCCGAGGCGGCGGCACGCGGCGTGTTCCTCAACTCGCGGGTGCGGCCGGATGGCCGGGTGGAGTGGAAGCATCACTTCGCGCACCTGGCGGCAGCCCTGGCGGCATCCCCGGCGCAGGCGCAGGACACCGCGGCACAGCAGCAGTCCGCGGCGCCCGTCCTCGCCGCATCCGGCTGGGACGACCTGGCGTCCGTGCGCGCCCCGATCACGCTGGTCCGGGCGGAGTCCGGATACGTCACCCCGGCCGATGCCGCCGAGTTCGCCCGGCGCGTGCCCCAGGCCGCCGTCGTCGACGTGCCGGCGGGGCACAACGTCCAGGAGTACATTCCCGTGCAGCTGGCCGCGCTGATCGGCTCCCTCGTCTGAGCGACCCGACCAGCGCACCCGGGCGTGCGCCCGCACCGGCCCGGGGAGGTTCTAGGCTGGTGTACCGCACCGAAGGGCTCCCGCGTCGATGTGCGCAGGATCTCCCGGAAAGGACCCACATGCTTCGTCGTCGTTCCGCGAGCCTCGCGGCCGTCGCCCTCGCCGTCACCGCGCTCACCCTCAGCGCCTGCTCGGACACCACGGAACCCGCGCCGAGCGAGGCCGCGGCGGTGAACCCGGATGCGACCCTCACCGTCGGTCTCGTCCTCGAGCCCGAGAACCTCGACATCCGCCACACGAGTGGCGCAGCGCTCGAGCAGCTGCTGATCGACAACGTCTATCAGGGCCTGGTGACGCGCTCGCCCGACGAGGCCAACGAGATCGTGGGGGCGCTCGCCTCGGACTGGACGGTCTCGGACGACGGGCTGACCTACACGTTCACCCTCGAAGAGGGCGTGACCTTCCACAGCGGCGCGGAGCTGACCGCCGACGACGTGGTCACGTCGTTCACCGAGGTGCAGGAGGACGAGTCGATCCAGGGTCACGGAGACTTCGCCGGGGTCGAGTCGATCACGGCCGCCGACGACGCGACCATCGAGATCACCCTGGCCGAGCCCGACATCGACTTCCTGTTCGCGCTCACGGGGCGCGCCGGCCTCGTCTTCGAAGACGGCGACGACACCGACCTGAACACCGCGGCGAACGGGACGGGCCCGTTCCTGCTCGAGGACTGGAGCCAGGGGGCGAGCGTCACTCTCGTCCGCAACGACGAGTACTGGGGGGATCCCGCCGGTGTCGCCGAGATCGTGCTGCAGTACATCCCGGACTTCACGGCGGGTGTCAACGCCGCGCTGGATGGCAGCGTCGACGTGCTGACCGCCGTGGATCCGGAGCTGGTCGGACAGCTCGAGGACACCGGCGAATTCACCGTGACGGTCGGCGAGACCACCGACAAGGCGACCCTCGCCTTCAACAACCTCGCCGAGCCGCTGGACGATGTGCGCGTGCGTGAGGCTCTTCGCCTGGCGATCGACCACGACGCCCTCGCGGAGGCCGTCGGCAGCGCACAGACCCTGTACGGCCCGGTTCCGCCGCTGGATCCCGGCTACGAGGACCTGTCGGATGTCATCACGTTCGACCCGAACCGCGCCCGCGAGCTGCTCGCGGAGGCCGGCGAAGAGGACCTCGAGCTGACGCTCACCATCCCCGCATTCTACGGCACGACCGTCCCCACCTACCTCGTCTCGGCGTTCAACGACGTCGGTGTGACGCTGTCGGTGAACTCCGTCGAGTTCACGACGTGGCTCAACGACGTGTACACGAACAAGGACTACGACCTGAGCTTCGTGCTGCACGTCGAGGCGCGGGACTTCGGCAACTGGGCCGACCCGGAGTACTACTTCCAGTACGACGACGTCCGCGTGCAGGAGCTGTACGCCCAGGCGAAGGCGACGACCGATCAGGACGAGGCCTCGGAGCTCCTCGCCGAGGCGGCGCGCATCGTCTCGGAGGATCACGCCGCGGACTGGCTGTACCTGGGCAACACCCTCACCGCGCTCGCGCCGGGCATCGACGGGTTCCCGGTGAACTCGATCAACGTCCGACTCGACCTGTCTGATGTCACCGTGTCGGAGTGATCCGGTACGCGCTGACCCGCCTCGCCCTGCTCGCGGCAGGGCTGCTGGTGGCCAGCGCGCTGATCTTCTTCACCCTGCGCGTTCTTCCCGGTGACGTCGCGCAGCTGATCGCCGGTACACAGGGGACGCCGGAGCAGGTCGCGGCGATCCGCGAGCGGCTGGGCCTGGACCGTCCCCTTCCGCTGCAGTATCTGGACTGGATGGCCGGGGTCTTCCGCGGCGATCTCGGCACCTCCATGCTCACCGGCTCCTCGGTCGCCGGCGAGCTCATCCAGAAGGCGCAGGTCACCGTGCCGCTGGGGATCCTCTCCCTGCTGATCGCGGTCGCCTTCTCCCTTCCGTTCGGGGTGATCTCGGCCCTGCGCCGCGGCCGAGCCGACGGCACCGCGCTCAGTGTCGGCGCGCAGACGGTGGCGGCGGTGCCGGTGGTGTGGGCCGGGATGATGCTGGTCGTGGTGTTCGCGGTGTGGCTCGGCTGGCTTCCCGCGCAGGGATTCCCCCGGTCAGGATGGGAGGATCCGTGGCTGGCGGTGCGCTCGCTCCTTCTTCCGGCGGTGACGATCGGGATCGTGGAAGGGGCGATGCTGCTCCGGTTCGTGCGCTCGGCGACACTCCAGGCGGTCGACCAGGACTTCGTCCGCACGGCCGCAGCCAAGGGACTCACTCGCACCCAGGCGCTGCTGCGGCATGGGCTGCCGACGGTCGGGCTGTCGGTGATCACCGTGCTCGGCCTGCAGGTCGCGGGCATCATCGTCGGCGCGGTGATCATCGAGCAGCTGTTCACCCTGCCGGGCATCGGGCGGATGCTGGTGGAGGACGTGGGCGCGCGTGATCTCGTGAAAGTGCAGGGCGAGCTTCTCGTGCTCACCGGGTTCGTCCTTGTGGTGGGGTTCTTCGTCGACCTGCTCCACCGCGCACTGGATCCCCGTCAGCGGGAGACGACATGACCGGGCGGGGAGCGTGGCTCGGGCGCCTGCTGCGCCTGTCGACCGGCCGGTTCGGGCTGGTCGTGGTCGTCGCGGTCGTGCTGACCGCGATCGTGTCGCTGATCTGGACCCCCTTCGACCCGCGCACGGTCGACCTCGCGGACCGGTGGGCGCCGCCGGGATGGCCGCACGTACTCGGCACGGACAACAGCGGTCGCGACATCCTGAGCCTCATCATGGCGGGGGCCCAGACGACCGTGCTGGTGGCGGTCGGGTCCGGCACGGTGGCGACGATCGTGGGCGTCGGGCTGGCCGCCCTCGGTGCGCTGACCGCGCGCGCGGTGCGCGAGACGGTCGCGGTGCTCATCGACATCCTCATCGCCTTCCCGGTCCTGCTGATCGCGATGATGATCTCGGCGGTGTGGGGCGGGTCGCTGTGGGTGGTGATCTGGTCGGTGGGGATCGGGTTCGGCGTCAACATCGCCCGGGTGGCGCGCCCCGAGCTGCGGCGCGTGCTGCGCAGCGACTTCGTGCTCGCCGCGCGCGCCGCGGGGCTGACGCCCCTCCAGACGCTGCGGCGCCACCTGCTTCCCAACATCGCGCCGGTGTTCATCGTGCAGCTGTCATGGTCGATGGCGGTAGCGGTCCTCGCCGAGGCGGGCCTGTCGTACCTCGGGTTCGGCGCTCCGGTGACCGAGCCGAGCTGGGGTCTCCTGCTGGCGGATCTGCAGCGCTACATCGCGGTCCACCCGCTGTCGGCGGTCTGGCCGGGGCTGGCGATCACGGTGACCGTCCTGGGCCTGAACCTGCTGGGCGATGGGCTGCGAGAGGCGACCGATCCGACGCTCGCGCACCGACGCGCCGAGGTGCACGTGCCGGAGGTGGTCGCGTGAGCCTCGAG
>JAUHYM010000194.1 GCA_030426515.1 Actinomycetes bacterium
CCCACCGGCTTCGGCCGAGGCCGTGCCGAGGATCTAGTCTACGTGAGTCCGACGGCCAGACCAAACCGAGTGCGCTGCGCGTGTCGGCCGCTCATCCCGCGACATGGTCGCGAAGGGCCTCGATACGTCGCAGGGTCTCGGCCCGGCCGAGCAGTTCGGCCGACTCGAAGAGCGGAGGCGAGACGCGCCGGCCGCTCAGCGCGACGCGAACCGGTCCGTACGCGACGCGAGGCTTCAGGCCCATCTCGTCGACGAGCGCCGTCGACAGCGCTGTCTGCACGGACTCGGTGGTGAATCCGTCCGGGTCCAGGGTCGACAGCGCCGTATGAGCAGCCGAGAGCACGTCGGTCGCATTGGCGGGGAGGCCCTTGAGCGCGTCGTCGGCATAGACCACGTCGGTGGTGAAGAGGAACCCCAGCAGCCCGGGAACATCGCCCAGCACCTGGACACGTTCGTGCACCAGCGGCGCCGCCGCGTCGATGATCTCCTGCTGCGCGGCCGTCGGCGGATCACTGACGATGCCAGCCTCGGCAAGGTACGGCACGATGCGCGAGGCGAAATCCGCCGGGTCCAGCAGCCGAATGTGATCGCCGTTGATCGACTCCGCCTTCTTCTGGTCGAAGCGTGCGGGGTTCGGGTTCACATCGGCGATGTCGAACGCCGCGATGAACTCCTCCAACGAGAACACATCGCGATCGGGCGCGATCGACCATCCGAGAAGTGCGAGGTAGTTGAGCAGCCCCTCCGGAATGAATCCCTTCTCGCGCTGCAGGAAGAGGTCCGCTCGCGGATCGCGCTTGGACAGCTTCTTGGTGCCGTCGCCGAGGACGAGCGGCATGTGGCCGAATCGCGGGATGAAGTCCGTCACCCCGGCATCGATCAGGGCGCGGTAGAGCACCAGCTGCCGAGCGGTCGAGGGCATGAGGTCCTCGCCGCGGAGAACGTGGGTGATTCCCATCAGCGCATCGTCGACGGGATTCACAAATGTGTAGAGGGGCACTCCCCCGGCACGCACGAGCACGAAGTCGGGGAAGGAGCCGGCGGGGAACGTCACCTCGCCGCGGATCAGGTCCTCGTAGGTGAGGTCTTCGTCCGGCACCCGAAGGCGCCACGCGGGCTGGCGTCCCTCCGCGCGGAAGGAGGCCTTCTGCTCCTCTGTGAGGTCGCGGTCGAAGTTGTCGTAGCCGAGCTGCTTCGCACGCCCGTTCGCCTCGTTGCGCGCATCGATCTCGGCGGCCGTCGAATAGCTCTCATACACGGCTCCGGCGGCCACGAGCTTGTCGAGCACGTCTCGATAGCGGTCGTGGCGCTCCGACTGACGGTAGGGCGCGAAGGGCCCGCCCTTCTCAGGACCCTCGTCCCAGTCGATCCGCAGCCAGGTCAGGGCGTCGAGGAGCTGCGCGTAGCTCTCCTCGCTGTCGCGGGCGGCGTCCGTGTCTTCGATGCGGAAGATCAGCTTGCCGCCGTGGTGACGTGCGTAGGCCCAGTTGAACAGGGCGGTGCGCACGAGGCCGACATGCGGCAGACCGGTGGGCGACGGGCAGAAGCGCACGCGGACATCGGAGCCGGTGGCCGTGGTGGTGCGAGGATCGACTGTGCGGGACATCCTGTCCAGCTTAGTTGGGTGACGTGGATGCCACGGGATCATCGGCGACCCGACCGCGTCGTCCCAGCGGCGCCAGCGCCGACACCACGAGCACGATGATCAGGGCGGTGAGGGCGAGACCTCCGTACCCGATCCACGCGAGGATGCCGCCGGCCGCGATGGCCCCGCCCGCGCCCACGAGGTTCATCGTCAGGTCGCTGCGGCCCTGCCGCGTCGGCCGCTGCGCCTCGCCGCTGGCTTCGGTCAGCAGCGCCGATGCGGCGACCGTCGACGCACTCCACCCCAGCCCGAGCAGCACGAGCGCGACCGTGACCGCACCGGTCACGTCCTGGCCGGCCGCTGCGACGACGAGCGAGGCGGCGAGCAGCACCTGGCCGAGCAGAATCGTCGGCGTGCGCCCCCACCGATCCGCCAGGATGCCGAACACGGGCGAGAGCGCGTACATTCCGGCGATGTGCAGGCTGATCGTCAGCCCGATGATCGTGAGCGTCGCGCCGTGGTGCAGCAGATGCACGGGGGTCATCGCCATCACCGAGACCATCACCCCGTGTGCGCCGGCGATGGCGATGATCGCGTAGCGCGCGGGGATCGGGCGGTCGGAATGTGCGATCGCGGTCGACCACGCCCCCGGTCGCTGGGCAGCGAGACGCTGCGCGAGAAGCAGCGGGTCGGGGCGCAGCGCCGTCAGGTACAGCACGATAGCGAGGAGCTGACCGACGACGGTGAACAGGTAGGGCCCGGTGAGGGGCGGCATCCCCACCACGCCACCCAGTGCCTCACCCGGGCCGACCAGATTCGGTCCGAGCACGGCGCCGATGGTCGTCGCCCACACGACGATCGACAGGTCGCGACCACGAGTGCGGTCGGTGGCGAGATCCGCCGCCGCGAAGCGCGTCTGCAGATTCGCAGCCTGCCCTGCGCCGATCAGCGCGAACGCCACCAGCAGCAAGGGGAAGGAGCGCAGCGCCGTCGCACCGACGACGACGATCACGCCGGCCAGAGCGATGACCATTCCCGTCGCGAGCGACACACGGCGGCCGCGACGCCGCGCGAGCGCCGCGAGGGGCACCGCGACGGCCGCCGCCCCCAGGGTGACAGCGGCCGTCGCCAGTCCGGACAGCGCCTCGTCGCCGGAGATCTCCGCGGCGAGCACCGCGCCGAGCGAGATGGTCGCGCCGAACGCGAGCCCCCCGAGCACCTGCCCCGCCGAGAGCACCGCGACCGTGCGCCGCTGGAGCGCGACGGTGTCGGCAGGTGGAGGCGGGACCGGGCTGTCAGGCATCGCGTGCCGGGTTGCGAAGGATGCCCAGCCCGCTGATCTCCACCTCGACGACGTCGCCGCTGACGAACGGGCCGACGCCGGCGGGCGTTCCCGTCAGGATCACATCGCCCGGGAGCAGGGTGAAGGCCGCCGATGCGAAGGCGATGATGTCAGCGACCGGGTGCACCATGTCCGACAGCGGCGCCTTCTGCTTCGTCTCTCCGTTCAGGCGCACCTGGAGCTCGCCCACGGTGGGGTCGAATTCGGTCTCGATGATCGGACCGAGCGGGCAGAAGGTGTCGAAGCCCTTCGCCCGCGACCACTGCCCGTCGGTGCGCTGAAGGTCGCGCGCGGTCACGTCGTTGCCGATCGTGTAGCCGAAGACGTGATCGAGTGCGCGGTCGGCCGGCACGTTCTTGGTGACCTTCCCGATGACAGCGGCGAGCTCACCCTCGAAATCGGTGCGCTGCGACTGCGGAGGACGCACGATCGCATCGTCGGGTCCGATCACGGACGTGTTCGGCTTGAGGAACAGCAGAGGCTCCTCGGGCGCCTCGTTTCCGAACTCCTCGGCATGGGCTCGGTAGTTGCGCCCGACCGCGATGATCTTCGAGCGCGGGATGGCGGGTGCCAACAGGGTCACCTCGCCGAGCGGCACACGCTCGCCGGTGGTGTCGTACCCGACGTACATCGGATCTCCGGCGAGCACGACGAGCTCGGGCCCGTCGACGATCCCGTAGGTGATGGCGCTGTTGTGGCTGAATCGGGCGATCTTCACCCAACCAGCCTACGGGTCCGCGCGACTCAGCTGTCGAGGCGCAGAAGCCACCCGTGCGTGTCCTCGCGGCGTCCGTACTGGATGTCGGTGAGCTCTTCGCGGAGCGACAGAGCGAGCGATCCCGTCGGCTGCTCGTCGAAGAAGTCGCGTCCCTTCAGCACGCCGATGGGGGTCACCACGGCGGCGGTTCCGCACGCGAAGACCTCCACGATGTCCCCCGATGCGACGCCTTCGCGCCACTCGGGAAGTGTCACCGCGCGGGCCTCAACGCGGTGGCCGCGGTCGCGTGCGAGCTGCAGGATCGAATCACGGGTGACGCCCTCGAGGATCGATGGCGATTCCGGGGTGACCAGCGTGCCGTCCTTATGGACGAAGACGACATTCATGCCGCCGAGCTCTTCGACGTTGCCGTCGCTGTCGAGGAAGACGACCTGGTCGCACTCGTTCTCGTAGGCCTCGGACTGCGGCAGAAGGCTCGCGGCGTAGTTCCCACCCGTCTTGGCCGCGCCGGTTCCGCCCTTGCCTGCGCGCGCGTACTGCTCGCTCAGCCAGATGCTCACCGGCTTCACACCACCCGTGAAGTACGCGCCGGCGGGGCTTGCGATCACGTAGTAGCCGACCTTCTGCGCGGGGCGGACGCCGAGGAAGGCCTCCTTCGCGAACATGAAGGGTCGCAGGTACAGGCTCTGGTCGTCGCCCGAGGGAACCCAGTCGAGGTCGATCGAGACCAGCTCCCGCAGCGACTGGATGAAGTAGGGGACGGGAAGCTCGGGAAGCGCGAGGCGACGGGCGGATCGCTGCAGGCGGCGACCGTTCTGCTCGGGCCGGAAGGTGTGAACCGATCCGTCCGCATGCCGGTAGGCCTTGATGCCCTCGAAGATCTCCTGCCCGTAGTGGAGAACCGCAGCGGCCGGGTCGAGCGTCAGCGGACCGTACGGCGTGACCTGCGGTC
>JAUHYM010000195.1 GCA_030426515.1 Actinomycetes bacterium
GTCGACGGGCTCGAACACCAGGAGCGCGCCGGGTTCGGCGTCGCGCTCCCACCCCGTCAGGTGGGCGAAGGCGGAGTGCGCCCGGAACGGGTAGTCGGTGTCGTTGCTGCGAACGGCGAGCGCCCCCGCCGGGATCACGAGCCGCCGGCCGGCGAAAGCCTTCGACACGGTCGCGCGCCGGCCGGCCGCGTAGGCGGCCTGCTCTCGCGCCGACGGGAGCGCGTCGGGTCGGTCCGCCCATCCGGTCGAGATGGTGTCCAGGAACCCCTGCGGAAACGGCTGACGCCGATTCGTGGAGGTGCTCGTGGGCGTGCGGTCTGTCTGAGCGATTGTGTCGCCGTCGCCTGTGCTGCTCATCTGTCCATTGTCCCACTCGCGTCGGCGACGGGCGAGCGGTCAGCCGGTCGGCTCGAGCTGGACGACCAGCGGCCGGTGGTCGCTGCCCGCCTCATCGAGCGAGCGGAGCACGAGCGCTCCGGTCGGCTCCCACCCCTCCGAGACCATCACATGGTCGATGGGAGCGCCCAGCAGCGCGGGGAACTCGGTGGACCAGGTGCCCACGGCCCCGGCCCCGGTCGCGGCCGCGGCGTCGGTGCAGAAGCCGAGGTCGGCCCCGTCCACGCCGAGACCCGCCATGTTGTCGATCGTGGCGTTGAAGTCACCCGCCATGATCACCCCGTCCACGGCGCACTGATCGGCGAGCCACTGAAGGTCGTCGCGCCAGTTCTCCATGTCGTCGGTGCGCGGTGCGACGGCATGGACGGCGACGACGATCGGGCCGGAGCCGTCGACCGGCATGGCGACGGCGCTGGGCACGGTCGAGGTGTTGCTCGAGCCGTCCTGTGAGGAGTCGATGACGGCGTAGTCGCCGAGCTCGGGCGAGATGAGAATGGTGGTCGACTGAGCGTCCCAGCCCGGGAACTCGGCGTGGTGCACCCACATCCGGTGATCCATCTCACGCATCGCGATCGCGACCTGCTCGCCGGTTTCGACGGTCGTCTCGGGGAGCGCGACGATGTGGGCGTCCATGGCGACCGCGGTGCGCGCGATGGTCTCGGCGGACGTCGCGGCGCCGGCGGTATTCCAGGTCATGACCCTGATGCTCGTCTCGGTCGCCTCCGGCAGCGCGTCCCCCGCGGTGCCGCGCACGACGAGGATGGCGCCGTTGGCGCCCGCGGCGATGAACGCGACCACCGCCATCGACAGGGCGAATCCGCGCAGCGGCGCGGCGATCGCCAGCAGCAGCATCGCCACAAGGACGGCGGCGAACACGGCCAGCAGCAGTCCGCGCAGCGACACGATCTGCGCGAAGGGAGAGGTTCGCTCGAGCCGGAAGAACTGCGGCCACGTCACCACGGCCGCGGTGATCGCGGACAGCACGGTGACGAGCACTCCCAGCAGGCGGAACACGACGGCGAGCCTATGTGAGCAATCTGGGAAATCGGCCCATTCGACAGCGGGTCGCAGGCACTACGCTCGCATCCATGAGCGACGGGCAGGAGGATCGTGTGCCCTTTCGCGGACCCTCCGACCTGCATCTGCATTCCGACCGATCGGATGGCACCGAGTCGCCGACGGGCGTGATGGAGGCGGCCCGCGCGGAGGGCATCCGCACCGCTGCGCTGACCGACCATGACACGACCGCGGGGTGGGACGAGGCGGCGGAGGCCGCGAGGGCGCGCGGCATGAGCTTCCTGCCCGGCATGGAGCTGTCGACGCGGCGGGAGTGGCGCAGCATCCACATCCTCGCGTACCTGTTCGACCCGGATGACCCGGCACTGCGACGGGAGATCGAGCGGATCCGTCGCTCCCGGCGCGACCGCATCGAGGAGATGGTGACGCGGATCGGACGCGACTACACGCTGAGCCTCGCGGACGTGCTGACGGAGGGCACCGACGACGCGACCGTCGGCCGGCCGCACATCGCCGACGCGCTCGTCCGCGCGGGCATCGTCGCGGATCGCAGCGCCGCGTTCGCCGACATCCTCTCGCCGCGGGGACCGTACTACGTGTCGCTGTACGCCCCGGATCCCCTCGTCGCTGTCCAGCTCGTCGCCGACGCCGGGGGAGTCGCGATCATGGCTCACCCCGCCAGTCGGGCAGGCCAGCTGGCGACGAGGGATCTGGACGAGATGGTCTCGGCCGGTCTGGCCGGATTCGAGCTCGGGCACCGCGAGAACAGCGGCGCGCACCTGCGGATGCTGCGCGCCTACTGCGCCACCGGCGATCTCATCGTCACCGGCTCGAGCGATTATCACGGCGCGGGAAAGCCGAACCGTCCCGGTGAGCATACGACCGACGACGAGATGGTCGCTCGCATTCTCGAGGCCGGTGTCGGCACGGCGCCGACGCTGGGCTGAGCGTCAGGCGCCCGCGCCTCCGGCAGCGGGCCGGCGCCGACGGCGACGGCGACGGGCCGGCTGCGCATTTCCGTCATGGTGCTCTTTGCCGCCCCCGTCGTGGGTTCCGGCTCCCTCGGGCTGCGCCTCGGGCGATCCGTGCTCGGCGGGAACCTGCGGTGCGCCACCGGATCCGCCGCGGCGACGGCGACGCCGCCGAGGCGCGGAGCCGTCCGACGAGCCCTCCGAGCCGGACTTCTGCGTCTTGACGGCCTGCGTGCGCGGAGCGGTGGCGATACGGCCCTTGGTCCCCTCGGGGATGCCCAGGTCGGTGTACAGGTGAGGACTCGACGAGTACGTCTCCACCGGTTCGGGCTGGCCGAACTCGAGGGCGCGGTTGATGAGCGCCCATTTGTGGAGGTCCTCCCAGTCGACGAAGGTCACGGCGATGCCGGTCTTGCCGGCGCGTCCGGTGCGACCGGCGCGGTGGAGGTAGGTCTTCTCGTCATCGGGGATCGTGTGGTTGATCACGTGGGTCACGTCGTTCACATCGATGCCGCGGGCAGCGACATCCGTCGCGATGAGCACATCTCTCTTGCCCGCCTTGAACGCGGCCATCGAACGCTCGCGCGCCTCCTGGCTCATGTCGCCGTGCACGGCCGCCGCGTTGAACCCGCGGTCGCCCAGCTCGTCGACGAGCTTCTGTGCGGCGCGCTTGGTGCGTGTGAAGATGACGGTCTTGCCGCGTCCCTCCGCCTGCAGGATGCGGGCGATGACCTCGTCCTTGTCGAGCGAATGCGCGCGGTACACGAGGTGGCGGATGTTCGCCTGGGTGAGGCCCTCGTCCGGGTCGCTGGCCCGCATGTGGATCGGGTTCGACATGAAGCGCCGAGCCAGCGCGACGATCGGGCCGGGCATGGTGGCCGAGAACAGCTGCGTGTGCCGCACCGCCGGGACCTTCTGGAAGATCTTCTCGATGTCGGCGAGGAAGCCGAGATCCAGCATCTTGTCCGCCTCGTCGAGGACGACCTCGGTCGCGTTCGACAGGTCGAGCAGGCGCTGATTGTTGAGGTCGATCAGACGGCCGGGGGTTCCGACGACGATCTGCGCACCGGCCTTGAGCTGATCGATCTGACCCTCATAGGCCTTGCCGCCGTAGATCGCCACGACGCTCGTGGAGCGGTTGGAGGTCAGCATGTCCATGTCCTCGTAGACCTGCACCGCCAGCTCGCGGGTCGGCACGACGATCAGGGCCTTCACCCCGGGCTCGGGCGAGAGGCCGAGCCGCTGCACGACGGGGATGCCGAAGCCGAAGGTCTTTCCGGTGCCGGTCTTGGCCTGGCCGATGATGTCCTGCCCGGGCAGGCCGAGCGGAATGGTCTGCTCCTGAATCGGGAAGGCATCGACGATGCCCTTCGCGGCGAGTGCTTCGACGATGTCGGGGTCCACGCCAAGGTCGGCGAAGGAAGTCACGGTGATCTGTGCCTGTCCGGCAGTGAGAGAGCTGCCTGAGTCGAGCGCCCGAGGGCGTCAGGGGTTGTCCACGCCCTTCACTCATCCGCAGGCGCGGGGCCCGGTCCATCGCCGGGGCGACTCCACGATACCGGACGGCCCCTGCAGGAATGCGAACCGCGCAATAGGGTGGTCGGGTGGTGAACTGGCGGTTCTGGCAGCGGCGTCCCGAAGCGCGCGCGCTGCGGCTGCGCGCGCGCGGTGACGACAGCGGTGCCGTGCGGGTCGATTTCGAAGAGCTGGCGCCCGACGTCGACACCTTCCTCGGGCAGGCCGCCTATCTGCAGCTCGGGTATTTCGAGACGCTGTCGCAGCTCATCGCGACCACGCCCGAGCTGGCCGACAAGGAGGCGCTGTCACGCGCGGCGGGCGCGGCGCTGACCAAGCACGAGGAGCTCGTCGCGCTGATCCGGGAACGAGGCGATGACCCCACCACGATCATGCTTCCCTTCCGCGAGCAGCTCGATGCCTTCCGGCGCGAGACGCACGGCGTGCGCCCGCAGGAGACGATGCTCGGGGTGCACATCACCGCCGGGATGCTCGACGACTTCTACTTCTCACTGGCGGCGAGCTACGGCGACACCGGCCGTCGCGTGGCGCGGATACTCGCGGGTGACAGTGACCGGCAGGCGATCGTGGACATCCTGGCGGCGTGCATCAGCGCCGATGTCGAGTGGCGGTCGCTGCTGGCGATGTGGGGTCGCCGGCTGGTGGGAGACACACTCCTCATC
>JAUHYM010000196.1 GCA_030426515.1 Actinomycetes bacterium
CGGGCTGCGCCGCGGGCCACAGATTGGGGCCGGTGAGGCGGGTGTAGGCGGGGGTGTCGGGGTCGGTGACGGCGTCGCGTTCCGGCCCGATGTCGATCTGCTCGCGCCAGTCGACAGCGCCCTGCGTCCGCTCACCGCCGACGCGCGTATACCCGCGGAAGTGCGGGCTGGTCACGTTCTCGATCGCCAGCTTGTCTTCGAGCGGCAGCGCGAAGAAGTCGATCGCGGCCCGGTGCAGGCGCGACTCCAGCTCGGGCGTCACGCCGGTGCCGGTGAGGTAGAAGAACCCGACGTCGCGGGTCGCCCGCCGCAGGTCCGCACAGAACCGCGCCGTCGCCTCGGGTCCCTGGTCGAGATCGGAGAGGTCGAGGATCGGCAGGTTCAGTTCGGTCATGCGATGAGGATAGGCAGGCGCCGACCGGTCCCCGGCGATTGTTACGCCCGCGGCGGCGCCGTCGGGTTTGAGACGGATGCCGCAGCCGGATACGGTTGTTCAAGTGAGGTTCGCCTCACCTAACCTCCCTCTTCGAACCCCCGTGGATCCAGCGTGCTCGCGACATTCCTGATCGGCCTGCGTGAAGGCCTCGAAGCCGCCCTCGTCGTCGGCATCCTCGTCGCCTACCTGACGCGCCTCGGCCGGCGCGACGTGCTGCCCCGGCTGTGGACCGGCGTCGCTCTGGCGATCGGTCTCGCGCTCGCGATCGGCGCCGTGCTCACCTTCGGGGCGTACACGCTCACCTTCGAGGCGCAGGAGCTCATCGGCGGTCTGCTCTCTCTGTTCGCCGTCGCGATGGTGACGTGGATGATCTTCTGGATGCAGCGCACGGCGCGCACGCTGAAGGCGACCCTCGAAGGCGGCATCGACCGGGCTCTCGCGACGGGCGGCCTGTGGGCGCTGGTCGTCGTCGGTTTCGTCTCGGTCGCCCGGGAAGGCATCGAGACGACCCTCCTGCTGTGGTCGATGGTGCAGTCCTTCGGCGATGCGCCGGCCGCGCTCGCGGGGGCCCTGCTCGGCCTCGCCGCGGCCGTCCTGGTCGGCTGGCTGCTCGCGCGCGGGATGGTCCGACTCGACCTGCGGCGCTTCTTCACGTGGACCGGCGCGTTCCTCATCGTCGTCGCCGCGGGGGTGCTCGCCTACGCGATCCACGACCTGCAGGAGGCCGGAGCTCTTCCCGGTCCCTTCACCGCCGCCGCGCCGGTCGATCCGACGACGGGTGCCGTCCTGGTCGGCTGGGCCGCCTTCCCGTTCGGGTTCGCGTTCGACCTGTCCGCGGCGATCCCGCCCGGCGGGCCGCTCGCCGCCGTGCTCCAGGCCACCGTGGGCTTCATGCCGCGCATGACGTGGCTGCAGGTCGTCGCCTGGGTCGCCTACGTCGGCGTCGTCGGCGCGCTGTGGATCCGCGGCCAGCGGCGGCCGCGTCCGACCGCCCGCCCCGCCTCGACCGAGGCATCCGTTCCCGTCCCCACCACCCAAGGAGTCTCATGACCCCGCACCGCCTTCTCGGAGCACTGGCCGTCGCCGGCGCAGGCGCGATCGTCCTTGCCGGCTGCGTCGCGAAGTCGGATGTCGCCGCAGCCGACGCGCTGACCGTGACCTCGACCGCCGACGGATGCGACGTGTCCTCCGCGACCGCGTCGAGCGGAACGCTCGCGTTCGACGTCACCAACTCGGGTGACGACGTGACGGAGTTCTATCTGCTGGCCGACGACGGGCTGCGCATCGTCGGCGAGGTCGAGAACATCGCGCCCGGCGCATCGCGCACGCTCACCGTCGTCGCCCAGCCCGGCGAGTACTTCACGCTGTGCAAGCCGGGGATGCTCGGCGAGGGCGTCGGACGCACCGCGTTCACCGTGAGCGGCGACGCGGTCGCGATCGACGGACCCGATGCCGAGCAGATGCAGCAGGCGGTCGACCTGTACGCGGCGTTCGTCAAGGACCAGGTCGAGAACCTCGTACCGCAGGTCGACGAGCTCGTCACCGCGTACGCCTCGGGCGACGATGACGCGGCGCGGCAGCTGTTCCCGCAGGTGCGCGCGTTCTACGAGCGCATCGAGCCGGTCGCCGAGGCGCTGGGAGACCTCGACCCGAAGATCGACTACCGCGAGGTCGACGCCGTCGCCGAGGGGCTCGACTGGACCGGATTCCACCGCATCGAGAAGGATCTCTGGGTGCCGGCTCAGGACGCCCTCAACGCCGACGGCGAGACGCCGGCCTGGCAGGACTGGGCGCCGTCGACACCGCAGGAGCGCGCGGCGTACGGGGCGCAACTGATCTCGGATGTCGGAGAACTCGACGTCTACGTGCACTCGGACGAGTTCCAGACGGCGCTCGACGCGCAGGGCGTGGCGGGCCTGTCCAACGGGGCGATCGCGCTGCTCGACGAGGTCGCGACCGGCAAGATCACCGGTGAAGAGGACTGGTGGTCGGGGACGGATCTGTGGGACTTCGCCGCCAACGTCGAGGGCTCGAAGATGGCCTTCTCGCTCGTGCGCGACTTCGCCGCGGGCAAGGGCGCCGACGGCGAAGCGCTCGTCGCCCAGATCGACGACGGATATGCCGCGCTCGAGTCCGCCCTCGCAGCGCACGGTTCGCTCTCGGACGGATTCGTGCTCTACCCCGAGCTCACCGACGACGACAAGCGTGAACTCACCGATCTGCTCAATGCGCTCGCAGAGCCCCTGTCGCAGCTGACCGTCACGGTTCTGGAGTGACATGACCGATCCGAGCACACCCGACGCCCACGCCGAGCCGACGTCGTCGGGAACCGCTGCGGGGCTCTCGCGTCGCGGTCTGCTCGGGCTCGCCGTCGGAGCAGGTGCGGCCGGCCTGGCCGTGGGCGCGACCGCCGGAGCCGCGGCGGCGAGCGCGGCGGGGCGCGGCGGCGGTGCCGACGGCGCGGAGGTCTTCGACTTCTTCGGCACCCACCAGGCCGGCATCACGACTCCGGTGCAGGACCACCTGCACTTCGCCGCCTTCGACATGATGGCCCGCACCGACCGCGACGACCTGATCACGCTTCTTCAGGACTGGTCGTACGCCGCGTCGCGCATGACCCAGGGGCTGGAGGTGAGCGCCACCGGCGCCGTCGGCGGGTCTCCGCAGGCTCCGCCCGACGACACGGGGGAGGCGCTCGGGCTTCCCGCGAGCCGTCTGACGATCACGATCGGATTCGGTCCCACACTCTTCGTCGCCGACGGCGTCGACCGCTACGGCATCGCCGACCGACGACCGCCGCTGCTCGAGCGTCTCCCCGCGTTCCTCGGCGACGATCTCGACCCGGCAGCCTCGGACGGCGACCTGTTCGTGCAGGCGTGCGCCGACGATCCGCAGGTCGCCGTGCATGCGGTGCGCAACCTCAGCCGCATCGCCTTCGGGCGGGCGACGCTGCGCTGGTCGCAGCTGGGATTCGGGCGCACGTCGCGCACGACGAGCGAACAGGCCACACCCCGCAACCTGTTCGGTTTCAAGGACGGCACCGCGAACATCCTCGCCGACGACACCGCATCGCTCGACGAGCACGTCTGGGTGGGCTCGGCGGACGAACCGACCTGGCTCGCCGGTGGGTCGTACCTCGTCGCACGCAAGATCGCGATGCTCATCGAGACGTGGGACCGCGTGCGCCTCGCCGAGCAGGACGCCATCATCGGCCGCGACAAGGGCGAGGGTGCGCCGCTGTCGGGCGGCGACGAGTTCACCGAGCCGGACTTCACGGCGACGGATGCCGCGGGATCACCCGTGATCCCGGCCGACAGCCATGTTCGCCTCGCGCATCCGGACGCGAACGGCGGTGCGCGCATCCTGCGCCGCGGCTACAACTTCGTCGACGGGAACAATGCGCTCGGACGGCTCGACGCAGGGCTGTTCTTCCTCTCGTACCAGCGGTCGCCGGAGCAGTTCATCCGCATCCAGCGCTCGCTGTCCACCGATGTGATGAACGAGTACCTCCGCCACGTCGGATCGGGGCTATGGGCGGTTCCGCCCGGCGCGGCGACCGGCTCGTTCGTCGGAGCGGGTCTGTTCGCCTGATCGTCAGCCGTTCTGGCGCGGGTCGGAGTGCGCGGCATCCGCTCGCGGGCGCCTGGAGCCCGTGGGATCGCTGCGCCGACCCTCGCGGCGCGCGAGGGTGCGGTCGGCGAACAGCCAGGTCGGCCGGGGCTCGACGAGCGGCCGGAACAGCCATCGCACCGGCTTGGTGGCGAGGCCCAGTGAGATCAGCACCGAGGCGACGATGACGATCGGCAGCCACAGCCAGGTCGGGTCGAGTCCCCGCAGCACGCCCGACTCGCGGAACGGGTACAGCACGAAGGAGTGCAGCAGGTAGACGTACATCGTGTACTGGCCGAAGTGCGTCCACCAGTGAGTTCCGCGGGGGACGAGCGCGAACAGCGCCGCCGAGAGGACGAGCGCCACCGCCATCAGCGCGAGCCGCACGCCGCCCGCCCACCACTGGGTGCCGCCGATCGACGCGTAGTTCTCGTCGTAGAACAGCCAGTCGCGCAGGCTCATCTCGCGCCATGCATCGACGAAGAACCACGCCGCCCACCCCGCGACGGCGAACACCGC
>JAUHYM010000018.1 GCA_030426515.1 Actinomycetes bacterium
GCGGTGGCGATGTCGTAGAGGGCGACGTGGCGCGCGGAGCCACGCATGAGACAGGCATAGGCGGTGCTGGAGCCGACGGCGCCGGCCCCGACGACGGTTACTTTGGAGTTCTCGATCACGCTCATGGGTTTCATCCTGGCAGGGTGCGGATGCCCCGGGCTAGGGTCTTTCGCCCGTCGGGCACGACACGGCGGAACGTGTCACCGATCGCCGGTCGGCGACACGTTCTCGGGGGCGTTCTCGCCGGCGCCGGCATCCGCCCCCGTCGCCGGATTGCGGATGCCCAGCCACGACACCAGCCCCCCGACGAGCATGAGCGCCGCCGTGACGATCGCGGCCCGGTGGAACCCGTCGAGGTCGAGCGCCCCGCCCACGATCGTGGCGAGAAGGGCGATGGTGACGAGCCCCGCCACGCGGGAGATCGCGTTGTTGACCGCCGAGGCGATGCCGCTGCGCTCGGGTTCGATCGCGCCCAGGATCGCGGCGGTCAGCGGCGACACCGTGATCGCCAGGCCCAGGCCGAACAGCACGAGCCCGGGCAGCACCTGCCACCAGTAGTCGAAGTCCTCCGAGACCGCGAGGAGCAGGAGCGAGCCGGCCGCCATCACCACGGGCCCGACCGTCATGAACAGGCGCGGGCCGAAGCGGCCGGCGAGTGTGCCCGCCCGCGCGCTGAAGAGGATCATCATGACCGTGATCGGCAGACCGGCAAGCCCCGCCAGGGTCGCCGACAGGCCGGCGCCCTGCTGCAGGTAGACCGAGACCACGAACCCGTTGATCGCGAGAGCACCGTAGATGAAGGCCGTCGCGACGTTGCCGGTCCAGAAGTTGCGGACGCGGAAGAGGCTCAGCGGCAGGATCGGGGAGCGGACGGTGCGCTGGCGCAGCAGGAAGGCGGTGAACGCGACCGCGCCGCCGAGAAGGGTCACCCAGATGACCGGCGACCAGCCGAGGTTCGGCTGCTCGATGAGGGCGAACACCATGCCCCCGAGCCCCAGCGTGCACAGGACGGCGCCGATCCAGTCGATCGACGCATCGGGATGCCGCGCGTCACGCTGTGCGAGGCGGGTGAGCAGCCACAGGGTGATCGCGATCGGCACCACGTTGATGAGGAAGACGAAGCGCCACGAGACGAAGTCGACGAAGACGCCGCCGATGAGGGGCCCCGCGACCATCGCGCCGGTGGTCAGCGACGTCCACACCCCGATCGCCCGCGCCTGGAGAGCGCCCCGCATCGCGCTCGTGATGAGGGCGAGAGAGGAGGGGACGAGGAACGCCCCGGCGGCGCCCTGCAGGCCGCGCGCCACGATGAGGAGGGTGATGTCGGGGGCGACGGCGATCGCGACCGAGGCGATGCCGAACCCGATGAGCCCGATGCGCATCACGAGGATGCGACCGTACGCGTCGGCGACCGAGCCGGCGAGGAGCATCAGCGCGCCGAGGGTGATCAGGTACGAGTCCACCACCCACTGCTGGCCGGCAAGCCCCCCGCCCAGCTCGTCGCGGATGGCGGGGAGGGCGACGTTCACCACGGTGCCGTCCAGGAACGCCACGAATGAGGCGAGGGCCGCGATCGCGACCACGAGCCGCTGCTGCGGGTTCATCGTGAGGCTCACCAGGTCACCGTACTCCCGGCCAGAGGGGGAGCGGCGCTCAGCGAGGAGGGGAGTTCGGGACGACGGTGACCGGCGCCGCGGACTGGCCGATCACATCCTGCGCGACCGAGCCGAGCATGCCACCGGCCAGCACCCCGCGCCGGTGGGTGCCGATGACGATCAGAGAGGACTGCGATGCACGATGCAGCAGTGCCGCGGTCGGGTTCTCGGCCACCAGTTCCGCCTCGACGCGAAGGGAAGGGTTGTGGGCGTGCACGCGCGCGCTCGCCGCGTCGAGCACGGCGCGGTGCTCGCGGCGGGCACTGCTCGCCGCCGTGCGCCCGTCGGGGCTGCGCCAGGCATGCACGATGTGCAGCGGCACGTCGGCGGCGGCCGCCTCGGTCGCCGCGAACAGGAGCGCGGCATCGGCCGAGTCGTCGGGGCCGATGCCGACGGTCACGGGGTCGTCGGACGGCGCCCAGACGTCGGGCACTACGCACACCGGGCCGTGGGCGCGCGCGGTCAGCCGAAGGGTCGACGAGCCGCCCGAGCGCACGGGGCGTCCGGTGCGGATGCCGACCACGATGAGGTCGGCGCGCCGCGAGTCCTCGACGAGCGCGTTCGGCATCCGGCCGTCGACCGTGTGCGACTCGATGACCAGTCCCGGCGCGTGATCGAGGATCATCCTCCGCGCCTGGTCCAGCGACTCCTCGACCCGCTCGTCGTCGAAGGCGCGGATGCCGGTGACCGTGACGATGTCGACGGCGGCAGTATCCCGGGGTGCGCGCACCGACACCCAGCCGGCGGCCGCGCGCGCCGCCTCGCTGCCGTCGTATCCGAGCGCGATCCGGGTCATCGGTCACCTCCGTCGCCCACCGTGCGATCCGGTCCCTTGTGCAGAAGGGTACCGGGATGCCGAACCGTCCGGGATGGGACCTTCGCCCCTTTCGCCGGGGCTGTGAGAGGCGTTGACTGACCGTGGCGCAGAGGATCCAGCCAGCGACGGAAGGGGGTCAGGATGGACATCATCGAAGAGCTGAAGAGCCGCCTCGTGCGCGCCGGGTCCGCACCGCAGGATGCCGCGGGGGAGCGGGCGCAGGCCGAAGGCGCCGACGGTCAAGGCGCACGTCGCGCGAGGTCGCAGCGGCCGCACCGCATCGCGCACCTCGCCCCCGTCTCGCGCTGACGATGCGTCACCCGGGCGGCCGGGGCGTTCGCGCGCGGCGCCGATTGGCGGCAGCCGTGAACGTCACGTAAACTATTCGGCGGTGACGTGTCCGAGCGGCCGAAGGTGCAACACTCGAAATGTTGTGTAGGTTCACCCCTACCGTGGGTTCAAATCCCACCGTCACCGCCATCCTGAACCCCCGCAGATCCCTTGAAAACACTGGGATCGCGGGGGTTTCGCTTTGCCCCAACTGGGCCGAGTGAGAAAGAAATGAGAAAGAACGTCCGGAACGCGGGAGCGGAGCGGTCGCAACCCGCCTGCCGCTGAGCGGCGACGAGGCGCGGCAAGAGGGTGGGTTCATCTCGCGCGAATGAGAACAACTCGCTGAACCGGCCCCGCGACTCGAACGCTTCGCGCCATCGGGATCCGCCGCCACGAACCTGGTCATCTGGCCCGGCCGTGGGCGCAGAACTCCCACACGAACACCGTGGGCGTCGTCACCTGTCCGCGTTGTCTCCGCGATCCCGTGCCCGATCGAGGGCAGTGGCGACGGCGTCGGGGTCGTCGTCGAATAGATCCGAGTAGGTGTCGAGTGTCATGGCGGCCGAGGCATGCCCGAGCATCCGCTGGACTGCCTTCACGTTCGCACCGGCGCTGATCGCCAGGCTCGCTGCAGTGTGTCGCAGATCATGTGGCGTGAGATGGGGGATCGTCTCGTCAGAGCGCCGCGCGCGCCGCACGGCGCCGGCGAACCATCCGTTCTTCGAGTTTGGCAGACGCATATGTTCCTGTCCGTCTCCGAACAGGAGCTCGGCGGCGGACTTCAGGGCGAACTGGCGGCTCAGGTGAGCGTCGAGGAACGCGGGGTAGGGGACAGATCGGCCCTTGTGCGACTTCGGTGACCCGACGTGGACCTTGCCGTTCACCATCACGGCGTTCTCGTGGACGTTGACACGCCGCCGGACGCGGTCGACATCCCGTACTCGCAACGCCGTTGCCTCGCCCCACCGCATCCCGGTGTAGGCCAGAAAGTAGACGAGGTCTGGGTGCTGCGATGCGCTGGCGAGGAGGTCCACCTGATCGTGACTCAGGTACACGCGCTGCTTCGCGCGCTTCTTCGGCAAGCGGACGCCGCGCGCAGGGTTGTCGGGGATTCGTCGGTCCCGGACGGCGATGTCAAGGATCGCGGCTAGCACTCCATAGCTGCGGATGACGGTCACGGCCCCGTGGCTCGTGGTGAGCTCGGCGACCCAGGTCCGGACCTCGCTGTGGCGTATCGAGTCGAGCCGGCGCTCGCCCCAGCGAGGTTCGACGTGGTTGCGCCAGGCGGAGCGGACGGGGTGCATCGTCGATGGTTTCAGGACGCCGTCCTGGCTCGTCAGCCACTCTTCGCCGAGCTCGCGGACCAGGATGACCGCGGTCGCGGGGTCAACGTAGTCGCCCTTCGTGAGCGAGACCTCGGTTGCGGACAGGTACGCCTCGGCCTCGCGCTTGGTCTTGAATCCGCGCTTGGCGGCCTGGGTGCGGTCGGGCTTAAAGTACCTGACCAGGTACCGCTTGCCTTCCTTCGTCTTATAGGGGTGGATGCTACCCATCCGCCTGTCGGCCGACGATGTAGCTCATGCCGTCCAGGCGTCCTGCCGCGCGTGCCTTCTTGACCCAATCGGATGCGGTGCGGTGCGGTACGCCCAGCTCGAGCTGGATCGCCTTCACCGGAGGCTGGCCCGAGAGTGCCGCGGCGCCGTAGAGCAGCTCGATGACATCCATCCGCTCGTCGCTTGATCCGCGGCGCGTGACCTGCTCTGCCATCCACGGCGGGATGACCTTGCCCTCGACCGTCGTCAGCTGCGACAGCGGGATCCAGGTGGCGCTCGGATCGTCGTTCTCGTCCAGCGTGATCGTGATGCAGTGCGGTGTCGCGGCCTGCAGGATCTGCTGCACCGCGACCTGCCGCAGAGCGATGTTGTTGATCTCGACATCCGCCCGCACCGCACGGTTGTTCACCTCAGAGACGAAGTAGCGGCCCTCGGCGGCGAGGTAGTTTGCGCGCAGCGTTGTCTCGACGCCGGACACGTCATCGACCGCCGAGGCGATGAAACCAGGGGCAATGCGCAGCGCGGAACCGACAGCGTGCGTGGCGGCAGCATCCGTCATCTTCTTGCCATCGAGTGTGCGCACGTCGACCTTCACCTCCTCAGTTTGTCCTACCGCGCTGCTGATTCGCATTGCCTCTTGCAAACTGTACTTCTTAGTGCTCTACTTATGCAAATACAGGGTGTTAATACGCATTAGGAGGAGTCATGGCACAGGCGGCAACCCTCACAGCGACTCGGCTCGCTCACGAGTACCTCAGCCCGGAGCAGGTGTGTGAGCAGCTCCCCGGGCTGACCCCGCAGACACTCGCGATGTGGCGTTACCGGAACCGCGGGCCCGGGTACAAGAAGCTCGGCCGCACGGTCGTCTACCCCGCCGACCTGCTGCAGAAGTGGCTCGATGCGGCGCCGGGGTTCGATGGAGCCCGACGGTGATCGCCTCCGTGACGCTCTACACCGCCGGCCCCGCCTGTCAGCAGTGTCGGCTCACCCGCACTCGACTCGAGGCTCTCGGGATCGACTTCCACGAAGTCGACCTCACAGACCCCGCGAACACGGGCGAGCGCGACTTCGTCGTCCGGAGCCTCGGCTACCGCCAAGCGCCGGTCATCATCGTCGATGGCTCACCAGCGATGCATTGGTCAGGACTGCGGCTCGACCTCATCGACGCGCTCGCCGCCCCCACCGGCGGTGCAACGTGAGCCCGGAGATGCCCGGGCCGGACGCGGCGCTCTCTGAGGTTGCGCGGTGGATCGCGATCGCCACACCCATCCGCCACGGCGCGACGCACGACGAGGATTGCCGCGTCCGCCGAATGCTCCTCTCCGACGTTCTCGACGCACGCGGTGTGACGCCGGGGCGGTACCGCTGGTTCACGGCCCAGTTGGCGGATGGTCGGATCACGGGGCGGTTCGCCGAGTCGCGCGCGGAGGCCGAGCTCAGCATCTCCGTGTGGTGGGGAAGGGCGTGCTTCTGGGTTGTCCCGGACCCGAAACAGCGGATCCTCGAGGAGTACTTCCCTGCCGACCCGAAGCCGGCGGTGGATGGCGACCAGCCGTTTCCGTTGCTTCCGCCGCGCAAGCCCCGCGATCGGTTCGCGCCCACCAGTTCGCTCCTCGAGGGGCTCGACGCGCCGTCGTCGCCGACCGCTGAGATCGGCTGACGCCGATGGATGAGTTCCACGACGCGGATGGAGCGGCGCCTCGACGGCCGGCTGATCCGCCGGAGAGGCTGGAGCGTGAACGGGAGACGGCCCGTCGATACCGGGAGCGCAATGCGGACAAGATCCGCGAGTACAAGAGGTCGTGGCGGGAGCGCAATGCGGAGCACATCCGCGACTACCGCGCCAAGTACGACGAGCAGCACCGCGACGAGGTCCGACGAAAGAACCGCGAGCGAGAGCGCGAGCGGGCTGCGCGAGCGAAGGCGGAGGAGGAGCGTCGGGCTGTCAAGCGCGAGAACGCACGCAGGTGGTACGCCGAGAATCGCGAACAGCACCTGGAGGCCCAACGGCAGTACCGTGCGGCGCAACGCGAGAACGACCCCGAGGGGTACCGCAAGAGCAAGCGCGAGCGGAACAAGCGGTGGCGGGACAAGCACAAGGACGAGCAGAACGCGAAGCTGCGCGAGAAGTACAGACTCAACCCGAAGGCGAAGCGCGACCAGGCAGCCAGCTACTACGAGAGGAACGCGGAGAAGGTGCGGGCGAGGCGTCGTGAGTACTACGCCGCCAATCGCGAGGCGCAGCTGGAGACACAGCGACGGTGGCGCGAGCGTGAGAAGAGCCGACGGCGGCTTCCCCTGCCGGCGCCCCATCGGCATCCGGTTCCAGCGGCAGAGCGGCGCAGCAACCACTCAGCGGCCAACGCGTTCTTCGCCCGCCGGTACACGCCCGAACAGATCGCCGGCATCCGAGAGCGCCTGGGCACGTCCGACCAGATCATCGCGAAGTGGCACCGTGACGGTCTGCGTTCTCGCGCAGCGTCGGAACACAGCGGGAGTGCGGACTACAGCGCGTACTTCGAGCGCGAAGTGAAGCGTCGTCGTCGATCCGTGCCGAGCGAAGGACAGATCCAGCGAGCGGAACGTCAAATGGCGGAAGCCGAGGAGGAAGCTCGGATGGATGCGATCGCCCGGGAGATCAACGACCGACTCCGCACTCAGCCCCGCACGCGCAGGCACCCGGCATACGACCCTTCAGCACCACACGCCGCACCGGGATCACCTCGGGGAGGACTCGGACTGTGACACTCGAATCGACGAAGGAGACCACCATGATGCTCGACCGGTCCGACGCAGAGGCGGTGCTATTCCGCGTCGCGGTCGCGGCGTTCATGTACTACCCCGAGAAGCACATCCAGGAGCCCGGCTACAGCGTCGAGGAAGACCTCGAGTGGTGCGCCAAGCCGATGGCGATCCTGCCGGAACCCACCCAACGGGATCTGCTCGACGAGGCGCGCGCGATCATCACCGATCAGACTCGCGACCGTCGTAGGTTCATCGACACCGTGATCAGCCTGTCGGACTGGTGACTGACGGACGCGGACGGCGAGACTTCCCCGCTGACGAAGGGTAGCTCCCTACCCGCGCTCCGTTCCGCGCTTTCGCGGCATATCCTCGCGCGCTGCGCACGCTCCGGTATTCCACGACCCGGCACTGCGCGCACTCCGGTCGCCTCGAGGCAGCTATCGGGGAAGCGGGCGGAGTGGTCACTGATCGGTCGACGCGAGCTTGAGTGCGCGGCTGACCGCGCTCGCGCTGACGCCGAGAACACGGCCGATGTGAGCGATCGAGTGGCCGGCGTCGCGGAGCTCGCGCGCCATCGCGGTCTTCTCCTCGGTCATCACCGTAGGTCTGCCGGGACGTCGACCTTTCAGTGCTGCGTCCGCGAGTCCCTCACGCGTGCGGATACTGATCAGCTCACGCCTCACCCGTTCGAGTGCCGCAAACGTATCGCCTGCGCCGCCGTCCTCGACGGTCGTATCCAGTGCGGGCTCGGCAAGCGATCGAAATCGGATGCCGCGATCCTCGAGACCCGCGATCGTGGCGATGAGCTGCTGCATGCTCGCTGCCAGTCGTGCAGCCCGAGTCACGACCACAGTGTCCCCGGCCGCCAGGGCGCCCTCGAGGTCATCGAGTGGTTGGTTCGAGTGCTGTTCGCTCGGCGTCGCCGCGACGATAACCTTGCGCGCACCGGAGGCCTTCAGCGCAGCGACATCCGCGGCGCGATCCTCATCGAGGTGGAGGGGGCGCCAGTAGCCGATGACTCGGCTCACAGCGACGGACCGCCCGGGCTCGGCGGTTGGACAACAGGGCCTGTCGCCGGCTGAGCGGCCGGTCGATCCGGACGTGTTGTACGTGCGTGTTGTCGCAGTTCGACGATCTCGGCGGCCAGCCGACGCTCCTGCTCCACACGAGCCGGCGACTCCGGCCGGAAGGGCATCGCGGGCAGGACCTCGTTGAGTCCGATCCGATGCAACTCGAGCAGCAGTTCGGCTACCGGCGGCTGCAGCTCCCGGTCTGCGCGCGCGAAGTCGGTTGCACGACGGAGGTCGTTGAACCATGCCGCCGCTGAGCCCGGGGTCCACCGAGCGCTATCGACGTACCTGATGGCGTCGCGAACGTTGGGGAACGGCGACGCCGCGGTGGGATCGGAGTCGTACAGGAGCGCACCATCGTGCGCGAACACGGATACGCGATCGACCGGTGGAGATGCGGCCAACGAGTCGGCCAGCGCCCGTGTCGATTGGAGGGCGGAGTCGTGTGCCTGGCGGCTTGTGAAGGTGGCGGGGAGTCGAGCGTGTCGCTCCCACAGATACCGAATCGCGGACGCGAGGAGACTGTCTGCGCGCCGCGCGGCGGCAATGACGACTCGTGTGGAGAACCCACTCTCTGCGAAGGCGCGGCTAACCCCGGCCACCGTCGCTGGATCCGCAAACGTGGCTTCGAGCACCAGAGACCGTCGCGACGACAGCGCGTCGCCTAGTACCTGTTGGATCAAGCCCGCGCTTGTCTCTGAAATCGAAGGCGCTCGCACCGGGTCCCTGGTCACGAGCTCGAGGTACCTGGCGTCGAACATGCCGGCGTCCTCGGCACTGAACTGCGTTGCCGCGACATCGAGTCGAGAGGCTGTGGCAGATCGGCCAGACCCGGGCTGACCAACGACGAGCGTGAGGTTCGGCGCGTCGGGGGCCGCTCCGGACTGAACTACGTTCAGCGCTTCGTTGGTTCCTACCTCAGCCACGTCCGCCGCCGCCCATTTCGCGCCGGAGGTCTAGCAACCACGCAACCGTGGCGTCCACGGCATCTCGATCGTAGGGATCGACCGTCGTCACCCGCTGGTGAACGGAACGAGCTCGCTCTCGACCTTCTCCGTCCGGACCATCTTGGGACCGCGTTGCAAGAGCGGAGATGACGCTGCGAGCGAGGTCCCGCATGACGTCATAGGCGACGCCGTCGGCGATTCGCCAGGCAGTCACGTCCACGGTCATCGGCGAGCCCCCTGGAATCAGTCTAAGCGCCAGCCGAAACTCGCATCATACGTTTTCGTCGAGTTCGTCGAATGCCGACGAGTCGGTCCTCAGTGGTCACCGGGCGACATCGCGGCCGAGTGGCGATCAGGCGATCGCGAGATCTCCAGCGGATGGCCGTCGGTCAGTGCCACTTCGCGGGCCGCGTGTACGTGGTCGCTCCGACGCCAAAAGTCTCCGGGAGAAGTGCCTGCCGGATCTTGTCGCGTCCGATCTGTGACGAGGCGGGCATCAGTTGCTTCAGTTCGCTCGAGAAGCGCTTCGGCGGAAATGCCGCGCCAATGAACATGCGTGGCCGGAACTGCTTGGCGGCCCTGACTGCGGGCGCGAGATCACTGTCGGCGCTGATGATCAGCGCCGAATCCATCACGTCTGCGGCGGCGTCGCCGACGAGTGCTACGGCGATGTTGACGTCGGTCTCCTTCTCTTCGTGCACGGTGCGCGTCGCACGACAGTTGAAGCACGTCACCGTCTTTGCTTGGTACCGGCCCTGGGTGACGCTGAACACATTCGGGTGGCGCGCCGTCACCGCGGCCTGGTGATAGGCCTGTCGACTTGCGGCGCCCGCATCGCCAAGAACTGGAGCGGTGAAGTACTTGACTGCCACGATATGGCTGCGAGGACGGAGACTCTGCGCGAGCGCGACGAAGTCGATCCAGAGTGTTGACCGCCCGAACTTGTCGTGCATGCCGTGGTAGAAGTTGAAGCCGTCGATGTAGACGATGAGCCGTTCGTGCGGCGGTCCAGGGACGGGCGAAGTTGGCAACTGACGACTCCAAATCAATGCGTGGGTGCTCACCTTCCTACCAGCGATCGTGTGTATAGTGTGGTTACACCCCGCCCGGCTGTTCACCCCAGCCGTGGCCCGACGCCCTCCCTCGTGGAGGGCGTCTTTGTGTTCACGCGTTCCGTCAGATCAGGGCGTCAGCGACTCGTGCAGCAGACCCGGTCGGGAGTGTCGGGGTGGCGTGCGGCAGGGCGGCCGCGTTAGCCCCGACCCCGGTTCGACGGATGAATCTGGGCATCGGATAGGCGCTTTAGCTCGTCAAGACTCAGGAAGTAGGCATCATGCGCGTACCGATTCTTCCTGCCGTCCATGATGCGGCGATACTCCGTCAGCATGCGCATGTAGAGATCGAGCACCTGCACGTGTGAGTTCCCGTTATCGCTCTCCTTGATTTGAGGCAGCAGTTCGGTCCAACGTTCCCCGTCGCGTGTCAGGAACCTGACGTATCTCGCCATGTGTGACTCCAGCGAGTCGTTGTGATCGAACCCTCGGAACGTCAGCCTGTACAACAGTTCGTCGACGACGTGAGTCCCGTTCTCCTCCAGGCGCTGGATGCTGAAGGTGATGATCCTGAACATGTCGAGGATGTCGACGACGCGGTCACTGTCACGCTTCGACAGTTCCGTTTCGAAGCCCGCGACTTCCAGCCAGTACTGACCGGTGAAGCCAGACTCCAGGATCTCCGCCTTGTTGAGCTGATACTCCTCGTCACCATCCTCACCGTTCGCATCCTCGGGGAGTACTCGAGCCAGGATGCGGTGCAGGAGGGAGAGGGTGAGTCGGTCCCGAAGAGAGAAGCTCTCTGGCGCGGGCTGATCACCGTGACGGCCAGACCTCTCGTCCACCGGCACCACCGCTTCGAGGAGCAGGTTGCGGACATACTCGCTGAGAGTTGCTCCCTGGTCATCGGCGATTTCCTTGAGTCGCTCGTAGACATGATCGTCTACGCGGACATTGAGAATTGCCATGGTTGTAATCCACCTTTCGTGTATGACGAACATGTATTGCCGTAATCGACGGTACCACAACGCACGAGATCGACCGTCGACACCGGGGTATTCGTGGCCAGCGGTCAAGAGGTGAGGGCGTCGCGTGCGGATCCCGCGATCCACCTCGACGCGTGCCAGCGGCTGGCGGTCATGGGTGGCGCCGGGCTTTCAAACTTCGTCGATCCCTGCGATCCTCATTCGAGTCAGCTGCCACTCGGGGTCGGCAACCGCGGGAGCCCTTGGGCTGGCAAGGTTCGGGCGACCCACGCGGTGGAGGCTGCGCATACGTACGCGAAGGGGGCGCGTCCCTGCGTTCAGACTGACAGGCCCTCCGCTACCGACAGTCGCACGAGGCCCCCAAGGATCAGGCGACCACATCGCTCCACACGTCGACCAGAGCAATAGAAGGTTCAACGCACGCAGGCACTTTCTGTGAATGCGTAGCGTGAATAAGCAATTACGCGTACCCTGATGCCATGCGAGGGGGCCTGCAACGCTGGAAGCGCGGCGAGGACTCACACGGGGTCCGCGCCGCAATGGCGTATGCCCTCGAAGGGCGGTGCGATGCGCACATCCGGGTTTCGGCGGGTGTGGCATCCCTCGCCGAGTACTCCGATGCGGCCGAGCGCACGATCACCCGGTTCACCGTCACCAATGGCGCGATCGCGACGGATGAGCTTGATCGTGAGCAGCTGCTCCAGTGGGTCGACGGAAACGACCCGCTCACCGGGGAGCGGCGGGGGCGTGACCTGCCATCGCCGAAGGCCGACCTTGTGCTCGACGGGACGATCAACGCGCCGAAGTCATACAGCCTCGTTGCCATGATCCATCCGGAACTAGCGCAGGAGTTCGATCGCCTGCAGGATCGGCTGCGCGACCGGATCATCACGACCTGGCAACGGGAGCTCAACGCTCGCCGCGGCGCCGGTGGCCGGTTCCGCGAATCGTTGCAGCAGCTCGAGGTCGTCGAGCTCCACCATCGCCGGTCGCGGGCGCTGGACCCGCACCTGCACCGCCACTTGTGGTTGAACGTGCGAGTCCTCGGGGAGGACGGCAAATGGTCGAACGTCGACTCCCGGGTCGCGATGAAGCTCCACACGGTCATCAACGCCGAGGGGGAGCTTGCGGCGCGCACTGACCCGCGGTGGAACGCGGCGCTTGCTCGATACGGATACACGCTTCGCGGCGACGGCGAGATCGAGGAGGTTTCGCATGCGATCCGTCCGCTCTCGAGACGGTCGAACCAGATCGAGGCGAACCGCGCCGTCCTGATCGCAAAGTGGCGCGACGCTCACCCCGGGCAGGAGCCCGGGCGCGAGGTCCTTCAGCAAATCGACCGCTACGCATGGGCGCACGGACGCCCGCACAAGCCCCAGGATCTAGACGAGGACGAGTGGGACGCGCTGGTGCGCCAGGAGCTCATCGAGATCGATCCGACGCTACTTCGCCGTGCGGCGCCGACGTCGCCAGCGCCCGTTGCCGTGCCGACGTTGGATCGCGACCTGCTCGCGGCGATCGCGATCGTGGAAGCCGACGCCCGCGCTGCCGGGACCGGCGGACGGTTCAGCATGATGGACATTCGCGCTGGCGCGATGCGTGCAATCGCAACGTCCGGTGTCGTGGCAGAGCGCGACCAACTTCAGCCGCTCATCGACGAAGTGACCGATCTCGCCGCCTGCCAGACGGTGGACCTGCTGGATGGCGAGGGCGGCGTTCCGGGGCACATCAAGGGACGTATGGCGATGTCGACGGCAGGGCTGAAAGTCGACCTCGCGGAACGCTTCGCCCGGCTCACGGGTGCTGCGACCGGGGAAGGAGCAGAGGACGATCTCATCGCCGTCGCTGAGTCGTCGGTCCTGGAGCCTGACGTGTCCCTGGAGCGAGGGCAGTGGGATGCCGCGTCCGCGATCGGGGGAACCCATCGGCTCGTTGCGGTGACGGGACCGGCGGGTACGGGCAAGACGACCATGCTGCGAGTGGCGCATCGGGCGCTCGCCATTCAGAAGCGTCGGATGGTGGTTGTCGCCCCCACGAAAAAGGCGGCGTCGGTCGCAGGCCGCGAGATCGGCACCGACGCATCGAGCCTCCATGCGCTCCTCGGCGACTACGGATGGCGGTGGAGCCGCGACGAGGCCGGCGCGGAGGTGTGGACACGACTTGCGGTGGGCGAGACAGACGTCGCCACCGGCCGTGTCTATGCGGGCCCGCGCCGGCATCCTCTCGGTCGCGGCGATCGCATCGTCGTCGACGAGGCCGGCATGGTGGACCTGCACACGGCACGTGCCCTCGCCGAGGTGGCTGAGGAGACCGGAGCCGGAGTCGCGATGGTCGGCGACCACCTTCAGGCGATGCCCGTTGGCCACTCTGGCGCAGTGGCATGCATGACACGACGTGCCGGGGCGGTCGTGGAGTTGACGGCGGTGCACCGCTTTCACGATCCCGAGTACGCCGCCCTCACTCTGCGACTCCGGGAGCCGGCGTCGCTGGACGACGCGCGCGCCGTGGCCGAAGAACTTGATACCGGTGGACACGTTCGCCGCGTTGCCGACCACCTTGAGGCGCAGGAGGTCATGGTCGAGTCCTACTTTCGCTGGTCTGCGGAGCGGAAGCGGGTCGCTCTCGTCACGAGCACGAACGAGGAAGCGGATACCGTCAACGAGGCAATCCAGCAGCGCCGCGTCGAAGCCGGGCAGCTGCGTTGCGATCGAGTGGCGATCGGGGCGGGAGAACAGCGGATTCTCGAGGGCGACGTGGTCCAGACTCGACGAAACGACAGGGTGACGGGCGTGCAGAACCGTGAGCTGTGGACGGTGAAGCGCATCCGGGCCGATCACCTCGAGCTGCAGAGCAAGGATGACGCGACCGACATGCGCGGAGTGCCCCTCAGCTACGCGGCCGACCACGTACACCTCGCCTACGCCTCAACGGTTCACGGCATCCAGGGCGAGACGACCGAGGCGGCAGTCGTTGGTCCCGGCGTGAGCGCGTCCGGGCTCTACGTGGGGATGACGCGCGGACGCCGCGTCAACGAGGCGATCGCCGTGGCGCGCACGCGCAGCGAGGCCGTCGAGGAGATCGCAGCCAGCATGACTCGCGGTGTGACCGAGACCACGCTTGACGACTCCCGTCGACTCGCCCGAGACGAGCTGCGTCGTGCGGCCGAGGTGCGCCGGCCGCGGGGCGAGCCGATGCCGCCGAGCGCCCCCAGCGTTGTCACCCCGGGGCGCGAGTACTCGCTCTCGCTCTAGCGCAGTCGGGCCTGCCGGGTGCGGCGACCTCGCGACCCGGGTCTGTGGATGAGGCGCGACTATCGGGCGCACACAGAGGTGCGGGCAGGAGTACGCTGACTCCTGCCCGCACCTGTCTTGATGGGTCAGCGAGCGATCCCTGCGCCGGTCTCGACCACCGGAGCAGCTTCCGGCCCCGGAGCGTGAGCTACGGGGCCGCTAGCTTTTGGGGCGCGCTCGACGTGGACGCGTGCGTACTTGAGTGACGCGCCGACGTTGTCCGCGACGATGTCGCGGGTCTCGCGGGTCTGTCCGGTCTCCTTGTCGGTGTAGGTGCCGAAGCGGAGGTCTCCGGCGACGAGGACGCTGTCGCCCTTGCGGAGGGACCCGGCGATGTTGCGGGACTGCTGGTTGAACGTGACGACACGGTGGTAGACCGTGCCGGCGTCTTCCCAATGCCCGGTCGTCTCGTTGAGGCGACGGTCGTTGACGGCGACGGTGAACCGGGAGTACTCGTTCCCGGCGTCACTCGCGCCGTGCTCGGGATCACCGGTGAGGTTGCCCTCGATCGTGACCGGAATCCTGGTGGTCATGGTCGTCCTTCCTTTCTGTTCTCAGCCCGTGGGGGCTGATCGGCGTGGGCCCGGTTGGTCCACGCGTCCCATTCGTCCTCGTCGGTGACGCCCGACCAGGATCGAGGCTTTCGCGGGCTGTGCCCGTCGCTGCAGCTACCGGAGTACGCCCGCGACAGTCGGGTCTGAGCGGTGGCGAACCGCTCGTGCCAGTTGACCGGCCCGAACCCGGTGTCGCGCTCGTCGAACGCCGCCTCGTGCGCGGTGTGCAGCGCGGACAGCTCCTCGACGAGCGCGGGATGCTGCCACCAGCACGCGGGCACCATGCTGACGGGGATGTTGTACCTGACCGTCATCCATTCGACCCAGGATCGGAGCGCAACCCATTCGGCGCGTGCCTGGTTGTCGTCGAGCTCGCGCCAGTTGACGACGCGTCCGATGTCGTCATCGGCGGGCTGCGCGGTTCCGTCCTTTGCCATATCGAGGGCGAAGAGCCGGATCGCCTCCTGCCGCTGTTCCTCGTTCACGCTGTTGCCTCCCCTGGGTGGGTGACCGCATCACGCAGCTTCGCGATCGCGATCATTGACGCGTCCCGCCGCCGGCGATGCCGGGAGAGCACGACATCCCGCTCGATGAGGCGGTGGAGTCGCTCGTGACACCCGGCGTGGAGTGAGACCAGATCGTCGTGCCGCTCGCGCGCGTGCCACCTCCCATCACTGAAGGTCACGCGACGGTAGTCGAGGTGGTGCAGCTCGAGCGTCCGCGCGGTCGCGGTCTGCCCGCACACGAGACACACCAAGCTCCCGTGTCGCTGCACTTCTTCACGGAACCATCGGTCCCGTCGCGCGAACCACACCGGCGAGCGGAGGAACCCGGTCCGGTACTCGTTCCCGAAGGAAGGCTTGCGTCGGTTGCTCATGACTCGTCGGCCTCGTCCGTCTCGACGTCCGGTGTGCTGACCGTCGTGGGGCGAGGGGCGCGGGATGCGGCGAAGACGTCGCGCTGCTCGGTCTCGGTCTCGCGCTTGCCGGTCTTGATCGCCTGCGCGTCGCGGCGCTCGTCCCATCCGGAGAGGTCGAGGAGCACACCTCGCCGGTTGCGGTAGGCGAGAAGCCCGGCGCTCTGCGGCATCCGCCGGATCTCGTCGACCGACATGAGGGGGAGTCGCTCGTGGTGCTCGCTCGTGTTGTGCCCATAGTCGCGGGTGCTCCAGGAGCGCTGCGTCCGTCGTGTCTCCCGGTTCCCGAGCAGGGCTTCGACGTCGCGGAGGTGACTGACGTGCGATGCGCCGCCCAGCAGCACCTTCGCGGTCGCGGCGGCCCAGATCGTGTCGGCCTCGGCGCGCGACCAGGAGGTCTCGGCCTGCGACAGCGCCTGCAGGACGACGAAGGTGCAGATGCCGCGGCCGCCACCGTCAGCCATGGTGCGGGGAAGGTTGCCCCAGCGGAACATGTTCGCGATCTCGTCGAGGATCAGCCCGAGCGGGTGCACCAGCCGTGAACCCGGCGAGGCGAGCGCTCGCCCGCGGGCGACCTCGACGATGTCGTCGAGGAGCGCGCCGAGGAATCCGCCCATCGCCGATGCGCCCGACGACGAGCCGACGAGGTACAGCGTGTTCGCGGCATCCAGGAACTCGTTCGGGTTGAACAGTCGATCGCCGGGACCGGGCATGAGGGCATCACGGATCTGCGGCACCGCAAGCGGAGCGACCGCTCCCTGAACGCCGAACCAGATGGACGAGACGAGCTTGTCGTCGCCGGCGATGATCGCCTCAAGCGACTCGCCCCACCCGGGTGCCCCGTCGGTGCGCAGGATGTCGGCGGCGTCGCGCGCGAGTCCCGGGCTGGAACCCCACTTGTACAGTTCGGCGATGGACTTGTCGCCGACCGCGGCGGCGTGCAGCAGTCGGCCCAGGACGACTCCGGATGCCTGTGCCCACTCGCCGTTCGTCGTGGAAGCGCCTAGCGCGGTGCCGGTGATGATCGCGGTGCCGCGCTGCATCGCGACGAGCGGGTCCTCGCAGCCGGCGATCGGGCTGACGCGCAGCGGGTGCCGCACGCCGGAGAGCCCCTGCGGGTCGAACACGTGCACGTCACCGCGCCGCTGTCGCATCCGCATCGTGGCGGTCAGGTTGTCGTTCGTCGTCGACGTCGTGATCAGCGGCCCCGACCAATCGAGGATCGCGGAGATCAGCACCCGATACCCCTTGCCCGACCGTGGCGGACCCTCGAGGGCAACGGAGTCCTCGATCGAGACGAACACGTCCTGCCCGTGGGAGCGACCCACCCGCCAGCCGACATCGGTCGGCTTCGGTCGCGGGATGTCGCTACGCAGCTGCGCGGACCGCTTGAGAACGGCGCGGGCGGAGATGAACTCGCGCACTTCCGACGCGGTGGCGAAGCCGGGGCGGGTGCGCAGGTCGGCGAGGAAAGCCTGGTCGGAGTGCCGGTACCGCCGATACGCGACGAGACCCCAGATGGCCAGGCCGACGACAAGGACCACCGCGAGGATGTCGGCCGCGCGGATCTGCCACACCGGCAGGTCGCAGCCGGTCGGGGCGGTGAATGCGGCCGGGTCGCCGATGATCGCGAGCCAGAGTCCGGAGAACAGGTTGCGTGGCTCGGCCGGAGCGCCACAGATCAGCTGCGTGACCAGGTGCGTGATGCCGGTGAAGGCGAGGCTCAGCACGACGGCGATGGCGATCAGAACGGCGATCCCTTTGCCCAGCACTCCTTCGTTCATGGTTCGTCTCCTCGTCAGAGCACCGATGCGGCGGATGCCGCGGCCTTTAGCCACGCGTCCCGGGTGGGCGCGCGGAGGTTGTCGTAGCGCAGGGGGCCGGACTTCAGCGCCGGGTCGAACGGGATGGTTTCGACCGCGCGGACGATCGGTTCGAACCCCGTCACGATCCGGTTGATGGTCGTTCGACTGGTGGGTTCGGCGAGCGTCACAATGACGACGGCGTTCGCTGCCAGGGCGGCCGAGTGGGCATCGCGCTCGCGGAGCGCCTCCAGCAGGAGCAGCGCCGATTCTGCGGACTCGGGTGAGGCGAGCGTGGGAACGACGAGCTGGTAAGACGAGTCGACCATCCTCAACCACCGGTCGGCCGACTCGTCGTTGCCGGAGTCGAACACGACGAGCCGGTAATACCTTGCGGCTACGCGCATGAGGGTGTCGAACTCGGCGTGCGCGATGTGCTGGTGCGCGGCGAGGAGCTCCGGGTTGGACCGGAGGACGTCGTACCGGTCAACCGACTGGTGGTGCACATAGCGGGCGATGTCGGAGATCCCGGCCGCGGGGGAGAGCAGGTCGCTCGCGGCGGGAAGCAGGTCGCGGATCGTCGTGTCGTACCGGCCTTGCTCAGTGCGCCAGCCGAGGGTTCCTCTGGTGTCGTTGTTGTCCCACGCGAGCACGTTGCCGCCGCCGTAGCGGGCATACGCCGCGGAGAGCATGGCTGTCGTCATCGTCTTCCCGACGCCGCCCTTGCCGTTCGCGACGGCGATCGTGCGGCATCCCGCCCACTGGCGTGACACGGTCTGCTCGCGTTCGATCCGTGCCGCTTCCGCCTTCGACGGGCCCTGCACCAGACCGAGCCGGTACAGGAGGCCGCGCCATCCGTCTGGGTTGTAGCCGGCCGCGGAGGGCTCGACGGTGTCGATGAAGGAAGTGCGTTCCTGCGGTGCCGAGTCCGAAAGCGGCACGGGCGTTGTGATCGCCGGCACGGGGCGAGACGCCTCCACCGCCGACGGGGTCGGCGCGGCATCCATCTCCGGCACGGGCAGGTCGAGCGAGCGGAGGTCGCCGTCGCCGTCGACGAGCAGACGGTGCTCGCCACGGTCGCCGGTGGTGACGAGCTCGATCGCCGCCCCGGTTGCTCGGGCCTCGTCAGCCGCTCTGCGCAGGACGGCGCCGCGGATGTCCGCGGCGCGGGCCGCGTCGAGATGGTCGACGCTTCCATCGGGCGCGACGAACCGGGCCGACGCGCCGGTGACGGTCGCGTAGGCGCGAAGATGAGTGACGGTGCTCATGGCTGCTCCTTCGTGGCGGCGGAGAGCCAGCCTTCGAGGCCGGCGTCGAGGGGTTCGGGGTCGGGCCAGAGCGCGTCGAGTTCGTCGGGGCTCACCAGCCGCAGCTCGGCGTCCTCGCGGTCGGTGGCCTGCACGGCGTCGTCTGTCTTGAAGAGGTCGTACTCCCACGCGGTGGAGGTCGCGAAGCAGTCGACGAGGTAGGAGTACTGGCCGACGTAGGCGAGGAACTCGCCCTTCCGCAGCTGGCGGGCCATCTCGACGTGCGGGGCGGGGATGTTCAGCCGGTCGCGCAGGCTGGCCTGCTCCTGGTGGTTGACGCGGAAGATGAACTTGTTCTCGATGTCGCCGACCATCGAGTACGCGAGATTGCGCTCCTGCGAGTCGGCGTCCCCGACGGCATCCAGATCGCCCATCTTGTGCAGGATCACGATGTTGCTGATGCCGTAGTGGCGCGAGAGCTTGAGCCACTCCTGCTGACGCTGCAAGGACGGCAGGCCGCGCATGTCGCGCCACCCCTCCTCGCGGATCACGTACCGGTTGCGGTGTGCATCACGGTTGAGGATGACCGCCTGCGTCCACGCGGTCGTGCAGGTCTGGGACAGCTGCGCGACGAGGTCGCCGCGGGCGAACAGCTCGGACGTGTCGACGACGACGATCGGCGCGTCGTCGTCGAACGCGACGGTGGACTCGTCCTCGAACAGCCCGGACAGATCGCCTTCGACGAAACGGCGGAGCACGAACCGCGGCTGCACCGCACCGTCGGCGAGCCGCCGGTCGGTCGCGCGGTCGCGCGAGATCGCGTCGAGCTGCGCATACACGCCCCGCAACGTCGGGCGGTCGCCGGTGTCGACGATGCACCGCTCGAGAGCCGTGTGGATTGCCGCATGCTCGACCGCGGTGAGGTGCGTGCCGGGGAGCGTCGCTTCGACAAGCGACACCAGCGTCGTGGTGCGCCGCTGCCGGACCATCTGCTCGTGCTGCTCGTCGCTCGCCCCGACACGGCGAGGGCCCCGGTCGAGTGGGTTGAGCCGGGTGGCGTGCCCGCCGCCTAGACGGATGACGTTACCGCCGGGGATCGCTTCGGCGACCGCGACCCACTCGCCCTTCGGGTCGGAGGGGACGACGGCCTGATGCCCGAACGCGATCGAGCGGGTGACGAGCATCTTGATCGACGCGCTCTTGCCCGCCCGGTACGCCCCGAGCACGAGGATGTTGGTCGAGAACGAGCCACGGTCGGTGGTGTCGATGTACGCCTCGAACGGGGAGAAGTGCCACAGCGCATCGGCGTTGAGGTCGACGCCGACGATCGGACCGCGATGGCCGAGCCCAGCATCCGCGACGAACGGGTAGATCCCGGCGATGTGCTGCGAGGTTGCCTGGTGTGCCGGTAGGTCGGGCCGCGCAAGGTTCCAGTAGCCGCCTTCCGTGATCCCCGGTCCGAAGGGGCCGGGTACGGCGGGCTCGGGGAGTGCACGGTCTCGGCGGCTGGTCGGCGCGACCTGGCTGTCGCGGACGGCCGCCTCGGACGCCCGACGCAGCGCGCGCCGCTCTCGTCGGCCGAGCCCGCCGGGCTCGAAGGTGAGGGACGACCGTGCCATCACTTCATCCCCAGACCGACCGGCAGGGCGTTGACCATGAGCGCTTCGGCTTGCTGACAGTAGAGGATCTGCGCCTCCATCCCGGCACGGGCGAGCGCGTTCCGCATCCCCGCGACGGCCTGGTCGAGACGTTCTTCGTCGGGGGCCGAGACGGTGAGGTATCCGCCGTACCGGAACTCCCCGTGGCCGGCGACGATCTCCTCCTCCTGCTTCTCGAGGGCATCCCAGTCGGCGGCATCCGCCGCCGAGCCGTCGGCACCGCGCTTGGCGCGCAGTTTCTCATTGCCCCGCCATACCTTCTTCTCATCGCGGATCCGCTTGAGCGCCCTCGACACCGGCACCGGTGTGAGCACGAGCGAGAGGATGTGCGTGACCGCCTCATCAGTGCTGGGGTGACGGGCGAACACGAGGGGCGCGACGAACCCGATCGGGGCAGCCGACCGGGGCCACTCGTGGATCCACATCGTGGTGTGCACGCCGGAGTCGGTGTAGACGATGCCGTTGCGGCCCTTAGGCTCCTCGAAGTACATCGGACCGATCGCGACGGGGTCGACGCCCGCGTGATCGTCGGTGCGGTTCTGCACGTTGGTCGCGAACTCCGGGTCGAAAGCGATGCGCGACAGTGCGGCGACATCCCGGGAGGACAGCCAGCGTCGCACCCGCACCTTCGCGGAGGCGAGCGCATCAGCGAGGTTGCCGGACTCGATGCGAGCGAGCGCGAGGATCGCGTCGCGCCCACCGCCGAGCGACTTGAGCTGAGCGCCGAGGGTGACGAGGTCGAGGGTGAAGGTCAGGTAGTTGCGGTGCGCGACGGCGAATGGCTCCGACTGGTCCATCACCTGCAGGTAGTTCACGGCCACCGGCGACTGGGCGTCGAGGCCCCGGCGGCGGACGACGTCGCCGTAGTGGTCGCGGGCGGCGCGGATCGTGGTCGGCGTCGTCCTCTCCTGCAGTGTCACGCGCTTGATCCCGGGCCGTTGCGTGAACGACGCGAGCACCCGCGACCATTGCTGGGCGAGGTCGAAGCGCTCGGTCGTGTCGTGCATGAGGAACCCCTGCACCTCCAGCTCGGCGGTGACCGACGCGGTGCGGTCGTGCGGGTTGTACACGCACGAGACGCCGTCGACGTCCCACAGCTGCACTGACGCGCGGGTGCCGGGGAGGTTGAGCGTCCCATCGAGGTGCGTGCGCTCGGGGCGGTACTTGTGTGTTGTCGCGCCGAGCGCGTGGCGTACCTGCTTCATCGTCCACAGCCCTGCCATCTTCGGTGCCGAGATCCCGTGGATCGTCGTCAGCGCCGCACCGCCGAACAGCAGGTACACCGGAGCGGCGTACAGCAGCCCGAGCGGACCGAATCGATTGACGCCGATCAGTACCGCGATCGCCGCAACCGACACGAACGCAAGCTGCCACGGGTCGAGGCCCATCACGACGCCCTGCCGGGAGCGCCGGGGGAGGCGGACGGGACGGGCGGCATCCTGAATCGTCATGAGGATCTCCTGTCAGGTCGAGGAGTGGACGGCGGTGGGGTCGTGGGCGCAGAGGACGGACCAGCCGTCCGCTGCGGGGCGGAGCTGTGTGCCGTCGGCGGTGTCGCGGGGGTGGTGGGCTTGGTGGCGGTGCGCGTCGAGGTGCGGGTTGCCGTGGACGCTTCCGTGGGCGCCGGGCTTCTCTTCAGCCCAGTGGTCGTCGTCGCGCGGGGGATGGATGCAGCGGACGTGCGCGGTGTGCCGGCGGCAGCCCGGCCGGCGCCGCCTCGAGCCGCGGCAGCGCCGGCGCCGGCAGGTGACGCGCCGAGGCGGGTGGGGATGCGGACCGCGGAGCGGGCCGCGTTCGTCGCCATCCGGCCGGCGTTGCCGCCCATGCGCGATCCGACGCTGTCGGCGGCGACCGCCCCGACGAAGCTGAACAGCCCGAAGATCGCGAACGGGGCGAACGCGACCAGGACGAGCCCGACGAGAAGTGGCCACGACTGCGGATCCCAGATCGTGTTCACCGTCGCGAGACCGTTGATGATCAGCGTGACGAACCCGATCGTGAGCGGCCCGGTCAGCAGGAGGACGACTACGGCGGACGCGTATCGGACCACCCATTGCGGCCCGATGCCGCGGACGGGGAAGAACATCCACGCGATCGGCCCGACGGCGATAAGTGCGGCGAGCACGATGTTCCGGAACGCGAACACAACCATCAGCAGGAGCATCGACAGCATCAGCAGGAAGTGGATGACGAACGCGAAGAAGTAGTTCGCCTGTCCACCCGCCCACATCACGCTCTGCAACGTGGAGAACAGACTGCCGGGACCCTCACGGCTCATGATGTACCAGGTGAGGTCGTCGATCGCGTTGAGCAGGTGCCCGATCATCCACAGCGTGATCGGCACCGCCGGGACCGCAATGAACGCGCGAACGATCGCCCCGACCAGCTCGCTGCGGTCGCCAGAGACGGCGGCGGATGCGATTGCCCACACCATCGCGCCGAACAGGATCACGAGGACTGCCCATTGCCAGAACGACCACTCGGTGGTCGCGGCATCCCACAGCAGCGTGCTGGTGTCGAAGCGCATGTTCATCGCGACGGCGGCCATCGCCCCGGTCGCGGACATCGCCATGCCGCGGCCGGCGTTCTCGAAGGTGAGGCAGACGACGTCGCCGATGCTGCAGCCGTACTCGACGACAAGGGGCTTGCCACCGACGGCCTTGATTGCGTCGACGTGCTGCTCGTAGGTGGTGCAGATCGTCGAGCGTTGCCCGGCGACGAGGACGCCGAGGAAGCACTGCTGCGGCTTCACGAGCGCGCTGTCCTCGGGAGTGCAGGTGACCTGACCCGACGCGGTGCGGCAGTCGACAGGGTACGCCGGCGAGGACCACGGTTCGCCAGCAACGGGCGTCGATGCCTGCGCCCTCACGGTAGCGGGGACAGAGGTCGCGGCGTGCGCGGGGCTGAGCGCGCCGAGCGTGACGGCGAGCCCGAGGAGGACTCCCGCCAGCGCGACCCGCAGCGTCTTCATCAGAACCCGAAGTCGAAGTTCACGAACCAGGCGAACAGGCCGGATGCCGCGCCGAGGACGGCGGCGGCGATGAAGATCCACATGATGTTCTCGCCCGCCCAGCTGCGGACCCGGTCGGACGCGAGCCCGCGGAACGCGAGAGCGGCGCCGGCGATGATCAGCATGATCAGCACGACGAGCATCGCTCCGGCGAGGATGTACGACGCGATGACTTGGAAGCCCTGGAAGAACGGGGCCGAGAAGTCTGGCTCGATCTCCGGAACGTTGACGGTGGGGATGTGGGTCAGATGCATGATGTGTCTCCTCGATGCGAAGGGTCTGTCACGTCAGGGGGAGGCCGCGTGCGGCCATGAACGGTTGGGGATCGATGGGGATGCCGCCCTGCCGCACCTCGTAGTGCAGGTGGCAGCCGAACGAGCGGCCGGTGTCGCCTTCGGCCCCGATTGGCGTGCCTGCCGCGACCGTGTCGCCGACCGACACGCGGAGGGATCCCCATTGCATGTGGCCGTAGAGGGTGACGATGCCGCTGTGTTCGATGCGGACGGTGTTGCCCCACCCGTGAAATGCGCCGGCGGTGATGACGTTGCCGGCGCCCGCGGCGTAGATCGTGCTGCCGCAGCCCTGCGACATGTCGTAGCCGAGGTGGTTGGTGGAGCAGAACCCGCAGCCGGCAACCGGGTTGTATCCGAACCCACGGCCTTTGAAGTAGGAGCCGGCGAGCGGGTAGGTCCAGTCGCCGCTCACGGGGGGCGCGGTCGGGGTTGCGGGAGAATCCTCGACCTTGATCGACTGGCCGGCGATCGCGAGGGGAACCGCGAAGAGCGGGGTGCTGAAGAAGCCGAGGATGACGACGATCAGGATCAGAAGGCCGATGAACACCTTGCGTCCGATCTTCGTGCTGGCGAGGATCAGTGCGATCTTGATCGGCGCGGCCATGTCAGGGCTCCAACGGCTCCGCGAAGTACCGCACCACCTTGCAGTCGCCTGCCTGCTGCGCGCTGTCCGGGGTCGGGATCGAACCGGGTCCGCAGAGGACCTGGATGGTGAGACGGGTGATCTCCTCGTAACTGACCTCGCCGCCGCTTCCGTCGGAGCGAGTGAACGTGATCGTGATGTCGGCGGTCCCGAACGACATGTCGCCCGAGTCGTCGTTCGGGACCGGGTCGAGGTTCACGTCGCCGGGGACGGTGGAGTCCACACGACCCGCCTCGTTCTCGAGGGAGTCCCACTCGGTCTCGGGCAGCACGACGCTCTGGCGCAGCTCGAGCCTCGCGGCATCCAACTCCGCCTCGCGGTCTGCATCGGAGGTGTAGCGGGTGTCGTACGTGAACCACGTGCCGAGGTACGCGAGCCACTCCTCGTAGGTGCTGAGCTGCGTGTCAAACGTGCCGGCAGCGGAGAGCGCGGCGCGGACGTAGGTCTCGGCATCCGTCGTGATCGGTTCGGGCACCCATCCGCGCTCGTCGACCGTGGCGTCGACGACTTCGTCGATCGAGGATGGCGAAGTCGTGGGCGCGGGATCGGATGTCGTGGGCGCGGTCGTCGCGGTCGGGTCGGTTTCGGGCTCGGAGCCTTCGGGATTCGACATCGTCGCCGCGACGATGATCGCCACCATCCCGGCGACCAGAATCAGTCCACCCACGATCGCCCAGATCACTCCGCGTCGGTTGCTCCGCGCCATCATCGCCGACCCTCCTGGTTGTTCAGGACGGTGGCAGTGCTGGTGCGGTGATGCGCCGGCGACGGCCGCCGTGTCGGCATCCTACGCACGGATCGGTTGAAAGAAAAACGGGGGCTCACCGGGTTTGGGTGGGAACGCGCGCCGTAGCCGCGAGGGGCATTCAGGGCCGCAGTCGCGTCTACGACGGAGGCTACAGAACGACTGCGGATGCTGTCTGTAGGTATTTCGGGGGACACGCAGCGCTGGGGTGGCGAGATTCGCCGAGTGACGTCCAGAGCTGGCGTTGACATATCTGCATGATACATAGATACACTTGAGATGTGTACAACTAATTCATGCGGTCCTGTGGACGACACTACTCGGGCCACGGGAGAATGGGCGGGTGCCCAAGTACACCCGTCCCGCGAACAGCACCCACGCGGAGGATCCCATCAAGGCGTTCGGCAACATGGTGCGCGCCGGCATCATCGGGTACCTGCACGACAATCCCGGTAGGACTCGTGCAGAGATCGC
>JAUHYM010000019.1 GCA_030426515.1 Actinomycetes bacterium
TCTGGCTTCCGCTGGTCACGCGCGTCATCGTGCTCGGCGCGGGCGGCATCCTCGCCGACGGTTCGCCGGACGCGATTCTGGGGGCGCGCGGAGCCGAGCTGGCGGCCGCCGGGGCGTGGGTTCCCGGACACCCGCCGCCGCACCCCGCCCCGCCGGCATCCGCCGCCGGCGACGTGCTGCTGCAGGGGCGCGATCTGGCGGTGGCGCGGGTGCGGGGGACGTCGGTGGCCACCGGCGTCGACATCGAGATCCCCGCCGGAGCGGTCACCGCGATCACGGGACCGAACGGTGTGGGCAAGTCGACGCTGGGCCTCACCCTCGCGGGGCTCCTGCCCGCGGCATCCGGAACACTCACCGCGTCGGGCCCTCTCGCCAGCTCTGCGGGCCCGCACCCGATCGACTGGCCCTCGCGCGCCCTGCTGACCCGCATCGGCACGGTGTTCCAGGAACCCGAGCACCAGCTGCTCGCGCGGACCGTGCGCGCCGAACTCGAGGTGGGCCCGCGGGCGCTCGGGCTCGGCGAGAGCGAGATCGCCGAGCGCGTCGACGAGCTGCTCGCGCGCCTGCGGCTCGATCGCCTCGCCGAGGCGAACCCGTACACGCTCTCGGGCGGAGAGAAGCGCCGACTCACGGTCGCCGCCGCGCTCGCGACGCGCCCGCGCGTTCTCGTACTCGACGAGCCCACGTTCGGGCAGGATGCCCGCACCTGGGCGGAGCTGGTCGCACTGCTGGCCCGGCTGCGCGACGAGGGATCCGCGATCGTGACCATCACCCACGACGAGGATGTCGTCCACGCGCTGCACGCGCGCCGCTTCTCGATGGGGGTCGGCGCGTGAGCGCGGCATCCCGTCCTGCTGCACGGCGTCGCGTCGCCCGGCCGGGGAGGCCGCGCGCATGACGCTCCTCGACACCCGCGCCCGCACCGGCGCCGTCGCCCGCATCAACCCGGTCGCCAAGCTCGCCGCGGTCGCTCTGCTCACCGTTCCGCTGGTGCTCACCCTCGACATCGTGTCGGCGGCGACCGCGGTCGCGCTCGAGCTTGTGCTGTTCCCCTTCGCGGGCCTGGGGTGGCGGGAGTTCTGGGCCCGGACCGGCATCGTGTGGGTGCTCGCGCCGCTGACCGGTCTCACCATCGCGCTCTACGGCGAGACCAGCGGCACGGTGTACGTCGAGTGGTTCGTCGTCCGCATCAGCGACGGCTCGCTGGAGCTGGCGGTGGCCACGTGCTTCCGCGTGCTGGCGATCGCACTGCCCTCCGTCGTCCTGTTCGCCACGGTCGACCCGACCGACCTGGCCGACGGGCTCGCGCAGGTGCTGAAGCTCCCGGCGCGCTTCGTGCTCGGTGCGCTGGCGGGTCTGCGGATGGTCGGGCTGTTCCTCGACGACTGGCGCGCGCTCGAGCTCGCCCGCCGTGCGCGCGGCGTCGCCGACCGCGGGCGGCTGCGGCGGTTCTTCGGCATGGCCTTCGCACTGCTCGTGCTCTCGATCCGCCGTGGCACCAAGCTCGCCACGGCCATGGAGGCGCGCGGGTTCGGTGCGCCGGTCGAGCGCACGTGGGCGCGCCCGTCGCGTGTGCGGGCGCCGGGGTGGCTGCTGATGGCGACGGGCGCGGCCATCGGCGCGATCGCGGTCACCGCCGCCGTGCTCACCGGCACGTGGAACTTCATCCTCGGGCCGTCCTGAGCGCGCTCCGCGGGCGCGCCTGACACGGCGTCCCATCTATGCTGGGACGGGATGTCGCGCGCAGCTCCGTCAGCGCCGCGCGTCGCCCCGGACACACGCTTCGAAGGAGAACGCATGGAACTCACCGGCGCATCCGCCCTGATCACCGGGGGCGCCAGCGGCCTGGGCCTGGCCACGGCCCGTCGGCTCGCCGCCGCGGGCGCCGCGGTCACCCTGGTGGACCTTCCCACCTCGGCGGGCGACGAGGTCGCCGCAGAGCTCGGCGGCACCTTCGCCGCCGCCGACGTGACCGACCCGGCGCAGATCGCGGCCGCCGTCGAGGTGGCGAACGCCGCCGCGCCGCTGCGGGTCGTCGTCAACTGCGCGGGCATCGCCCCGCCCGCCAAGGTCCTCGACCGTGCCGGCGACCCGTCGCCGCTTGCCGGATTCGAGACCATCGTGCGCGTGAACCTCATCGGCACCTACAACGTCATCGCGCAGGCCTCGGCGATGATCGCCCGCGCCGAGCCGACGGCATCCGGCGATCGCGGCGTCATCGTCAACACGGCGAGCGTCGCCGCCTTCGACGGGCAGATCGGCCAGCCCGCGTACTCCGCCAGCAAGGGCGGTGTCCACGCGATGACCCTGCCGATCGCGCGAGAGATGGCACGCTACGGCATCCGCGTCTGCACGATCGCCCCCGGCATCATGCACACCCCGATGCTGGCCTCGCTGCCGCAGGAGGCGCAGGACTCCCTCGGTGCGCAGGTGCCCTACCCCGCCCGGCTGGGCGCCCCCGACGAGTACGCGGCGCTCGTGCAGCACATCGTCGAGAACGGCTACCTGAACGGCGAGACCATCCGCCTCGACGGCGCGATCCGCATGGCACCGAAGTGAGGAGCACCATGACCGACCCGATTCTCTTCGCCGTCGACGACGGACTCGCCCGCATCACCCTCAACCGGCCCGACCGGCTCAACGCGTTCGGCCCCGACCTCTCCCACGCGTGGGAGGCGGTGACCGCTGAGGCGACATCCCGTGAGGACGTCGGCGCGATCCTGCTGGATGCCGCAGGCCCGGCCTTCTGCGCCGGCGGCGACGTGATCGAGATGTCGCAGACGATCGACTCCGGCGACGGCATCCTCGCGCTCGCGGATGTCATCCATCGCGGCATCCGCACCCTCACCGAGTCGGCGATCCCGGTCGTCGCCGCCGCACACGGCGCGACCGCCGGCGGCGGCCTGGGCATCCTCATGTCGAGCGACTACGCCGTCATCGGCGAGGACTCGCGCGTCGGCTGCCTCTACGCGAAGGTGGGGCTCACGCCCGATCTGTCGGTGTCGGCCCAGCTGGCCCGCGCGGTCGGCCAGAGGCGCGCGCTGCAGCTCGTCCTGCAGGACCGGATGCTGTCGGCGCAGGAGGCGCTCGACTGGGGCCTGGTCGCCGAGGTGGTCGCCCCCGACCAGGTGGGGGCGCGCGCCGAAGAGATCGCCCGCGGGTGGCTCGCGGGCGCCACGGCGGCCTACGGTCAGGCCAAGCGCCTCGTGCGCTCACAGCCCGAGCGCACCTTCGCCGAGCAGCTCGACGAAGAGGCACGCACCATCGCCGCGGCGTTCGGCACCGTCGAGGCGCAGGCCCGCATCGCCGCGTTCGCCGCGGCCTCCGCCCAGAAGACCGCCCGCTGAGCGCGGCCGACGACATCCACCGAGGAGACCCCATGACCGAGAACACGTCCGCGCCCCTCGCCGGCAAGACCATCCTGATGTCGGGCGGCAGTCGCGGCATCGGCCTCGCGATCGCGCTGCGCGCGGCCGCCGACGGCGCCAACATCGCGCTGCTCGCGAAGACCGACACGCCCCACCCCAAGCTCGAGGGCACCGTGCACACCGCGGCCGAGCAGATCGAGGCCGCAGGCGGCCGTGCGCTGCCGATCGTCGGCGACGTGCGCAGCGACGACGACATCAACCAGGCGGTGCTGACCGCGCACGGCGAGTTCGGCGGCATCGACATCGTCGTCAACAACGCGAGCGTCATCGACCTGTCGGGGTCGGTCGACCTCGACGTGAAGAAATACGACCTCATGCAGGACGTCAACGTGCGCGGCACGTTCATGCTGTCGCGCGCGGCCGTGCCCATGCTGCGGGATGCCGCGAACCCCCACATTCTCTCGCTCTCGCCGCCGATCAACCTGTCGCCGAAGTGGCTGGGAGGTCACACCGGGTACACGATGGCCAAGTACGGGATGTCGATGGCGACGCTCGGGATGGCGGCCGAGTTCGGCAAGGACGGCATCGCGGCCAACACCCTGTGGCCGGCGACCACGATCGCCACGGCGGCGGTCAAGTACGCGCTGGGCGGCGACCGGATGATGAAGGTGAGCCGCACACCCGAGATCTACGCCGACGCGGCCTATCAGGTGCTCATCCAGCCCGCGCGAGAGTACACCGGGCGCTCGCTCATCGTCGAGGACGTGCTGCGGGAGGCCGGGGTGACGGACTTCTCGGGCTACGCTGCGACCCCGGGCACCCCCGACGAGCAGCTGTACCCCGACATCTTCCTGGACTGATCAGCCGTCAGATGAGGCCGTGGCGGCGGAACGCGTTCGCCACCCCGTGATCGCTGACGCTCGTGGTGACCTCGTCGGCGAGTGCTTGCAGCTCGGCGGGGGCGTTGCCCATCGCGATCCCGACACCGCACACCTCGAACATCTCGACGTCGTTCCAGCTGTCGCCGATGCCGATCGCGTCGTCCGCCGACGCGCCCAGGTGAGCGAGCATCGACTCGATGGCCGCGCCCTTGGTGGTTCCGGTCATCGCGATCTCGCCGTTGGAGCCACCGGGCAGCGGCATGCTGCCGGGCACCACGTGGAAGCGGTCGCCGAGGTCGGTCTGGGCGTGCGAGACAGACTCGGTGTCGTCGCTGACGAACACCGCCTTGGCGATGCGGGTGAGGTCGGCGTCGGCGACGTCGAAGAACCGGCGCGGCGCCTGCGGAGCGGTCTTCGGCGCGTCGTCGGCGTGCGCCGACTGCCACTCGCGGATCATGCGGGCGACCATCTCCTGCACGCGCGGCGAGGCGAACAGGGCGTCGTCGGACTGCAGAAAGAACGGGATGCCGCGGCCGTCGAACCAGTCGATCAGGCGTCGCACGGCATCCTCGGGCATGACCTGCGAGACCACGGTCTCGTCGCCGCTGGTCGCCAGCGCCCCGCCGTTGGTGATCGCCCCGTCGAATCCGATCGCGGCGACGTCGGGGTGGATGTCGCTGGCCGAGCGCCCCGTGCTGAGGTAGACGCGGTGGCCGGCGGCGCGGGCGGCGCGGATCGCCTCGACGGTCGAGTCCTGCACGTCTCGGCCGTGGTCGAGAATCGTGCCGTCGACGTCGAGGAAGGCGATGCGTGGGCGGGTCATGGGTCTCCCGTCGGGTGGAACAGTGCTGCGGGCGCGCCCGAGAAGGCGCGCCCGCAGCCGATCGTATCGATTCGATATGAACGTCGGCCGAACGTCAGCCGACGAGGCTGGCGCCGTTGGTGCGGATCACCTCGGCGTACCAGTCGAACGACTTCTTCTTGTACCGTTCCAGCGTCCCGCTGCCGTCGTCGTTGCGGTCGACGTAGATGAACCCGTAGCGCTTGCTCAGCTGCGCGGTCGAGGCGCTCACCAGGTCGATGCAGCCCCACGAGGTGTAGCCGAGCACGTCGACGCCATCGGCGATCGCCTCGCCCACCTGCACGAGGTGGTCGTTGAGGTAGGCGATCCGGTAGTCGTCGATCACGGTCTTCACACCGTCGACCTCGACGAGCTGGTCCTTCGCTCCGAGCCCGTTCTCGACGATGAACAGCGGCTTCTGCCACCGATCCCAGAACTGGTTCAGCACGATGCGCAGGCCGGCCGGGTCGATCTGCCATCCCCACTCGCTGGCCTCGAGGGTCGGGTTGGGCACCCCGCCCATGATGTTGCCCTCGCCCGCGACCTTCTTCGCGGGGTCGGCGGTCTCTGCGATCGACATGTAGTAGCTGAACGAGACGAAGTCGACCGTGTGGGTCAGGTCCTCGCGGTCCTGGTCGGTGATCTCGAGGGTGATGCCCTTCGAGGCCAGCGTGCGCAGGAAGTACCCCGGGTATGCGCCGCGGGTGTGCACGTCGCCGTAGACGAGGTTGGCGTGGTCGGCCTCCATGACCGCGACCGCGTCGGCGGGTGCGGGGGAGAGCGGGTAGATGGGCATCGACAGCACCATGCAGCCGACCTGCGCCTGCGGTGCGACCTCCCGCGCGATCCGCGTCGCGCGGGCCGACGCGACGAGCTCGTGGTGCATCGCCTGGTACAGCTGCTGATCGGTCAGCTCGTCCTTCGGGGTGTTGATCCCGCCCGACATGAACGGCGCGTGCAGCAGGGAGTTGATCTCGTTGAACGTCAGCCAGTAGCGCACCCGCGACCCGTAGCGGGCGAACAGCGTGCGGGCGTAGTTCTCGTAGAACCCGATGAGACGGCGGTCGGTCCATCCGTCGTAGGTCTCGGCGAGGTGCAGCGGCGTCTCGTAGTGCGAGATGGTCACGAGCGGCTCGATGCCGTGGCGCTCGAGCTCGTCGAGCACGCGGTCGTAGAAGGCCAGGCCCTCTTCGTTCGGCTCCGCCTCGTCGCCGCGCGGGAAGATGCGGCTCCAGGCGATCGAGAAGCGGTACGTCGTGAACCCCATCTCGGCGAACAGCGCGATGTCCTCGGCGTACCGGTGGTAGAAGTCGATCGCGGTGTGCTTCAGGTTGTCGGCGGTGGGCTCGGCGGTGCGCGGGCCGACGATGCCGCGGGGCATCACGTCCTGCACGCTCAGGCCCTTGCCGCCCTCGTCGAAGGCGCCCTCGACCTGGTTCGCGGCAGTCGCGCCGCCCCAGAGGAAGCCGTCGGGGAACGTGGTGGTGCTCATGGTGATCCTTCGGTCTCGTTACGCGTTCGCGATCGCGCTGCGCTCGAGCGCGGTGGTGTAGAAGAGGGGCTCGCCGTGCGCGACGTTGCCGGTGGCGCGGTCGCCGACGATCTCGTGCTGGTCGCCGTTGGTGATGATCACCGGGGTGATGAGGTCGTATCCGGCCGCGGAGATCGCGGCGGCGTCGAACTCGACGAGGACGTCTCCGGCGGTGACGCGCTGACCCTGGGTGACCTTCACGTCGAAGTGCTTCCCGCCGAGCTCCACCGTGTTCAGGCCGAGGTGGATGAGCACCTCGGTGCCGTCGTCGGCCCGCAGGCCGATCGCGTGACCGGTCGGGAAGGCGGCCGCGACCACGCCGTCGACCGGTGCGTACATCGTCGAGCCGGTGGGGCTGATGGCCACGCCGTCGCCGAGGGTCGCTTCCGCGAAAGCGGCGTCCGGAACGTCGGCGAGGGCGAGCACGACGCCGTCGAGCGGGCTGTGCACGCCGAGGTCACTCGCCTCGGCCGAGACGGTCTCCTCCTCGACCGGGTCGGCGAACCCGACCAGCACGACGAGCAGGAACGGAATGACGATCGCGGCGAGCAGGCCGATGCCGAGCAGGACCATGTTGCCGTTGCCGAGCAGCGCCGGAAGAGCGAGGCCCGAGGGGACGACGAACGCGGTCGAGAACACGCCGCCGATCGCGATGATCGCCCCGCCGACAGCTCCGCCGACGATGCCGAACGCGAACGGGCGCTTCAGGGGCAGGTTGATGCCGTAGATCGCGGGCTCGGTGATGCCGGCGAGGAACCCGGAGAGGGTCGCGGGTGCCGCGAGCGACTTGAGGTTCTTGTTGCGGGTGCGCACCCACACCCCCGCGACGGCCGCGGCCTGGGCGAGCACGGCGGCGAATACCGGGCCGATGAGGAGGATCTGACCGGTGGTCTGGAACTCGAGGGTGAACAGCGGAACGAGACCCCAGTGCAGGCCGAAGATCACGAACACCTGCCACAGGCCGCCCATGATCGCCCCACCGAGCCACGGTGCGGTGGTGAAGACCCACCCGATGCCGGCGCCCAGCAGACCGCCCAGGAAGTCCGAGATCGGTCCGATGACCACGAAGACCAGCGGCACGGCGACGAGCACGACGATCATCGGCGTCACGAACCGCTTGATGGCGCCGGGCAGCTTCGCGTAGAGGAACTTCTCGGCGTAGCTCTGCAGCCACACGATCACGATGATCGGGATGACGCTCGACACGTAGCTGACCATGACGAACGGGATGCCGAAGAAGGTCAGCTCGGCTGCACCGACCACGCCGGCGATCGTGGGATACATCATGGCGCCGGCGATCGCGAAGGCCGTCCACTCGTTGGCCTTGAAGTAGCGCGCGGCGGTGATCGCCAGGGCCATCGGCAGGAAGTTGATGAACGCGTCCGACAGGGCGTTGAGCACCAGGTAGGTGGAGGTCTCGGTGCTGATCCAGCCGAAGGTGACGCTCGCGGCGAGGAAGGCCTTCAGCAGACCGGTGCCGGCCAGCGCCCACAGCACGGGGGTGAAGATCGACGAGATCATCGAGATGAAGCGGTTGAACAGGTTGCCCTTGGGTGCGTCCTCCGCGGGAGCGCTCTGGTCGCCGGAGCCGCCGAAGCGGGAGATCTTGCCGATCTCGGCGAACACGTCGGGGACGTCGTTGCCGATGACGACCTGGTACTGCCCACCGGCCTGTGCGACGGTGACGACACCGGGGGTGGCCTTGACGGCGGCGGTGTCGGCCTTGCTGTCATCCTTCAGGACGAACCGGAGCCGGGTCGCGCAGTGCACGAGCGAGGTGACGTTCTCTTCGCCTCCGACGCCCTTCAGGACGCCCGCGGCGGTCTTTCCGTAATCCACGTGGATTCACTTCCTTCGCCGCTCCAGCGCGGCACTTCCTGGTGTTGCGCGTCTTCGGCCCTGTTTCCGGGCAATAAAAAAACCTGAGCTGACCCGACACCGGTGAAGGTGTCGATCGGCTCAGGTTTTGCCTGCTCTGACGCAGTAACAATCCGAAGACGTCGGCGGATCGGTGATCCGCAAACCAAACCATAGCACGGTTTTCGCGGGTCGGGCCCGGCGTCAGGCCCCGGTGTCAGGTGGCGCCGCCGTCGGCCCCGCTCACCCGCTGCGACAGTCGCTCGACGTGCACGATGATGTACAGCTTCTCCTCGCGGGTCAGCTCCGAACCGGTCGCCGCGTGGATGTAGTCGGTGATCTGGTCGGCGCAGGCCGCCGCTCGCGGGTAGCTGCGGGAGGCGAACTCGTAGAACGACGAGTCGTCGCTGTCGAGCATCGACTTGTTCACGAGGCGCTGCAGCAGGAACTGGATGTGCAGGATGAAGCGGGCGTAGTCGGCGCTCTCGGCATCCAGTCGCACGCCGAGTCCGCTCTCGACGACGGTCACGATGTGCTGCAGTCGGCGGAACAGCAGCGCCGCCGTGCCGTTGGGCTCGTCGCGCGTCGCGTTGAGCAGATGCATCGTGAGGAACACCGCCTCCTCGGCGGGCAGCTCACGGTCCAGGTGCGCGGCGATCTGCGCGGCCATGGTCTCGGCGGCGGCGAACTCGTGCGGGTAGAGCACGCGCAGCTCCGGCATCCGCGCCGTCGGGATGCGCACGCCCTGGTCGAGTCGCTCGAGCACGAACTGCACGTGGTCGATGACGGCGATGGTGAAGCGGCGGCCGAGCGCGTGGCCCAGTGTGCGGTCCGCGTCGTCGACGGCGCGGGTGACTGCCTCGATCACCTCGTAGGGCACGTCGGTGAGCATCTGCCGCTCACGGTCGCCTTCGGCGCCGGCATCCAGCACGAACGTCTTCTCGACCCTCGTCGGGTCGATCTCGTCGGTCGGCTTCAGCCCGAACCCCAGTCCGCGGCCCATGAGGACCCGCTCCCGTCCGGAGCCGTCGACGGTGATGACGACGTTGTTGTTGAGCACCTTGTGCGCGCCCGCGGGACGGGACCCCTCGCGGCGCTGGCTCATGGCGTCCATCCTAGGGATCGGTGGAGCGCGGGGATCGGGCGGGCGGTCCGCTGAAGGAGGTCACGGTCATCGCGCCGTCCGCGGTCCAGCGGAACTCGATCCGGTCGACGCCCTCGAGCTGACGGGCGACGGCGATCTCGGAGTTCGGCAGCTCCAGCCGCAGCAGACCGCGGGTGGAGGCGGCCGCGCCGGCGCACTGCACGCGGGTGTTCCCGTGGCGCTCGAGCACGATGCAGAACCGGGTGCTCTCGCCCGAGACGCCCGCGACCCACAGCTCCCACCCGAACCGCTCGCCGAGCGACGCCGCCCAGTCGACCTCATCGTCGGTGAACGCCGGCCAGGACTGCGCGAACGGGACCGCGAGGGAGTTCCCCAGCGGCCCCTCGATCTCGATGCGCTCCAGCAGCTCCGAGACGGGCGGGGTGCCCGCCGGCTGCGCGGCCGGCAGCGGCGCGACATCCTCGCGCGGGGTGTCGGGCCAGAGCGCACCGACGGCGAGCACGGCCACGACGAGCGCGGCGACCCCGGCGAGCAGCGCGGCCGGCGCCCACCGGCGCCGGGTGGGGGCGGCCTCGGCCAGGCCCTCCTCGGCACGGGTCCCCTCGCTTCCGGCCGTGCGCGGCGCCCCGGTCGGCTCCGCGTCGCGACGTCGCGTCGCTGCGGTGTCGGCGCCACGGCTCTCGGCGCCACGGGTCGGGGCCGTGCCTGCCGCCCGCGCCCCGACGCGCTCGCGCCGCAGCGCGCCTTCGAGCTCTGCCAGGCGAGCTCGCGCCGCCGCATCGCCCGCGATGTCGGCATCCGGACCGTACGCGCGCACCCGCAGCGCGTCGAGTTCGGCCCGGGCCTCGTCGTCCATCCCTTCACGCTACGGCCCCGCGCGGCGCGGTGGGCCGAATCGACCAGCCTTCGCCAAGCCTGCTCCTCTACCCTGGGACGCATGGCCGACACCCCTCCCTCCCGCCCCGTGCGCACCACGACGCCGCGCCAGGTGCGGCCGCAGACCGAAGGGTGGACGCAGGCGAAGGATGCCGAGGGGCGCCCCCTGCTGCAGTTCGCGAGCCCCAAGCGCGGCAAGCCGCCCGTGCACCTGGCCGACCTCACCCCCGCGCAGCGGGTCGAGAAGGCGACCGAGCTCGGCCTGCCCGGGTTTCGCGCCAAGCAGCTCGAGAAGCACTACTTCACCCACTACACCTCGGATGCCGCCGAGATGACCGACCTGCCGGCATCCGGTCGTGAGGAGCTCGTCGCCGGGCTTCTGCCGCCGCTGCTGACCGAGGTGCGCCGCCTGCAGACCGACAAGGGCGACACGATCAAGTTCCTGTGGAAGCTGCACGACGGCGCGCTCGTCGAATCGGTGCTGATGCGCTACCCGGGGCGCATCACCCTGTGCGTGTCGTCGCAGGCGGGATGCGGCATGAACTGTCCGTTCTGCGCGACGGGCCAGGCGGGGCTGACGCGCAACATGTCGGCGGCCGAGATCATCGACCAGATCGTGCGCGCCAATCGGCTGATCCGTGCCGGGGGCCTGGGCGCAGCCGAGCACCCGGACGAGCGGGTCACCAACATCGTGTTCATGGGCATGGGCGAGCCGTTGGCCAACTACGCCCGCGTGATGCACGCGGTGCGCACCATGACCGACCAGAAGCACGGCCTGGGCATGAGCGCGCGCGGCATCACCGTGTCGACGGTGGGCCTGGTGCCCGCCATCCGCAAGCTGTCGGCGGAGGAGATCCCGGTGACCTTCGCCCTCTCGCTGCACGCGCCCGATGACGAGCTGCGCGACGAGCTGATCCCGGTCAACTCCCGCTGGAAGGTCGACGAGGCACTGGATGCCGCCCGCGAGTACTTCGAGAAGACGGGGCGCCGCGTGTCGATCGAGTACGCGCTCATCAAAGACATGAACGACCACCCCTGGCGAGCCGACCTGCTCGCCGACAAGCTGAACGCCCGCGGACGCGGGTGGGTGCACGTCAACCCGATCCCGCTGAACCCGACACCCGGCTCGGTGTGGACGGCATCCGAGCGCGGGGTGCAGAACGAGTTCGTGCGCCGTCTCAACGCCGCCGGCATCCCCACCACTCTCCGCGACACGCGCGGCAAGGAGATCGATGGGGCGTGCGGGCAGCTCGTCGCCACCGAGGAGGACGAGAAGGCCGCCGAGGCGACGCCGGCCTGAGCCTCCCGTGACCGGGCGGCGCGGTGCGCGCGCCGCGACCCTGACAGAATCGCCGTATGCCGGTCTGGCTTCTGCTTCTGCTCTCGTCGTTCGTCTTCGCGGTGCCCGCCGCGTTCGCGGGGCGCCGTCTGCTCGATGACCGCGTCGGCTGGCTGCGTGCGCTGGTCACCGCGTTCGTCGTGTTCGCCGCCTGCGTGCCGATGGCGGTGTGGACGCTCACCCAGGCGCGCGTGGTCACCGAGGCCGGTCACCTCGAGGTGGCACGCCCTGTCGTGTACGCGTTCCTGGCCGTGATCATCGGGTGGATGTTCGCGATCGTGGTGATCGCGATCGTCACCCTCGAGTTCCTGTGGCCGAGCACGGGGTTCGTCAACCCGGTCGTGGCGGTGCGCGAAGCGTTCCGGGGGCGCGACCGGGCCAAGCGCTACGCGCAGATCGTCGCGATCGCGTCCCGCCACGGGATCGGCCTGTTCCAGAACCGTCGCCGCGTGTCGGAGGATCTGCCGGGGGCGCTCGTGGCCGCGCTCAACGAAGCCGGCGTCACCTTCGTGAAGCTCGGCCAGGTGCTCTCCGCGCGGGAAGACGTGCTGCCGCGCGAGCTGGTCGATGCGCTGTCGACCCTGCAGATGGACTCCACGCCCATCCGGTGGGCGGAGGCGCAGACGGCGATCGAGTCCGAGCTGCGGCGGCCCCTCACCGAGGCGTTCGCGGTCGTCGACCCGAAGCCGCTCGCGGCGGCCTCGGTCGCTCAGGTGCACGTCGCCGAGCTGCACACCGGCGAAGAGGTGGTCGTGAAGATCCAGCGGCCGAAGGCCCGCGCGCAGGTGACGACGGATCTCGACATCCTCGGTCGGCTCGCGCGCGACGCCGAGAGCCGGTCCGAATGGGCCCGCGACTACGGCGCGGTCGCGCTCGCTGCGGAGTTCTCGCGCTCGCTGCGCAACGAGCTCGACTATCGCATCGAGGCGGCGAACACCGAGATGCTCCGCACCGCCGCCGCGGCCTCGCGCGGGGTCCGCATCCACGTGCCCCGCGTCTACACCGAGCTGTCCACCTCCCGGATGATCGTGCAGGAGCGGGTGGAGGGAACCCCGTTCAGCGCCCTCACGCCCGACGCACTGCCGCCCGAGCAGGCGCGGGAGCTGTGCGACGGCATCGTCGACGCGGCGTTCGAGCAGATCGCGATCCGCGGTGTCTTCCACGCCGACCTTCACCCGGGCAACCTCATCCTCGAAGAGGACGGGTCGGTCGCGCTGATCGACTTCGGCTCCGTCGGGATCCTCGAGGCGAGCCTGCGACGACTGCTCGTGCCGCTGCTGGTGGGTATCGCCAACGACGACGACATCGCCGTCACCGATGTGGTGATGATGCTCTGCGCGCCTGAGGCGGGCTCGGTCGATCAGGCCGAGCTGCAGCGCGACCTGGGCGTCATCATCACGCGGATGCACAACTCGCCCGTCGACGGGAACCTCTTCAGCCTGCTGCTGGATGTGCTCCGGCACCATCGTCTGGCGCTGCCGCCGGCGCTCCTGCTGGTGTTCCGCACCCTCGCCTCGCTGGAAGGCACGCTGCGGCGCCTGGTCCCCGGGTACGACATGGTCGGGCATGCCCTGTCGCAGGCGCCGCACTTCGCGCGGCAGCTGGCGTCGCCGCGCAGCATGATGCTGTCGGCGCAGACGCACGCGGCTCTCACGCTCGAGTCGCTGCGGCGTGCCCCGCGCCGCATCGAGAACATCTCGCGATCGCTCGAGGACGGCTCGTTCTCGGTGCGGCTGCGCACGTTCGAGGGTGAGCGCGAGCGCGGGTTCGTCGAGAGCCTGATGGGGCAGCTGATGACGACCGTGATCGGCATCGCGCTGCTGGTCACCGGCATCGTCATGGTCCTCTCGTACGGTGGCCCGATGCTGACCGCCGACGTCGCGCTCATGCCGTTCCTCGGCAGCATCGTGGGCCTGGGAGGGATGCTGCTGATCGGTCGCGCGCTGCGCGCGGCGCTGCTGCGCCGCGACGGCTGAGCGCGGCATCCGACCCGCCGGTACGGACCTTAGGCTGGAGCCATGGTCGACCATCGGTATCTCGGCAACAGCGGTCTCAAGGTCTCGGAGATCACCTACGGCAACTGGGTCACCCACGGCTCGCAGGTCGAGCAGCTCCGCGCGATCGAGACGGTCCGCGCCGCCCTCGAGGCCGGCATCACCACGTTCGACACCGCCGACGTCTACGCCAACGGCGCGGCGGAGTCGGTGCTCGGCGAGGCGCTGGCGAGCGAGCGGCGCGAGGGACTCGAGATCTTCACGAAGGTCTATTTCCCCACCGGCCCCGGCGGGCACAACGACACCGGTCTGTCGCGCAAGCACATCATGGAGTCCATCAACGGGTCGCTGCGCCGCCTGCAGACCGACTACGTCGATCTGTACCAGGCGCACCGGTTCGACTACGAGACCCCGCTCGAAGAGACGATGCAGGCCTTCGCGGATGTCGTCCGGCAGGGCAAGGCCCTGTACATCGGCGTCTCGGAGTGGACGGCCGAGCAGCTGCGCGAGGGGCACGCGATGGCGAAGGAACTCGGGTTCCAGCTCGTGTCGAACCAGCCGCAGTACTCGATGCTGTGGCGGGTGATCGAGGGCAAGGTCGTACCCACCAGCGAAGCGCTGGGCATCTCGCAGATCGTCTGGTCGCCGATGGCGCAGGGCGTGCTCAGCGGCAAGTACCTGCCGGGCCAGCCGGTGCCCGACGGGTCGCGCGCGACCGACGAGAAGAGCGGGGCCCGGTTCATCCAGCGTTTCATGAACGATGGCACGCTCACCGCCGTGCAGCGTCTGAAGCCGGTCGCCGACGACGCGGGCCTGACCATGGCGCAGCTCGCGATCGCGTGGGTGCTGCAGAACCCCAACATCGCCGCGGCGCTGGTCGGAGCATCCCGCCCCGAGCAGATCGCCTCGAACGTCGCCGCCTCGGGGGTCACGCTCGACGCCGACACGATGAGCGCCATCGACGCGGCCCTGGGCGACACGGTTTTCGACGACCCCGAGGACACCTACCGCGTCTCGCCGACATCCCGCATGGTCTGAGAGCCCGGAGCGCAGCGATGCCGGTGGCCAGCGCCGCCCTGCTGCTGTATCGGCTCGAGCCGGAGCTGCAGGTGCTGCTCGCCCACATGGGCGGGCCGTTCTGGGCGAGCAGGGACGACGCGGCGTGGAGCATCCCCAAGGGCGAGTACGACCCCGATGTCGAACAGGCGGTGGATGCCGCGACGCGCGAGTTCCAGGAAGAGCTCGGCGTCGCGCCGCCCACGCCGCCGTACGCCGAGCTCGGCACCTTCCCGTACGCGTCGGGAAAGCGGGTGACCGTCTTCGTCGTCGACGGATCCGCGTTCGCGCCGGAGGAGTACGCGTTCGGCGAGTTCGAGATGGAGTGGCCGCCCCGCTCGGGAAAGACCGCACGGTTCCCCGAGGTCGATCGGGTCGCGTGGACGGATGTCGCCACCGCACGCGGCCGCCTCGTGAAGGGCCAGCGACCCGCGCTCGACGCGCTCGCCTCGCACCTGGCGGAGGCCTCGGGCACCCCTTGACGCCCGGCACGACCTGACGCGCGGCCGCGGCCCTCAGGTCTCGGTGTTGGCGTCCTCCCACTCGGCGACCAGCTCCGGCAGGCGCTCGGCGAGGAACTCGAGGAACGACGCGCTCCGGTGGGCGCGCGCGGCCGAAAGCGGGGCATCGGCGTTCTCGTCGGCGATGCGGTGCATCAGCTCGCCGAGGCGCCCGTACAGCGGCACGTTCGCGGTGATCACCCCCGTCCACGTGTCGTCGGCGAGGTCATAGCGATCTCGCCGGTCTCCCGGGCGGGAGAGGCGCTGGATGAGACGCATCGCCTGCAGCGAGCGCACGGCGCCCGAGACGGCGGCTGGCGAGACCCCCAGTCGGTCCGCGAGCTCCGCGGCGGTGTAGCCGTCGTCCGGCGAGCCCACCAGCGCGAGCAGCACGCGGGAGGGCATGCGCGGCATCCCCGATGCGGCGAGCATGGCCGCGGCCTGCTCCGCGGCCTCCGAGCCGGGATGTCGGGCCGCGGCGGTATCGTCAGCGCCGGCCATCAGCTCGTCGCCACCAGTTCGCGTCGCCGCATCAGGGCGAGGGCCCCGGCGGACCCGGCCACCGTGATCGCCAGCAGCCACCACAGCCCCCGCAGCTCGACCTCGTCGCCCGCGACCGTCGGCGCCTGCGCCACCGGCGAGAGGTCCACCAGCCAGTCGGGGAATCCGAACAGCGGGCCGAACAGGCCGAAGACGAGCCCGAGCATCACGAGACTCCACGCCAGCGGGATCGTGAGCCGCGGCGCCAGCACGAAGACCAGCGCGGTCACGGCGAGGAACACGGCCGCCGCGACCGCCTGACCTGCCGCCATGACAAGGGCATCGGCGACCGTTTCGGCGGCGCCATCCTGCCCCGCCACCCCGATACCGGCGCCGGCGACGGCGGCGCCGGTGACGAGGACGATGCCGATCAGCGCGATCACGAGGTAGTCCGCCAGCCACCGGATGCGCGAGACCGGGCTGGAGAGCACCGGCTCGGCAGTGCCGTGCGCCTCCTCCTGCCGCGCATGACACGCCACCTGCACCGCGCAGCAGGCGGCGAGCACGCCGAGCATCGTGAAGAACACGGCCACGGTCGCCTGCGCGGTGTCCCCGCCCCCGGTCATCTGGGCGATCATGTCGCGGATCGCCTGGTTGTCCTCGCTGAACTCGTCGATCACGCCGCTCAGGGAGGTCGCCAGCACGCCGATCAGCAGCCCGCCGAACGTCCACCCCAGGATGCCGCCGCGCGTCAGCCGCCACACGAGGCCGATCGGCGACCCGAGCAGGGCGCCCGCCGAGGGGCGACCGAGCCGGGTGGCGACGAAGCCTTCGCCGAGGTCGCGGACCGACTGCAGCCAGAGCGAGACGGCCGCGAGGGCCACCCCCAGGCCCACCAGCGGCAGCAGCAGCCACCAGACGTCCTCGTCGAACGCGCGGGTGTTCTCGGCCCACCCGAACGGCGAGAGCCACGTCAGCCACGAGCTCTCCATCTTCTGTAGGTCGTCACTGGGAGTGCCGATCGCGTTGCCGAACCCGCACACCAGGAACAGCGCGGTCACCGTCCACACCGACAGGCTGTTCGCGCCACGCGAGGTGCGCATCACCTGCCCGGCGAGAAGGCCGACGCCGAGGAACGCGACGCCGACGCCGCCGACCGCGAACCCCGCGAGGAACGAGCCGCCGGCATCCAGACCCGAGGCGATGAATGCGAGCGAGACCAGCACAGCCAGGACGACGTCGGCGGCGAACCCGTGGATCGCGGTCGCCATGAGGGGTGCCGTGCGGGAGGCGGGTGTGGCGGCGACGAGTTCGGCGCGGCCCTGCTCCTCGTCGAGTCGGGTGTGCCGCACCGCGAGGAAGGTGCTCATCAGGGCGGCAAGGAACATGAGCACGGGCAGGATCAGAAAGATCACGACCTGGTCCTGGTCGGCGCCCGAGGGCAGTCCGCGGAAGAGCAGGATGACCGGGTTGCCGATGGCGGCGGCCAGCAGCCCCGCGCGTGCCTCCTGGGTGGCGAAGGAGTCCGAGACGGCGACGTTGCCCATCGCCGCCAGCAGTGCGGAGCCGGCGATCCACAGCGCGAGCTGCCTGCCGTCGCGCCGCAGCCGCTGGCGCAGGAGCGTGATCATGACCGCTGCCCTGCCCGGCGCGCCTCGCGGCGGGTCATCGCGTGCTCCGGGTCGGGGGTCGCCTGCGCATCGCCGATGTCGTCGCCGTAGTGCCGCAGGAACAGCTCTTCGAGCGAGGGGGGCGCCACACGAAGCCCCTGCACGTTCTGGGCGGCGAGGGTGGGCAGGATGCCGGCGATCTGGTCGCTGTCGACCGTGAACCGGGCCCGGCCGTCGATGATCGCGAGATCGTGGATGCCGGCCGGCGCCTGCGGCGCGGCATCCCCGTTCACGGCATACGACACCTCGGTGCGGGTCAGGTGGCGCAGGTCGGCGAGCGTGCCGGACTCGACGATGCGCCCCGCCCGGATGATGCTCACCCGGTCGCACACCTGCTCGACCTCGGAGAGGATGTGGCTCGACAGCAGCACGGTCGCCCCGGCATCCCGCACGCGGCGCAGCTCGCGCTGGAACACGACCTCCATGAGAGGGTCGAGCCCGCTCGTCGGCTCGTCGAGGATGTAGAGGTCGGCCGGCACCGCGAACGCGGCGATGAGCGCGACCTTCTGCCGGTTGCCCTTGGAGTACGCGCGGCCCTTCTTGCGGGGGTCGAAACCGAAGGCCTCGAGAAGCCGGGCTCGCTCGTCGCGGAACGCGGTCGCCTTCGTGTCGGCGCCGCGCAGGCGCGCGAGGAAGTCGATCGCCTCGCCGCCGGACAGATTCGGCCACACGCTCACGTCACCGGGCACCGAGGCGATGCGACGGTGAAGGGCGACCGCGTCGTTCCACGGATGCCCACCGAGCACCGTCGCCTCGCCGCTGGTGCTGCGCGCCAGGCCCAGCAGGATGCGGATGGCGGTCGACTTGCCGGCACCGTTGGGCCCGAGGAAGCCGTGGATCTGCCCGGTCTCGACGGTGAGGTCGAGGCCGTCGAGGGCGTGGACGCTGCCGTAGTGCTTGTGCAGGTCGCGGGTGTGAACGACGGTGGTCATGGTCGTGACGCTACACCTGTTTCACAAATATATGAATACTGTGCATGCGAAGAGGCGTGGTGTATACGCTAAGCGCCACATTCTGCGCTCAGGTGGACGCATCTGTGCTTAGTGTATACACTCAGGGGTGGAGGTGCCGATGCGAGCCAGCGACCGCGCGTATGCCACACTCCTCGACGAGATCCAGTCGGGGAGTCTGCCGCCGGGCACCGTCCTCGGGGAGGTCGAGCAGGCGACGCGCCTGGGTGTGAGCCGGACCCCGCTGAGAGAGGCCATCGGGCGCCTCGCCGCCGACGGTCTGGTCGCCCAGCAGTCTCCCCGCGTCACCGTGGTGACCGATGTGGACGCCGACGACATCCGTGAGCTGTTCGAGCTGCGCCGCGCCCTCGAAGAGACCGCCGCGCGGCTGGCCGCCGCCCGCGGGGACCGCGCGGTATTCGCCGCGGTCGCGGCGGACTTCGGCCGCACCGACCTGTCCGGCCCGGCCGGGGCAGACGGCTACTATGCGACGATCGCGCGGTTCGACGCCGCCATCGACGCCGCGGTCGCGAACGACTACCTCACGGCCGCGCTGCGCACTGTCCGCACGCACCTGGTGCGGGTGCGCCGCCTCGCCCGCGACCATCCCGGCCGCCTCGCGGCATCCGTCTCGGAGCACCGACTCATCGCGCAGGCCATCGCCGACGCCGACCCGGAGCTCGCCGCCCACGCCACCCACGTGCACCTGCACAACGCGCTGACCGCCGTCCTCGATTCGATTGCCCCCACGACATCCCGCCCCACCGCAGAAGGAGCGCCATGACCGTCATCCATCACACCCGCGTCCACCGCAGCGACGAGAACCTCGCCCGCGAGGGGCAGCTGGCCTGGCACCTGGCCGAGATCGCCGCCGATCCCGTCGAGGTCGACGCCGACGTCGTCGACATGATCATCAACCGCATCATCGACAACGCCTCGGTCGCCGCCGCCTCCCTCACCCGCGCGCCCGTCAGCGCCGCGCGTCAGCAGGCGCTCGACCACCCGGTCTCGGTGGGCGGCGAGGGCGCCACGATCTTCGGCGCGCCCCTCGCGCGCCGCTCGAGCCCCGAATGGGCGGCGTGGGCCAACGGGGTCGCCGTGCGCGAACTCGACTACCACGACACGTTCCTCGCCGCGGACTACTCCCACCCCGGCGACAACATCCCCCCGATCCTCGCCGTCGCCCAGCACATCGGTTCCGACGGTGCGGCGCTGATCCGCGGGCTCGCCACCGGGTACGAGATCCAGATCGACCTGGTGCGCGCCATCTGCCTGCACAAGCACAAGATCGACCACGTCGCCCACCTCGGCCCCTCCGCTGCGGCCGGCATCGGCACGCTGCTGGGCCTCGACGTCGAGACGATCTACCAGGCGATCGGCCAGGCGCTGCACACCACCACTGCCACCCGGCAGTCCCGCAAGGGCGAGATCTCGACGTGGAAGGCGCACGCCCCGGCGTTCGCCGGAAAGATGGCCGTCGAGGCCGTCGACCGGGCGATGCGCGGTGAGACCAGCCCGTCGCCGATCTACGAGGGCGAAGACGGCGTCATCGCCTGGATGCTGGACGGCAAGGACGCCTCGTACGACGTGCCGCTGCCCGGTGCCGGCGAGCCCAAGCGCGGCATCCTCGACTCGTACACCAAGGAGCACTCGGCCGAGTACCAGGCGCAGGCGTGGATCGATCTGGCCCGCAAGCTCCACGGCGAGCGGCCCGAGCTCGCCGATCCCGCGAACGTCGCCTCGATCGTGCTGCACACCTCGCACCACACCCACTACGTCATCGGCTCGGGCGCGAACGACCCGCAGAAGTACGACCCGACCGCGTCGCGCGAGACGCTCGACCACTCGATCCCGTACATCTTCGCCGTCGCGCTGCAGGACGGCGGGTGGCATCACGTCGACTCCTACGCCCCCGCCCGCGCCGGCCGCGAGGACACCGTGGCGCTGTGGCACAAGATCACCACCGCCGAGGACGCCGAATGGACGCGCCGGTACCACTCGGAGGACCCGAACGAGAAGGCGTTCGGTGGGCGCGTGGTCATCACCCTCGCCGACGGAAAGGTCGTCGAGGACGAGATCGCGGTCGCCGACGCGCACCCGCTGGGCGCCCGGCCGTTCGCGCGCGAGAACTACATCGCGAAGTTCCGCCTGCTCGCCGAGCCCGTGCTCGAGCAGGCCGAGATCGAGCGGTTCCTCGAGCTCGTTCAGCGTCTGCCCGAGCTGACCGCCGACGAGGTGCGCGCCCTGTCGATCGTCGCCGCACCCGGCGTCCTGGCCGGTGCCCCCGCGCCGAAGGGCCTGTTCTGATGCTGTACGCACAGACCCCCGCCGCCGAGAAGCGCCGCCTGTTCCGCGAGCGGCTCGCCTCGGGAGAGCTCCTCCGATTCCCGGGCGCCTTCAACCCGCTCTCGGCGCGTCTCATCGAGCGCAAGGGCTTCGAGGGCGTGTACATCTCGGGTGCCGTGCTCTCGGCCGACCTGGGCCTTCCCGACATCGGGCTGACGACGCTCACCGAGGTCGCCGGTCGCGGCGCGCAGATCGCCCGCATGACCGAGCTGCCGGCGATCATCGACGCCGACACCGGGTTCGGCGAGCCGATGAACGTCGCCCGCACGATCCAGACGCTCGAGGACGCGGGCCTGGCCGGCACCCACATCGAGGACCAGATCAACCCGAAGCGGTGCGGTCACCTCGACGGCAAGTCCGTCGTCGACGAGGACACCGCGATCAAGCGCATCCGCGCGGCCGTCGATGCGCGACGGGACCCGAACTTCCTCATCATGGCGCGCACCGACATCCGCGCCGTCGAAGGCATGGACGCCGCGATCGACCGCGCGAAGGCGCTGGTGGATGCCGGCGCGGACGCCGTCTTTCCCGAGGCGATGCGCGATCTCGGCGAGTTCGAGCAGATGCGCGCCGCGCTCGACGTGCCGGTGCTGGCGAACATGACCGAGTTCGGCAAGTCCGACCTGTTCACCACCGACCAGCTGCGCAGCGCCGGGGTGAACATCGTCATCTGGCCGGTGTCGCTGCTGCGCATGGCGATGGGAGCGGCATCCCGTGCGCTCGACACGCTCGACACGGAGGGGCATCTCACCGGCAGACTGGACGAGATGCAGCACCGCGCCGACCTGTACGACCTCGTCGACTATGCGCAGTACACCCACTTCGACCAGGACGTCTTCAACTTCCAGATCAGCCGCTGAGCGGCATCCGTCACCCCTCGAAGGAGAGAGCATGACCGACCCCGACATCAAGAAGGGCCTCGCCGGCGTCACCGTCGACCACACGGCCGTGAGCAAGGTCAACCCCGAGACGAACTCGCTGCTGTATCGGGGGTACCCCGTGCAGGAACTCGCGGCCACGCAGTCGTTCGAGGCCGTGGCCTACCTGCTGTGGAACGGCGAGCTGCCCACCGAGGAGCAGCTGTCCGCCCAGACCGCCGACGGCGTGCGCTGGGCGCCGCTGGCACCCGAGGTGAAGGCGGCGATCGACCAGCTCCCGACCGACGTGCACCCGATGGACGAGGTGCGCACGGCGGTGAGCGTGATCGGCGCGCTGGACCTGGCCGGCATCCTCTCGGTGCTCGACGCCGTGGGCAGCCCCGACGAGAACCGGGCGCGCAGCCTGCACCTGTTCGCGGCCCTGCCCGCGATCGTCGCGTACGGGCAGCGCCGCCGCCACGGGCTGGAGTACATCCCGCCCCGCGATGACCTGGGGTATGCCGCGAACTTCCTCTGGATGACGTTCGGAGAAGAAGCGGAGGATGTCGTCGTCGACGCGTTCAACCGCTCGATGATCCTGTACGCGGAGCACTCCTTCAACGCGTCGACGTTCACTGCGCGCGTGATCACCAGCACCCTCAGCGACCTGTACTCGGCGGTGACCGGGGCGATCGGCGCGCTCAAGGGGCCGCTGCACGGCGGCGCGAACGAGGCGGTCCTGCACATCTTCGACGAGATCGGCACGGCCGAGAACGTCGTGCCGTGGCTGGACGACGCCCTCGCCTCCAAGCGCAAGATCATGGGCTTCGGACACCGGGTGTACAAGCGCGGCGACTCGCGCGTGCCGACGATGAAGGCCGCACTCGACACCCTCGTCGACCACTACGACCGGCCCGATGTCGCCCGCCTGTACGCGACGCTCGAGCGCGAGTTCGTCGAGCGCAAGGGCATCTACCCGAACCTCGACTACCCCTCGGGCCCCGCCTACAACCTGATGGGCTTCGACACCGTCACCTTCACCCCGCTGTTCGTCGCGGCCCGGGTGGTCGGGTGGACCGCCCACATCATGGAGCAGCAGGCGGCGAATGCGCTGATCCGGCCGCTCTCGGCCTACAACGGCCCCGACGAGCGCCACGTCGAGGGATACGTGCCCGACACCGCCGCGATCGACGTCGCCGAGCGGCCCGAGGAGGCCGCCGGCTGACCGGGAGTCATCGGACCTGTTCCCGCGGTCTCTGCTACCGGCTCGCCGGGCCGGGCGTGTGTCGGTGCTCGCTCGCGACCCGCGCGACCCGGCGGATGCGGTCGTTGAGCGCTGAGACGATCGTCGCGCTGGTGACACCGATGACCGCGATTCCTCCCATCATCAAGAAGACCGCCATCACGCGACCCGGCACGGTGACGGGTGTGAGGTCGCCGTAGCCGACGGTGCTGATCGTGGTGAACCCCCAGTACAACGCGTCGCCGAAGCTCCTGATCGATGCGCCATCCGCGTTGCGCTCGACCAGCCACACTCCCCACGATGCGGTGTACACGAACAGCAGGGTGAACAGAACCGTCGTCGCCAGGAACAGCGCGCGCTGGCGCGTCGCGGATCCGTAGCGAAAGTACGGCAGCCGCCACACGTACACGAGGATGAGGAACGGCCGCAGAAACGGCAGCACGAGAGTGGCGGCGTCGAACCCCCGGCTGCGCAGGAAGCGACCACGAGCCGAGCCGGCGAGGGCGAGCCGAATCAGGTAGTCGACGATGAACAGCATCCACAGCGCCGCGACCAAGAGCGAGGATGCTGCGACCCACGGCGCCGAGGGTGAGTCGGCGACCAGCAGCCACGTGGTCGCGGCGAACATGAGCAGGGAGGCGGCGAACATCGGCCACGCCCACCGGTCTTCCCAGCGCACGACCCGGTCGAGGTCGTGTGCGCGCGCGTCAGGGGTTTCGGGGGCGGTCTCGTCGGAGGTCATGCGGACAAGATAGGCGAACCCGCCCTCACGCGCGCATCGAGCGCGTCAGCGTACGACGTGACCGTCGACGAAGATCTCGCGCAGGCTGTCGTAGATCGGCTTGCTGCGCAGGAGCGTGGTGGTGAGCACCGCCATGGCCGCGGCGACGATCATCGGGATGACGACGGACGTGGTCGCCGTCATCTCGACGATCAGGGCGATGCCGGTCAGCGGCGCACGCACGACCGCCGCGAACAGCGTCGACATCCCCACGAGTGCGAGTGTCAGGGCGATGTCGGCGTCGATCGCGGGCGGCAGCCACGCGGTCGCCTGGTGGAAGGCGAGGCCGAGCAGCGCGCCGAGCGCCAGGAGCGGCGCGAACAGACCCCCGGGAGTGCCTGCCGCATACGAGAGGGGCCCGGCGAGGAACCGGATCGCGACGTAGGTCAGCAGCACGGGAAGCGCGAACGAGCTCCCCTGGAGGGCGAGCTGCGTGACGACGTCGCCGCCGCCGACGGTGAGCGGGTCGTACAGGAGCGCGGCGCCGACGGCTGCGCCGACGACGGCCGCACGCACCGTGACGGGGATGGCACGCATGCGCTGGGCGAGCAGCACGAAGGCGACGGTGAGCTTCGAGTACAGCGCGCCCAGCACGCCGACGACGATGCCGAAGGCGGCGAACAGCGGCAGCATGTGCAGCGGGGTGACCAGCAGCTGCGCGACCGCGAAGTCCGGACGGTCGCCGATGATGAGTCGTGCGAACGCGACGGCGAGTCCGACACCGACGAGCGTGGCGAGCGTGAGGCGGGTGTTGACCCGATGCGTGACCTCTTCGAACACGAACAGCGCCCCGCCGATCGGCGCGTTGAAGGCGACGGCGAGGCCCGCGCCGGCCAGCGCCGTCTGCGCGACGCGCACGTCGGCGTCCGGGCGCCCGACGGCGCGCGCGGTGGCGGTGCCGATGGTCGCTCCCATGTGGACGGTGGGGCCTTCGCGGCCCAGCACCAGCCCGCCGCCGATCGCGAGGGCGCCCCCGACGAACCGGGCGGGGATCACGCTGAACGGCGCGGGGGCGACCTCACCGCGCACCACCGCCTCGACATCCTGAATGCCGCTGCCCGCCGATCGCGGGGTGAGCCGGACGATCGCGGCGGCTGCGGCGGCCGCCAGGGCCGTGAGCAGCACGGGGACGATCCAGCCCCCGGGGGTGCCGTGCGCCCACGTGACGATCGTGGATCGCAGCGTGTCCGCCTGATCGAGGACCCACCGGAAGGCGCCGCCCACGAGGCCCGTCCCGATGCCGGCCACCGCCGCGATCGCGATGATCCACAGCAGCCCGCGGGCGCCCCCCGGGGCGGTGTCGGCGGTCGCGTGGCTCATGGTCCTCCGTCGGGCGTCGGACAGCAGCGCCTGCGGCGCCATGCAGGTCGACACTAGCGGTGTGACGCCCGCCCCGCAGACGTCGCGCGCCTGATCTGCCAGCGTACGACCCGCGGCGTCAACGACGCGCGAGGACGTCCTCGATCGTCGCGATCGCGGTGCGGACCCCGTCCTCGGCGCTGATCTGGCGGCCGACACGCTTGGCGGATGCGCGGATCGAGGGATCGGTGGTGGCGGCGCGAATCGCGGCGGCCAGTCGGTCCGCGGTGAGCTTCTTCTGGGGCACCGGCGCCGGCCCCGCTCCGATGGCGGACACCCGGGCGCCCCAGAAGAACTGGTCGACGATGAACGGGCAGACCACGGTCGGCCGACCCGCGCGCAGCCCGGCGGCGGTGGTGCCGGCCCCGCCATGGT
>JAUHYM010000197.1 GCA_030426515.1 Actinomycetes bacterium
TCGCGGGAGCCCGCGACATCCAGAATCAGGCGCGAGAAGCGACCGACGCGGTTCTGGACCGCCAGGCGCGTGAGCTCCTGCAGAGCCTGCACGGTGTCCGGCGCGGAGAGCACCGACAGCGACGGAGCGTCGTCGGACTCGACCGAGACGTAGGCGCGCCCGGCCTTCACGTCGAGGGTGAGGTCACCGTCGAGGTCGGCGATGTCCAGCAGGCCTTCCAGGAAGTCCGCCGCGACATCGCCTTCTTCCTCGAGCTGCTCGACGGTCGGGTCGACGCGGGCGGGGTGGTTGTCAGTGGTGACGCTGTTCATGGTTCTCCTCGACGCTCGTCAGGACGACGAGTCGGATGTGTCGGGCTTGCTCTTGGGCGGGTTCTGCTTCTGCGCCTGCTTCTTCGCACGCTGCTTGCCGACCGGCTGCTGGCGCTTGGGCTGTGCCGCCTTGGCGCGCTCAGCCTCCTCGAGAAGGCGCTGCTGCTCTGCCTTGTACTTCTCCATCGGGACGACCTTGCCCGAAGAGTCGATCGCCTTGCCCCGCTTGGCCAGGCGCTCCTCGCGCTCCTTGGCCGCCTCGGATCCCGGCGTGGGCATCTCGCGGATGACGAGGAACTGCTGGCCCATCGTCCACAGGTTCGACACGAACCAGTAGATGACGACACCGAGCGGGAAGAACACACCCGAGAACACGAAGGCGAAGGGCAGCACGTAGAGCATGACCTTCTGCATCTGGTACGCCTGACCGGTCTTGGCCTCGGGCGACAGGTTCTTCGAGATGATCTGCAGCTGCGTGAAGAACTGCGAGACGATCATGAGGACCACCAGCACGGCGAGGATGATGATGGCCGTGAGGTTCTGGGTGTTCCACGCGTCGATGAGCGTCTCGTGCAGGGATGCGACACCGAACAGCTTCGCGTCGTAGAACTCCTCGGACAGCTCTCCGGTGAGCGGGCCCACGCCGGCGCCGCCCTGGCTGATCGCGACACCGTTGAGCACGCTGAACAGCGCGAAGAAGATCGGCATCTGCACCAGCAGCGGCAGACAGCTGGAGACGGGCGTCGTGCCGTGCTTCTTGTACAGCGCCATGGTCTCGCGACTCATCGCCTCGCGGGAGAGCTGGTCGCGCTTGCCCTTGTACTTCTCCTGGACTTTTCGCAGTTCAGGAGCGATTTCCATCATCTTCCGCTGACTCTTGATCTGCCGAACGAACAGCGGGATCAGGGCGGAGCGCACCACGATGACCAGGCCGACGATCGACAGCACCCAGGTCAGACCGTCCGCCGGCGGAAGGCCGATCGCGGTGAACAGCCAGTGCCATGCGACGAGCACGAGCTCGACGAGCCACTTCAGCGGCCACAGGATTGTCTGGAAGAGATCCATGCGGCGGATCAGTCCTTTCTGGAGGGGGAGGGCACGACGAACCCGCGGGGGGTCAGTCCGTACCGGAAGTTCTCGGCCAGACGCACGTCATCGACGCCGCCGGTCGCCCAAGGGTGGCAGCGCGCCAGCCGCGCCGCCGTCATCGCCGTCCCGACGACGGCACCGTGCTGCTGCACCGCACCCACCGCGTACGCGGAGCACGACGGGAAGTACTTGCAGACATCACCATAGGTGTGCGAGATGGTCGCCCGGTACCCGTGGAGCAATGCCAGCAGCGCGTTGCGCGGCAGCAGCGGAAGAGCACCCAGGGCGTGGGCGGCATCCAGATGCGACTCGCCCCGTGCGTAGGCCGGCAGGACGCTCATCGCGACGCCCGATCCAGACAGCGGTGCACCTCGGCGCGCAGGGTGGCGAAATCTACATCGGCCGCAGAGGGCAGCGCGCGGATGACGACATCCGTGCCGCCGGCCACCACGGGGAGAGCCTCGGCGCAGACCGCCTTGAGCCGGCGCCGCACGGTGTTGCGCACGACGGCGCCGCCGACCTTCTTGCTCACGATGAAACCGAAACGCACCCCGTCGACCTCGGCGGTCGGACGAAGGTGCGTCACAGTATGCGACCCGGCGCAGCGCCGCCCCCGACGGACGACCGAGCGATAGTCGGCGCCGCGGGTCAGACGGTGAGGCCGGGCCAGCACCGCGGTGTCAGGCGGACAGTTCGCTGCGGCCCTTGGCGCGGCGAGCCGAGAGGATCGCGCGACCGGCGCGGGTGCGCATGCGGGCGCGGAAGCCGTGCTTCTTGGCGCGGCGGCGGTTGTTGGGCTGGAAAGTGCGCTTGCTCATGGATAATCACTCCGGAGGATGTCACCGGAACGCTGCTTGCCGGGGACGAACGTGGACGGGATGGGCCCGAAAGGGCATAAGTCAACCGATTAAGGCTACGACGACTCGGCCGCAATGGCAAACCGACACTCGCGCGCGAACCGTACCCGTGAGATCGCGCCTCGCTCGGAACGACACGCGGTGCCGCATCGCAGGGGTTTGCCGTGGCGGCCCTCGCTGACTACCGTTGTCTGAGTTATCCACAGGTTCGGTGCATCTATCCACCGATCTGCGCACAGTTGTCCACGGTTCGTGGCGTTTTTACCCGGGGGAGCCATGACACCGCACGAGACACCCGATGTCCCGATCTGGAACACGGTCCTCGGGGAACTCGCGCAGGACGAGCGCATCAGCCCTCAGCTCCACGGCTTTCTCGACCTCGCCGTGCCGCAGGGCGTGATGGGCGGGACGCTCTACCTCGATGTGCCCAACGATCTCACCGCTGCCCAGCTGAACAAGCGGATGCGCACCTCGATCCTCGAGGCGATCGCCACCGTCGGCGGCGACGACGTCACCTCGTTCCGCGTCGTGGTGAACCCCGAGCTCGTCGAGACCCACCTCGCCCCGGTGCCTGCATCCCCGGTCGCCGAGCCCGTACAGCCGGCCATCGACGACGCGCCGGCCGAGCTCCCGGCGAACGTGTCACGCCTCGACACCCGCCTGAACCCGAAGTACACCTTCGACAACTTCGTCATCGGGCAGTCCAACCGCTTCGCGCACGCGGCGGCGGTCGCAGTCGCCGAGGCGCCGGCCAAGGCGTACAACCCGCTGTTCATCTACGGCGACTCGGGGCTCGGCAAGACGCACCTGCTCCACGCCATCGGCGACTACGCGCTCAACCTGTACGCCGGCATTCGCGTCCGGTACGTGTCGAGCGAGGAATTCACGAACGACTTCATCAACTCGATCGCCAACAACCGCGGCTCGGCCTTCCAGGCCCGGTACCGCGACGTCGACATCCTCCTCATCGACGACATCCAGTTCCTGCAGGGCCGCGCCGAGACGCAGGAGGCCTTCTTCCACACGTTCAACACCCTGCACGATCACGACAAGCAGGTCGTGATCACCAGCGATGTGCCCCCGAAGCACCTCACCGGGTTCGAGGACCGCATGCGCAGCCGGTTCGAATGGGGCCTCATCACCGACGTGCAGGCGCCCGACCTCGAGACCCGCATCGCGATTCTCCGCAAGAAGGCGCAGAGCGAGCGCCTCCAGATTCCCGACGAGGTTCTCGAGTACATCGCCACCGTCGTCTCCTCGAACATCCGCGAACTGGAGGGCGCGCTCATCCGCGTCTCGGCCTTCGCGAGCCTGAACCGGTCGACACTCGACATGTCGCTGGCCCAGACGGTGCTGCGCGACATCGTCGATCAGGACGACGCGAACGTCGTCTCGCCGACCGACATCATCAACGCGACCGCGCAGTACTTCAAACTCACCGTCGACGACCTGTACGGCTCGAGTCGATCACAGGCGGTCGCCACCGCCCGCCAGATCGCCATGTACCTGTGCCGCGAGCGGACGAGCCTCTCGCTGCCGAAGATCGGCCAGCTGTTCGGCAACCGCGACCACACGACGGTGATGTACGCCTACAAGAAGATCAGCGACCTTATGAAGGAGCGCCGCTCGATCTACAACCAGGTCTCCGAGATCACCGCCCAGCTGGGCCGGCGCTGAGCGCCGCCGCCCATTCCCGCCGCGGCACGCACACGCGGTCGACGCATTCCGCGATCGTGGCTTGACATCGACGGATCCGCGCGACAATAATCCCGTTTCCCACAGTGTGGATAACTTGTGGATAACTCGCAGAACCCGTGGACCGACTGTGAGTCGCACCCCTCGCGCTGTGGAATCGGCGTCAGGCGCCGAGCGCTCCGTGCGACGGGTCTCCCCAGTCGATCCACAACTCACACGAATGTAGTTCCCGTGTCCCGACACGCATCGCGCCCGTTATCCACAGTTCCCACAGGCGTTAACGTCGTTAACCCTCTTTCTTCATCTTTCTGCCCGGTTCGATCACCGTCTCGTACGAGACCGGGAACTGGCGCCGATCGTCGCGGGGACTAGCATGGGAGTCCCCAGCCCCAGGACGACAAGGGAGCGCCAGTGAGGTTCCACGTCAATCGCGATGTTTTCAGCGAGGCCGTCTCGTTCGTCGTGAAGCTTCTGCCGCAGCGCAATCCGCAGCCGATCCTCGCCGGTGTGCTCATCGAGGCATC
>JAUHYM010000198.1 GCA_030426515.1 Actinomycetes bacterium
TGGGCGTTCGGCCCGCCCAGGTAGCGGAACAGCGGCAGATCGGCGCTGTCTGCGGCGGCCTTGGCGACCGCGAGGCTGATGCCGAGGATCGCGTTGGCCCCGGTGCGGGACTTGTTCTCGGTGCCGTCCGTGGCGATGAGGATCTCATCGACGATGCGCTGCTCGCCGGCGTCGATGCCCTCGATGGCGGGGCCGAGCTCGTCGATCACGGCGTCGACGGCCTTCAAGACGCCCTTGCCGCCGTAGCGCGAGGAGTCGCCGTCACGCAGCTCATAGGCCTCGAAGGCGCCGGTCGATGCGCCCGACGGGACGGCGGCGCGCTGCACGACGCCGTCATCGAGCAGCACCTCCACCTCGACGGTCGGATTTCCACGAGAATCCAGGATCTCGCGAGCGTTGACTGCCTCGATAAGTGCCACGGACGACTCCTTGTGTTGGGGAGGGGATGTGACCGGCCTCGGTCGCAGGCCAGTCTAGCCACGCGATCAGAGGTGCCACAGAGGATGCTCGTCACCCGCCCGTCACTGGGCGGACGACGGGGCGCGGTCGCACAGTGCGCGCACGAGGCCTGCGGCGGTCTCAGCGTCGTCGACGGTCACGACCAGTGCACGGCCCGTTCGACGGGTGATCTGCAGTGCGCGCCCGCGGCGCAGGACGACGCCGAGTCGTCCATCGATCCCCAGCCGGATGCCCCAGCCGCCGAAGTCGGTCATCGGGTTCACCTCCACGACCTGCGCGCCCACGACCTGAGCCAGGGGAATGCGCCAGCGCGGCACCCCGAGCAGCGACGTCACCGCGATCCCGGCCCGGGACACGCGCACTCGGAAGACCCCCATCGACGCGATGAGCAGCGCGAACAGGACCGTCAGGCCCGCCAGCATGATCCACACGGGAGAACCCGCGAACCAGAACGCGACAGCGAGCCCCGCCAGCAGCGCGGTCGCGCCGCACAGCAGCGCCAGCCCCGAGGGGTGCATCGTGGCCGACCGCACCCAGGTGACCTGCTCCCCCGGCGTCACGACCACCCGGGCCGGCGTCACCACGTCCGCCGCCGGCCGCGAGACCACGTCCGGCTGTGTCATCCACGCGGCGACGCCCACGACGACCGCCAGCCCCGCGCCGACGAGCAGCGGGATGCCGACGCCCGGGGAGTCGTGCGCATCGGTCAGTCCCTGCTGGCGCGTGTAGGTGAGGGTCACCATGGCGACCACGCCGACCACGGTGGCAGGCAGCAGCGCCCCGAGAAACCGCAGGGTCGGCCCCCACGAGCCGTCGCGAGAGCCCCACCACGCGATCACGCCCAGCAGGAGCGTCAGCCCCACGCCGAGGCCCGCGGTGAGCGCAGGGCTCACCCACGAGGGCGCGAAGCCGTCCGGCGAGCCATCCGCCCCCCAGTGCATCGCGACGGTGGCGGGCACCGCGGAGATCACCGCAAGCTGCACGGCGACCCCGATGAGCGTCGCCGCGAGCGGGACGATCACCGCCCAGAGCAGGAAGCGGCGGCGTGCGGTGCGAACGGTTGCGGTCATGATTCCTCTTCCTCTGTCATGAGCGAGATGAGCGACTCGGGTTCCAGGCCGAGCTGACGGGCCCGGCGCGCCAGGCGCCGCGCGTCGGCGCGCAGTTCAGCCAGTCCCGCGCCGGCGTCGGTGACGATCGCGCCCCTGCCCCGTCGCATGTCGACGAGGCCTTCTTCGCGCAGCGCCTGGTACGCGCGCAGCACGGTGTGCAGGTTCACCTCGAGCGCATCGGCGACCTCGCGCGCCGCGGGCAGGCGATCGCCCGGCCCGAGCCGCCCGGCGGCGACCTCGACCCGCACCGACGCGGCGACCTGCGACCACAGCGGAGCGGCATGGTGGGGGTTCACGCGAAAGAGCACACGAGTATTCTATAACAAATAGAACACTGTGAGGTTGAGGCATATCATGAACGAGACTGTCGGGATGCGGATGACGCCTCGACGACTCGCGATCGGAATGAGCCTCTGGGCGCCCAACCTGTTCTCCGGCATCCGGGTTCGGCGCTTCGCCCCGGATTGGACGAGCGCAGATGTGACGCTGAGCGTCAACGCGCTCACGCGCAACTTCGTGAAGACCGCGTTCGGGGGATCCATGTCGGCGATGACCGACCCGTACTACTTCATGCTCGTGATGCATCAGCTCGGGCGTGACTACGTCGTGTGGGACACCCGGGGCGAGATCGAGTTCCTCCGTCCCGGTCGCGGCCGCCTGCATGCGCGCTTCGATGTGCCGGCCGCGAAGGCGCAGGAGCTGAGGGAGCGGGCGCGTGGCGGGGCGAAGGTGCTGGAGTGGTTCGAGACCGAGATCACGGACGCGTCCGGCGAGACCGTCGCCCGGGTGCGGCGCGAAGTGTACGTGCGCGAGAAGCGCCGCGTCACGCAGGCGCGAACGGAGCGCTGACGGCGGGCAGGAGCGCGTCCGCGGTTCGGCGGTACCCCAGCGCGCTGGGATGGAACCCGTCGACGCTGAACATCTCGTCCGGGCGCGTGTGGAAGACCGGGCCGACGACACGATGAAGCGAGACCGCGACAGCACCTGCCCGCGCAGCCGCACGCGCCTGCGCCGCCGCCAGCTGGCGCGAGGCTGCCGAGGCGAATGTGCGCAGCGGCTGCGCCACCGCACGCAGCGCACCCAGGTCCGGGCATGTCCCCACCACGACCGTCGCACCCCGCGCGCGCAGCGCGGTGATGGCATCGGTGAGGTGCGCCACCGACTCCGAGATCGGCACCCGATGCGTGACGTCGTTGCCCCCGACCACGATCACGGCGACATCGGGATCCCACGCCTCGGGCAGACCGGAGACCTGGTCGGCCAGCGCCGAGGACTCGGAACCTACGACCGCCGCCGTGTGAAGCAGAACCGGACGACCCGCGCGCTGCGCGAGTCCCTTGGCCAGGCGACCCCCCAGCGTCTGCTTGCGACGCTCCGCTCCGAGGCCCGCGGCGATCGAGTCGCCGAGCAGCACGAGCCGGATGGGCTCGCCGTGTCTCTTGCGCTGCCACACGCGATCGGCGTGCGGGGCCTGCTCGCCGAGCGGCTTGCCGATGCGGGTGCGCGCCTGCGCCGCCTGCCGACGCAGCAGATCGCGGCCGGCGAGAGCGGCTGTCGCCGCGCCCACGGCGACCAGCGCCGTGGCCGCGGCGACCCGTGAGGACGACATGTCCCGATCTCACCCTGCCGCGATGAACGGCGCCCGACGAGACGGTGAACAGCGAGGCTAGGACAGGGGCTTGATCTGGACCGACTCCGGCGAGTCCCCGGCGCCGACGGTGGCGAACCCGGTGTACCCATCGGCGGATGCCCTCTCGAGGAGCCCCTTGAGGTTCTTCGTGCGCCGCTCCACGCGCACGCGTGTGCCACCGGCGACGAGAGCGGCCTTGATGCGAAGCAGTGTGTCGCCGGGCATGTCGCGATCGTGGATGAGGACCACTGCCGCCGGCTCGCGGGCGTCGCGGGCGTCGACGAGATCGACGATGCGCTCGAAGCCGATCGAGAACCCGACCGCCGGCACGTCCTGCCCGAGGAACCGTCCGATCATCCCGTCGTAGCGGCCACCGCCGCCCAGCGAGTACGTGACGCTCGGGTGCGCCAGCTCGAAGATGGTGCCGGTGTAGTAGCCCATGCCGCGCACCAGGAAAGGGTCGAAGGCGAGCGGCACGTCGATATCGCCCGGCCGGGCAGCGGCGACGGCGTCGCCGATCGAGGCGAGGTGCGCGATGAGGCCAGCCGGCATGCCGTCGGGAAGCAGCTTGCGGATCTGCCGCTCGCCGAAGGGCACGTACTCCAGCGTCATCGGACGCAGCAGGAAGGCGCGGAACGCCTCGATCGCCGAGTCTTCCGCTCCGCGGTCTCGGAGTTCGGCGACGACCCCGTCAGGGCCGATCTTGTCGAGCTTGTCGATCGTGATCAGCACGCCCGGGCGCTCGGTCGCGGCGAAGCCGAAGACATCGAGCATCGCGTCGAGCAGGCGACGGTCGTTGATGCGCACCGACGTCTCCTCGAGCCCGAGCGCGTCGAGCGTGTCGAGCGTCGCGACGATGAGTTCGGCCTCGGCGCGCGCGCTCTCATCGCCGATGATGTCGATGTCGCACTGCACGAACTGCCGATACCTGCCCTTCTGCGGCCGTTCGGCACGCCAGACCGGGGCCGTCTGGATCGCGCGGAAGACACCGGGCAGCTCGCCCCGGTGGGACGCGTAGAAGCGTGCGAGCGGAACGGTCAGGTCGTAGCGCATCCCGAGGTCGGCGAGGGCGGCAGGATCGTCCGCGCCCGCGCGGATCGCGTCGGCGTCCAGGCCTCGGCGCATCACCGCGAACGCGAGCTTCTCGTTGTCTCCGCCGATGCCGCTGTGCAGGCGCGCGTAGTCCTCGACCACCGGCGTCTCGATCTCGTCGAAGCCGTGGGCGCGATA
>JAUHYM010000199.1 GCA_030426515.1 Actinomycetes bacterium
TCCATGTCGACGTGCAGGATGCCGGTGTCGGTGTCATCCGCGTCGTCGGGCGAGACGATCCTCCCGCTGCCATCGCCACGTCCCATGCAACCATTCTCGCGCGAGACGACCGCGCGCGGCGCGTCAGCCTGCCGCGCGCTCCAGGATCAGCTCCCGGACACGGGCGGCATCCGCCTGACCGCGCATCGCCTTCATGACCGCGCCGATGATGGCACCCGCGGCCTGGACCTTGCCGTCGCGGATCTTCTCGAGCACATCCGGCTGGGCAGCCAGCGCCTCATCGATCGCGGCGATCAGGGCGCCGTCGTCCGAGACCACGGCGAGGCCGCGGGCATCGACGATCTCCTGCGGCGTGCCCTCCCCCGCGATCATGCCTTCGAGCACCTGGCGCGCCAGCTTGTCGGTGAGCGTCCCTTCGTCCACGAGCTTCTGCAGCTGCGCGATCTCGCCCGGCTCGACCAGCGCGGCGGGCTCAGCACCCTGCGCGTTCGCGATGCGCAGCACCTCGCCGGTCCACCACTTGCGGGCCGCCGTGGCGGGCGCGCCCGCGGCGATGGTCGCTTCGACCTCGTTGAGCAGCCCCGCGTTGACGACGCCCTGGAAGTCGATGTCGCTGAAGCCCCAGTCGGCCTTCAGCCGCCGACGGCGCGCGGCGGGCGGCTCGGGCAGCGCCGCGCGCAGCTGCTCGATGAGCTCGGGCGCCGGCACCACGGGCAGCAGGTCCGGCTCCGGGAAGTACCGGTAGTCATCGGCGTCCGACTTGGGGCGTCCGGGAGACGTGGTCCCCGTGTCCTCGTGCCAGTGGCGGGTCTCCTGCGTGATCGTCCCGCCCGCGGCGAGGATCGCCGCCTGACGCTGGATCTCGTACCGGACGGCGCGTTCGACCGAGCGCATCGAGTTCACGTTCTTGGTCTCGGTGCGCGTGCCCAGCTTCTCCTGCCCGCGCGGGCGAAGCGACACATTCGCGTCGCAGCGGAGGTTGCCGCGCTCCATGCGCGCATCGGAGATCCCCAGCGCCAGCACCACATCGCGGATGGTCTGCACGTACGCCTTGGCGAGCTCCGGTGCGGAGTGCTCCGCGCCGAAGATCGGCCGGGTCACGATCTCCACGAGAGGCACGCCGGCGCGGTTGTAATCCACGAGCGAGTACTCCGCGCCCTGGATGCGTCCGGTGGCCCCGCCCACGTGAGTGAGCTTGCCGGCGTCCTCCTCCATGTGTGCCCGCTCGATCGGCACCTCGACGAGGGAGCCGTCGGAGAGCTCGACCTCGATCCGCCCGTCGAACGCGATCGGCTCGTCGTACTGCGAGATCTGATAGTTCTTGCCGAGGTCCGGGTAGAAGTAGTTCTTCCGGGCGAAGCGGCTGGACGGCGCGATCGAGCAGCCCAGCGCGAGCCCCAGGCTGATCGAGTAGCGGATCGCCTGCTCGTTGACGACCGGCATCGAACCGGGAAGCCCGAGGTCCACCGGCGCGAGGTCGGTGTTGGGCTCGCGTCCGAAGGAGTTCGGCGCGCCGGAGAACATCTTGGTCTTCGTGTTCAGCTCGACGTGCACCTCGAAGCCGAGCACGGGCTCGAACATCTCGAGGGCCTTGTCGAAGTCCATGAGATCTGCCTTGGCCATCAGTTCACTCCTCCCAGCGAGGGCGCGCGATCCAGCAGCGGACCGCCCCACCCATCCTCCAGCGCCGCCTCCAGCGCCGCGCCGACGCGGTAGAGACGCGCGTCCTGACGTGCCGGCGCGAGGAACTGGATGCCGACGGGCAGCCCGTTCTCATCCAGCCCCGACGGGATCGAGATGCCCGGCACCCCGGCGAGGTTCGCCGGGATGGTGGTGACGTCGTTGAGGTACATCTGCAGCGGGTCGTCGAGCTTCTCGCCGAGTCGGAACGCGGTCGTCGGCGCCGATGGCGTGGCGATCACATCGACCTGCGCGAACGCCGCGTCGAAGTCACGCTGGATGAGCGTGCGCACCTTCTGCGCGGACCCGTAGTACGCGTCGTAATAGCCCGCCGACAGCGCATACGTGCCCAGGATGATGCGGCGCTTGACCTCGTCGCCGAACCCGGCATCGCGGGTGGCGGCCATGACCTCCTCGACCGTGGCGCCCGCGTGCGGGGTGACGCGCAGTCCGAAGCGGACCGAGTCGAACTTCGCGAGGTTGCTCGATGCCTCGGCGGGAAGGATGAGATAGTACGCGGCCACGCCGTACTCGAAGTGCGGGGCGCTGACCTCGACGATCTCGGCGCCGTGCGCCTGCAGCACATCGAGCGCAGACCGGAAGGACGACGACACCCCCGGCTGGAACCCGCTGTCGGGCAGCTCCGAGATCACGCCCACGCGCAATCCCTTCAGCGCGTCTCCGCGGGCGCCCTCGCGCGCGGCGTCGGCGAAGGACGGCCAGGCATCGGTGAGCGAGGTCGAGTCGTGCGGGTCGTGACCGCCGATCACGTCGTGGAGCAGTCCCGCGTCGAGCACGGTGCGCGTGACGGGTCCGACCTGGTCCAGGCTCGACGCCAGCGCGATCGCTCCGTACCGGCTGACGCCTCCGTACGTCGGCTTCACACCGACCGTCCCGGTCACGTGCGCGGGCTGACGGATCGACCCGCCGGTGTCGGACCCGAGGGCCAGCGGGGCCTCGAAGGCCGCGACCGCCGCAGCCGAGCCGCCGCCGGAGCCGCCGGGGATGCGGTCGAGATCCCAGGGGTTCCGCGTCGGTCCGTACGCGGAGTGCTCGGTCGACGCGCCCATCGCGAACTCGTCCATGTTCGTCTTGCCCAGGGGCACCAGGCCCGCCGCGCGTGAGCGCGCCACGACCGTCGCATCGAACGGCGACATGTACCCCTCGAGGATCTTCGACCCGCTGGTGGAGGGCATGTCGGTGGTCACCAGGACATCCTTGACCGCGAGGGGGATGCCGGCCACCGGGCCCAGGACCTCGCCCGACGCGCGTCGCCGGTCGATGTCGGCGGCCACGTCCAGGGCATGGTCGCTCACGTGGAGGAAGGCATGGATGTCGCCGTCCACGGCGGCGATCCGGTCGAGATGCGCCTGCGTCGCCTCGACGCTGGACACCTCGCCGGATGCGAGCGCGGCCGCGAGATCGGCGGCCGAGAGCCGGGTGAGGTCGGTCACTGCTCCTCCCCCAGGATCGCGGTCACACGGAACCGTCCGTCCGCGGCATCGGGCGCGTTCTGCAGCGCCTCGGCGACCGAGAGCGTGTCGCCCACCTCGTCGGGTCGGAACACGTTCTCGAGGGCGATGGGGTGGCTCGTCGCCGGCACATCGGGCGTCGCGACCTGCGACACCTTCGCGATGTTGTCGACGATCGCATCGAGCTGGCCGGTCAGCCGCCCGACTTCCTCATCGTCGAGCTGGATCCGGGCGAGCACACCGAGATGGCGCACAAGATCAGGGGTGATTTCAGACACCCCGCAAGTCTAGTTCGCGCCCCCGGCGATCGCCGCCCGCGCGTAGGCTGGCGCTCGTGACGACGTATGACCCGCCGCGCCCCTGGACCGTCAGCTACGCCGAGGGCGTGCCCGAAGACCTGCCGCCCGTGTCGGGTTCTCTCGTCGACATCCTCGACGAGTCCGCCCGCGAGCACCCCGACGCCGCCGCGCTGGAGTTCTTCGGTCGCACCACCGCCTACCGCGATCTCCACGTGCAGGTGCAGCGCGTGGCCGCCGGTCTCGCCGCGCGGGGGGTGCGCGCCGGCGACCGCGTGGCGATCGTGCTGCCCAACTGCCCGCAGCACATCGTGGCGTTCTACGCGGTGCTTCGACTGGGTGCCGTCGTCGTCGAGCACAACCCGCTGTACACGGCGGAGGAGCTGCGCACCCAGTTCCGCGACCACGGCGCGCGGCACGTGATCGCGTGGTCGAAGGTGGTCGGCGTCATCCAGGACTTCCCCGCCGACCTCCTGCCCGACACGATCGTCGCCGTCGACCTGACGCGGGCGATGCCCGCGTCCACGCGACTGCTGCTGCGCCTGCCGATCGCGAAGGCGCGCGAGTCGCGCGCGGCGCTGCACGAGAAGGTGACCGGCGCCACCTCGTGGGAGAACCTCGCGGGCGCCGCGCCGCTGCCCGCATCCCACCCGCGGCCTGACTGCGACGACCTGGCGATCATCCAGTACACGAGCGGCACGACCGGCACCCCGAAGGGCGCGTGCCTGACGCACCGCAATCTGCTCTCCAACGCCGCTCAGGCCCGTGCGTGGGTCCCGACGATCCGTCGCGGCGACGGATGTGTCGTCTACGCGGTGCTCCCGATGTTCCACGCCTACGGGCTCACCCTCTGCCTGACCTTCGCGATGTCGATGGCGGCACGCCTCGTCCTGTTCCCCAAGTTCGACCCCGACCTGGTGCTGGCAGTGATCAAGAAGCGCCCGGCGACGTTCCTCCCACTGGTGCC
>JAUHYM010000020.1 GCA_030426515.1 Actinomycetes bacterium
GTGCGTACTCGTGGTACGGCGCGGGGGCGACCGTCGCACGGATGCTCATCTGGCGGTGCGCGGCATCGACCGAGTCCTTCGTCGAGATCGGATCCTCACCCCAGACCACGACGACCTCGGACCCCTCCTCGACCTCGACGTCGACCGTCGCGAGCGACATGTACAGCTGGTCGAACGCGACGTAGCCGGCATCCGTCGAGATCCCGACGCGGCGCCCGTCGAGGAGCACTTCGTCCATCTGGTAGAGCCCGTACCGCGCCTTCGGGAAGTCGAGGTACTTGCCGGGAATCCCGGGCTCCACCTGCGAGCGCACGACGGCGGCGACGTCGTCCGAGTTCCAGATGAGCGTCACCTTGCGGCGGCGGGGCGCTTCGGCGATCTTCTCCAGGGCCTCGCGCCCGTGGAAGTCGTGATCGAACCGCACCGATCGGCCCAGACCCAGGTCGAAGGGCGTCATGTAGAAGTCGTGGACGTCCTCGGAGTACAGCGAGCCGCCGACGTTGCCGATGCGGGCGGCCGGCAGCCACTCGCGGTACGCGGCGAAGTCGTCGTCCCACACCGCCGGGAAGGGCGTGGGCACCCACCCCGACTCGAGCGGCGAGGACGAATACGCCTTCGCGCCGACGCGGCGGATGTCGAACTCCTCGCCCGCGGCCATCAGCGCCTCGAGCACAGCGTCGGCGTCGGCCCACGGGCCGTAGAACTCGAAGCCCGGCTGCCCCGCCATGCCGTGGCGCAGCGCCTTCACCGCACGCCCGGCGATCTCCACATCGCCGATGTGGAAGAACTTGATCTCGGGCACCGGCCCGCCGAAGACCTTCTCCATCACCTTGTCGGCGTCGGGGCCCTGGAGCTCGTAGCGGTAGAAGGTGGGTGGGCCCTGGCGCATGTGCGAATTCGGCTCGAGGCGGTGGTGCACGTCCTTGCCCGCGGCTGCTGCCTGCTCGACGTTGTAGCGCACCCAGTCGATGAGGATGTGATGCCCGATGAGCACGAGCCCCTCGGGGCCGTCCTCGTTCCAGAAGAGGATGCCGTCGCCGATGAGGTAGCCGTCCTTGTTCACCGAGATGAGCTGCTTGGCCACACCGGGTCGGAACGTGCGGAAGGTGTTGGGAGAGATCGACTCGAGAAGCGGGATGAGGTCGGAGCCGCCGAGGAACAGCTGCGTCATGTGATGCGACTGGTCCATCAGGGCGACCGTCGTGTTCCAGGCGCGCTGCTCGTCGCGCCAGTTCGTGAACTCCGGGGCGACCGGGAAGGTGAACGCCGGCCAGTTCTGGTTGCGCAGCAGTTCGACGGCGTTGCCGGTGCGAGCCAGGGCGGCAGCGAGGGATTCGTTCGTCATCATCGACCTTTCGTCCGCGGCGAGATGGCCGCGGGGTCAGGCTACGTCCGTCGGCGGCGGGTCGCGTCATGATTTCCGTTGAACAGAATCAGCCCGCCGAAGCGCCGTCTGGTCATGCATCCTCGGAGTGCGCCAGGTCACGATTCGGCCACCGTCTCGCAGAGGCGATGCCAACGTCGTTGACAAGGTCGACAGAGGGCTCCTACCGTTCGATCAGGGGCACCCGACACCCGGCACCGGGGAACTCGCGACGACGCGAAAGGTGAGCATGGCCGCTCAATTGACCGTTCACGATGTGAACCTCCACTTCGGCGGCGTGACCGTCCTCGAAGAGGTGGGTTTCGACGTGGAGCCCGGTCAGATCCTGGGTCTGGTCGGACCCAACGGCGCCGGCAAGACGTCGCTGTTCAACTGCATCAGCGGCCACTACCGGCCGAGCTCGGGCTCGATCCGGATCGACGGCACCGAGGTGCTCGGCGACCACCCCTCGACCCTGGCACGGCACGGACTCGCGCGCACGTTCCAGCATCCCGCGCTGCAGCTTCGCGAGACCGTCCTCGAGAACGTCATGCTGGGCGCCCACAAGCGACTGCCGGGCGGCCCCATCGCGTGGTCGGTGCGGATGCCGTTCACGTGGCGCGCCGAGAAGGAGATGCGCGCGGAGGCGCTGGCGCTTCTGGAGCGCAGCGGGCTCGGCTGGGCAGCCGGCGAACGAGCGGACGAGCTCTCGCACGGCCTCCACAAGGGCATCGAACTGTGTCGGGCGCTGCTGATGAAGCCCAAGCTGCTGCTGCTGGACGAGCCCGCTGCCGGACTTCCGCACTCGGAGGTCGAGCATCTCGTCGAGACGGTCCTGCGCATCCGTGACGAAGACGACATCACGGTCATCGTCGTGGAGCACAACATGGGCCTCATCTCGGCGCTCACCGACCACGTCGTGGTGCTCGATCACGGCCGCAAGCTGATGGAGGGCACGGCCGCCGAGGCGCAGTCGGACCCCCGCGTCATCGAGGCGTACCTGGGCAAGGAGGCCGCGGATGACGCTGCTTGAACTTGTCGACGTGACGGCGTCCTACGGACGGGTGCAGGTGCTCGAGGGGGTGTCGCTCTCGGTCCCCGACGGCGGAGCGGTCGGCATCCTCGGGGCGAACGGCGCGGGCAAGACGACGACGCTGCGCGCCATCAGCGGCGTCGTGCGCACGGGAGGAACGATCCGCTTTCGCGACGAGGACATTCGCGGTCTCCGTCCCGAGCAGGTGGCGGCCCTCGGCATCGCCCACGTTCCCGAGGGACGCGGGACGCTCGGGAATCTGACCGTCCGCGAGAACCTGATGGTCGGCGCGTACCTGCGCAAGGACAAGAAGAAGGTCGCGCAGGACGTGGAGTACCTCATCGAGCTGTTCCCGAACCTGAAGGCACGCATCGGACAGCCCGCGTCGGCGCTGTCGGGCGGCGAGCAGCAGATGCTCGCGGTCTCTCGCGCGTTCATGGCCGCGCCGACGCTGCTCATTCTCGACGAACCGTCGCTCGGCCTCGCGCCGAGCACCGCCCGGTCGGTGTACGACGCGATCGCGCGGCTGCGAGCGGAGTCGGGCATCTCGATGCTGGTCGTCGAGCAGAACGCGACGCTTGCCTTCTCTGTCGTCGACGAGGCCGTCGTCCTCGAAACCGGGCGGAGCGTGCTGTCGGGAACGACCGAAGAGTTGCGCGGCGACGACGCCATCCGCAAGGCGTACCTGGGGGCATGAGATGAATCAACTGGCGATTTTCATCCAGCTCATCATCGACGGGCTCGCGCAGGGATCGCTCTACGCGGCGCTCGCACTGGCGATCGTCCTGGTGAACCAGGCCACCGGCCTGGTCAACTTCGCGCAGGGCGGGATGGCGGTCCTGGGTGCCTACATCGGCCTCACCGCCAGCAACCTCGTCACGCCCGCCGTCGGCTTGTTCTGGGGGATCACGATCGGCATCGTCGTCGCGGTGGCCGCGTCGTTCGCGATCGGGGCCCTCATCGAACGCTTCGTCATGCGCCGGTTCATGGGCGCGGAGGTCGACACCCAGGTTGTCGTGACCATCGGACTGTTCACGTTCATCGGCGGGTTCATCGGCATCGTGTGGGGGTTCAACTACATCCCCTACCCGTTCTACATCTCGGGCAACGAGAGCTTCAGCGTGCTCGGGGTGTCGGTCAGCGTGTGGTCGCTCACGACCTTCGTCGCGATCCTGGCGCTGATGATCGTCCTGCAGCTGCTGTTCCGCGGAACGAAGCTCGGGCTCGGACTGCGCGCCGTCTCGGACAACTCCGCCTCCGCCGCGCTGTCGGGCATCCGGGTCGGCGGGATGCTGATGATCGGGTGGGGACTCGCGGCGTCCCTCGGAACGGTGGCGGGCGTCCTGCTCGCGGCCAAGGCGCAGCTCTACCCCGACAACTTCGACGGCATCCTGGTCTACGGGCTCGCGGCGGTCATCATCGGCGGCCTCGACTCGCCGATCGGTGCGGTTCTCGCGGCCTGGGTGATCGCCATCGTCGAGAGCCTCGCCGGAGTCTACGTGCCGTTCATCGGCCACGACCTCAAGGTGATCGTGCCCTTCGTCTTCCTCTTCGCCGTGCTCATCATCAAACCCCAGGGCCTGTTCGGGCGACGTCAGGTGGTGCGTGTCTGATGTCGACGCAGAGTCTCTACACCCGGGTCACACAGAACCGCTGGACCGGTCTCGCGGTGGCCGTGATCATCACCGTCATCCTCGTCGTCCTCCCGCTGGTCTCGGACCCGTTCACGAATCAGACGATCTCGCGGATCCTCGTCTTCGCGGTTGCAGTCCTCGGGCTGAACATCGTCATGGGCTACGCCGGCCAGGTGTCGCTCGGCCAGGTGTTCTTCGTCGGAATCGGCGCCTACGCCGCGGCGATCACCATCGAATCGGCGTGGGCCGAGGCGCTCGGGCCCGATCTGCTGCCGCTCGTGCTCGTCGTCGCCCTCGCGCTGGCGATCGTCCTTCCGGGCGTGGCCGGGGTCGTCATCGGGCTGGCCGCGCTGCGGCTGCGCGGTCTGGCGCTCGCGCTCGTGACGATCGCGCTGCCCATCATCGGCGTCCCGCTTCTCAAGCGCTTCGAGATCACCGGGGGCTCCGAGGGCATGTCGGCCCGCTTCATCCCACGGACCGACAGCTTCCCGTACCAGGACCAGATCCAGTACTTCACGATCCTGGCGATCTCGGCGGTCATGTTCGCTCTGGCGTACTTCCTCGTGAGAGGCAAGTACGGCCGCGCCTTCGCCATCGTGAAGGAGAACGAGGCGATCGCCGCCTCGATGGGCATCTCGCCGTACGGCTACAAGGTGCTCGCCTTCACGATCGCGGCGGTGTACGGCGGCGTCGCGGGATTCCTCTACGTCGTCGCGATCCAGTTCGTCTCGCCGGACGTCATGGGCTTCGGCCACTCGATCGAACTGGTCATCGCCACGATCGTCGGCGGCGCGGGCAGCATCGTCGGCTCGCTCCTCGGCGGTGCCTTCTACGTCCTCATCCCGCAGCTCACCAACGCCGTCGGGGCCACCGGGTACACCCCGATCGTCCAGGGGATCATCATCCTCCTCGTCTTGTTCCTGCTGCCGGGAGGCCTCGCCAGCCTGCCCGGTGTCATCCGTCGCCTCGCGAGGCGACGGCGTCGCCAGAGCGACGACGGCGAATCGACCTCAGCACCACCCCACCACCCAGAGAAAGAGGCAATCCAATGATCACCACCGCAAAGGGGCGTCGTGTTCTCGGAGTCGCCGCCGCCATCGGGATCGCCGCCGTGGCGCTGGCCGGCTGCGCGAGAGGAGACGACTCCGGCACCACCGACGGCGAGACCGCGACCTCGCCCGGAATCACCGATGACTCGCTGCTGTTCGGCATCAGCACTCCGCTGACCGGCGCCACGGCGGGTCCCGGAAACTGCACCGCCGACGGCGCGCTGGCCTACTTCGGAATGCGCAACGCCGAGGGCGGCATCGAGTTCGGCGACGGCCAGACACGCACGATCGAGATCAGGACCTACGACGACGAGTACAACCCGGAGAAGGCCGCGGCGAACTTCCAGCAGATGGTCGCCGATGAGGTCTTCGCCGCCGGCATCGGACTGGGCACGCCGACCAACCGGGCATGGCGCGAGGCTGCGATCGAGGAGGGCATGCCGCAGGTGCTCATCATGACCGGCGACGACATCTTCTCGACGCGTGACGAGTCGCCCTGGCAGCTCGGACTCGTCCCGACGTACGCGCAGGAGGGCGCCGCGTTCGGCGAGGCCCTCGTCGCCTCGGGTGAGGAGTACACGGTCGCCGCGCTCTACCAGAACGACGACTACGGACTGGGCTATTGGCAGGGCTTCCAGGACGCCGTCGCGGACTCGGACAACATCACCATCGTCAAGGAGCTCAGCTACGAGCCCGGCCCGGCCGGCAACACGCCCAACTACCTCGAGCCGCAGATCACCGAGCTCGCCGCCACGGACGCGGACGTGCTCTTCCACGCCGTCTCGGTCGTGCCGCGCGCGATCGAGGATCTGACGAAGGCCGACTCGCTCGGCTGGAACCCGATCTGGTTCCTGCCCTCGAACACCGCCTCGCCCGGCGGCGTGCTCACTCCGGCGGGCGTCGACGTCGACACCTATCCCGGCGTCTACGCAGCCGGCTTCGCGCAGGCCGCAGCCGCCCCGCCGTTCGCCGAGACGCCGGAAGGCATGGAGTACTTCGATGCGATCGCAGAGTACGCCGAGGGCCCCGACCAGGACGGCAAGGCGTTCCCGCACTGCCTGTGGTCGTGGATCGGCGCGCAGATCCTCGAGGAGGCCTTCATGAACATGGAGGAGCCGACGCGTGAGGCGTTCTACGAGGCGCTCACATCGATCGACAGCCTCGAGCTGCCGTTCGCGTTCGGACCGGTGAACACGACGACCGATGGTCTGCCGGCGATTCAGACCGTCGTGCTGCAGCAGTTCAACGGCGCCGGATACGCCAACGTCGACGTCGTCGGCTGACGGCTCACCGTGACGCGGGGGCGGGTCGTGGCGACACGGTCCGCCCCGGTCCGTCGGAGCGGCAGCACCGCGCCCGACCCGCGGAGGCCACGGCGACCCGGCGTCAGCTCGGGTACAGTCGGTCGACCAGGGCGAGCCCGCGCCGCGCCCAGTCGATCTCGCCGCGAGCCCGCTCCACCAGGCCCTCGTAGGCGAACCGCTTGTACTCGATCGTGCGCTCGCGCTCGGAATCGGGCGTCACCGCGAGGCGTCGCACGAGCATCGGGTTCGAGAGGTGCTCGATGTGGCGCAGCTCGCCCTCCCACTGCTCGAGCTCGCTCTCCCACTCGGCGATATGCCCCTCGAGGAATCTGCGGGCATCTCCGGCGTCGACGGCCTCGAGATACGCCGCGCGCAGGTGGGCGGGGTCTCGGACCCGCTGATAGGGCAGGGGGGATCGCATCCAGGCGAGGAACGCCTCTTCGCCGGCATCCGTCACGTGGTACAGCCGGCGTGTGCCGCGTTCCCCGCGCACCTGCTCTTCCGGTTCGATCAGACCGTCGTGGTGCATCTTGCGCAGCTCGGGGTAGATCTGCGAGTCGGGCGCGTGCCAGACGTGGCCCACCGACTGCGAGAACTGCTTCTGCAGGTCGTAGCCCGAGAGCGGGCCGACACGCAGGATCGCCAGCAGCGCGTATCGCAGACTCATCCGTGTCCCTTCGCCTCAGCAGAATCCGTCTGAGGGACGAGCATATGGGGTCGCCCCCGCGTCTCGTCCCTCAGAGGGACCGCGGTGCGCCCGCGCGCAGCCTCGACAGGTCGAGCCTGGACGCACCGCAGGAGCCTCAGGACTGGGTGTAGCCGGTGCGCCAGCCGCCGTGGTACGTCTGCCGGGCGACCGTGGAATACGGCACGGGCGAGACGACGGCGCGGACTTCCAGCTGCGTGTGCGGCTCGACCGACGCCTTCGAGGTGCCTCCGTTCGGCTCGCCCCACACCACGGTGACCTCGGCGCCCTCGGGGACGTCCGGGTTCACCGTCGCCAGCGACAGTGCGCGCTTCTCGTTCGAGCTGTACCCGGTGAACATCGAGAAGCCCACGACGTTGCCATCGGCATCCGTCACCGAGTCGTAGTTCGCCGACCCGTAGTTGGCCAGGGGCAGGTCGAAGAACTTGTACGACTCGCCCTCGGTGTCGAACAGCGACGCGAAGATCTTCGTGACATCCTCGGCGTTCCACGCCAGGGTCACCTTGCGCTTCTGCGTCGCGGGGTCGATCTTCTCGAGCGCGTCGCGCCCGATGAAGTCGTGGTCGAACTTGACGAACGAGCCGTAGCCGAGCTCCCACGGAGTGAGGTAGTAGTCCGAGATGTCGTCCGACACGAACGAACCCGCAAGCGTGCCGGTCGCCTCGTAGCTGTCGACGCCCAGCCACTTCCGGTAGGCCTCTTCCTCAGCGCCCGAGTAGATCGCGGGCAGCGGCGAGGGGATCCACCCCGATTCGAGGGTGTTCGACGGGTAGGCGCGGGAGCCGACGGGCACGAGTCCGAACTCGGCGCCTGCCTCGACGATGAGGTCGCGGACGCGGTGGTGGTCCTCGTACGGACCCCAGATCTCCAGGCCGGGGGCGCCGGCCATGCCGTGGCGCAGCGTGCGCACGTTGGCGCCGCCGATCTGCATGGTCGACATCGTGAAGAACCGCAGCTGCTCGAGCGGGCCTCCGTTGAGCTTCTCGATGACCTGCCAGGCGGTGGGGCCCTGGATCTGGAAGCGGTAGTACTTGCGGCTCACCGCGTCGCCATACGGGCGCGAGGGGGAGCGGCGGTCGACGGTGAGGTCGAGGTTCGGGTAGTCGCCCGTCTCGGCGTGGAACATCAGCCAGTTCGAGGCGGGGGCGCGGCCGACGTACACGTACTCGTCCTCTGCCTCGCGGAAGAGGATGCCGTCGCCGATGACATGCCCCGACGCGGTGGTCGGCACGTACTGCTTGGCCTTGTTGACCGGGAAGGTCGCGACCGAGTTGATGGCCGTGTCGCTGATGAGCTTGATCGCGTCGGAGCCCTTCAGGAACACGTTGTCCATGTGGTGCGACTGGTCGTAGAGCACCGACGTGTCGCGCCACGCCTTCTGCTCCTTGATCCAGTTCTGGAAGTCGGCCGGGACGACCGGGTAGATGTACGAGCCGATCTGCGAGTTGCGGAGCAGATCGACGGCGTTCTTCTCGTCGAGCAGCTGCTGAAGGTTGTCAGCCATGGGGTGAACCTCTCTGTTCTGTGGTGGATTACGGTCGGGGTCAGGGGCGGTCGGTGAAGACGATGGTGTGGTTGCCGTGGCGGATGACGCGGTCTTCGGCGTGCCATTGGACGGCGCGGCTCAGGACGGCGCGTTCGACGTAGGCGCCGCGGGCTTGGAGGTCGGCGGCGGTCATGGTGTGGTTCACGCGGGCGACGTCCTGCTCGATGATGGGGCCTTCGTCGAGGTCCTTGGTCACGTAGTGGCTGGTGGCGCCGATGAGTTTCACGCCGCGTTCTTTCGCTTTCCGGTAGGGGGCGGCGCCGATGAACGCGGGCAGGAACGAGTGGTGGATGTTGATGACGGGGACGCCGACCTTGTCGAGGAAGTCCTCGCTGATGATCTGCATGTAGCGGGCGAGGACGATGAAGTCGACGTTCCCCTGCACCAGTTCGAGGATCTTCGCCTCGGCCTCGGATTTGTCGGGGCCCTGGGAGGGGACGTGGAAGAACGGGATCCCGAAGGTGCGGACGTCTTCGGCGGTGTTGGTGTGGTTGCTGATCACCATGGGGATGGTGACGGGCAGTTCCCCGCGCCGGTGCCGCCACAGCAGTTCGAGCAGACAGTGATCCGAGGTGGAGGCGAGGATCGCCATCCGCTTCGGGACGGACTGATCGGTGAGCCGCCAGGTCATCCCGTACGGGGTGAGGGTCTTGTCGAGATCGGCCTCGATCTCGGGGAGCGCGGCGGTCAGGTCGGGCCGGTGGAACACGACCCGCTGGAAGAACGCGCCACCCTCGGGGTTGTCGGAGTACTGGTCGAGGGTGACGATGTTGGCCTGGTTGCGGGTGATGAGCGCGGTCACGGCGGCGACCAGGCCGGCCTGGTCGGGGCCGTGCACGATCAGACAGGCGTGGTCCTTACGTGCCTCGGTGTGGATCATGGGGTCCTCCTCAGGAGCGCGCGGAGACGTAGTCGCGGGCCCACTCGGCCGTGGCCTTCAGCCCGCCGAACGTGTACATGTGCAGCTTCACGTCACCACTGCGCGAATCGGCGGCGAGCAGTGTGGCGAGGTCGGAGACGAACGTGTCCGGGCCCGCGGTGCCCATGAGGTTCGTCAGCGAGAATCCGTACTTCTTGACGATCATCGCGTTCGCGCCGATCCCGAAGCGGCGCGCGAATCCGAGCAGCCGCTTGATGCCGGCCGGGCCGGGAGTGCCGACCCGGATCTGCGTGTCGATCCCGCGATCGCGGACATCCCGGATCCACGACGTCACCGGGTCGGTGTCGAACGCGAACTGCGTCAGGATCACCGCGTCCAGCCCCTGCTCGGTCAGCGCGGCGGACTTGTCTTCGAGGTGGCGCCACAGCACATCGGTCGGGATGTCGGGGTGCCCCTCCGGGTAGCCCGCGATCGACACCTCCCGCACCCCGAAGCTCTGCAGGATGCCCGTGCGGATCACACTCAGCGAGTCCGGATACGGACCCTCGGGCTCGGCAGGGTCGCCGCCGACCGCGAACACGTGCGTGCTCGCGCCGACCTCCTGCAGACGGCCCAGAAACTCCTCGAGCTGCCCCTGAGACTGCAGCCGGCGCGCGGAGATGTGCGGAACGGGGACGAACCCGTGATCCAACACCGCCTTCGACGCGGCCACGCGCATCTCGAGGTCCTCATTGCCGAGGAAGGTCACGTTGATCTTCGTCCCCGCAGGGATGATCTGGGCCGCCTCCTCGAGTCCGGGGATGTCCTTCCCCGTCATCTCCAGGGAGAAATCGGTCACCAGGTCGATGGCGGCCCGCGGGCTCGGCGTCGGCGTGTTCTCGGTCACTGATCGAGGTCCTTTCCGCTCTCAGTTCGCGCGCATCGTCGCGCTGCGATCGACACGTTACCTATCTCCATAGGGAATGTCCATAGGGCATTTCCGTTATTCAACTGTTTCCTGACGAGCGTCGCAATTCTCTTGACAATCATCGTCGGGGGGTTCACGATGATCCTGTCGGCACAGCGGTGTGTTCGAGCGGGCGATGACCGCCCGCGAGACCGCGGCGCTCGGCCTACGCCCACCCATCACAGAGAGGCCCCTTCGATGAAGAAGTTCCTGTCCGCTGCTGCCCTGGCCGCCGCGGCCGTCCTCACTCTGAGCGGATGCACCGACTCCGCCGCAGAGCCTTCCAGCGCCCCTTCCGAAGACACCTCGTCGTCCGGCGAGATGCGCACCATCCGCGTCGCCGCCCTGCCGATCGCCGAGACCGGCGCCCTGTGGGGCGCGATGGCCGAGGGCATCTTCGTCGACTACAACCTCGAGGTCGAGGTCGTCCCGGCCCAGGGTGGCGCGCTCGCCATTCCCGCACTGCTCAGCGGCGACATCCAGATCGCGATCGGGCAGCCCTTCGGGCCGATCCGCGCCGACCTGCAGGACCTGGGGGTCGTGATCATCGGCGACTACGCGAACTCGCTCGAGAGCGGTCGCGACGTCAACGCGGTCGTCTCGCTCGGCGACTCGGGCATCGAGTCGCCGGCCGACCTCGCAGGCAAGCGCGTCTCGGTCAACAGTCTGGGTGCCGCCGGCGATGTGACGATCATGAAGGCGGTCGAGGATGCCGGTGGCGACCCCGCGACCATCGAATTCGTCGAGGTCGCGTTCCCGGACGCGCAGGCGCAGCTGGAGGCCGGCAACATCGACGCCGCGTGGGTCCCCGACCCGTTCATGTCGCAGATCGAGGGCGCCGGCGGCAACATCGTCGTGTTCCCCTACCAGGCCACGATCCCCGGTCTCGAGCTGCTGACGAGCATCACCACGCAAGAGCTCATGGACTCCGACCCCGACCTGATCGCCGACTACTCGGCGGCCATGGCCGAGGCGCTCGAGTGGGCCGCGGCCAACGAGGACGGCGTGCGCGCCGCCATCGTCGAGAACATGGGCATCCCCGAGGAGGCCGCCGCGGGCATCACCCTCCCGGTGTTCACCTCCGAGATCAGCGTGGAGAACATCCAGGAGCTCGCCGGTCTCGCCGTCGGCTACGGCGTCATCGACGCCGAGCCCGACTACGACCGGCTGATCCAGCAGCAGTAATCCGTGCGCAGAGGTCGGGCGGGTGCTCCGGCACGGCGCCCCGCCCGACCTCGCCCTGTTCGAAAGGGAGCCATGCACACCGCATCCCCTCCGGTCGAGACCGGCGCGATCGCGCCCGTCGGCGGCTCGGGCGACCACGCGCGTCGATTCCGCGCCGCTCGGGTGCGGCGCACGCTGCGCAAGACGCTGCTCGGTGCCGCCGGCATCCTCATCTTCCTCATCGTGTGGCAGCTGATCCCGACGCTGGGCATCCTGAACCCGCAGTACTTCCCGTACGCGACGGACGTGCTCACGCAGATCGCCACCGACATGCGGGACCTCGAGTTCTGGCGCAACATCGGCCGCACCATGACCTCGTGGGGCCTGGGCCTTCTGATCGCGACGGCGCTCGCGATCGTGCTGGGAACGATCATCGGCCTGGTGCCGGTGCTGCGTCGGGCGACGCACACGACCGTGGAGTTCCTGCGGCCGATCCCGTCGGTGGCGCTGATCCCACTGGCGATCCTGATGTTCGGCATCCAGCTGCCGGCAGCGCTGGTGATCATCGTCTATGCGAGCTTCTGGCAGGTGTTCGTGCAGGTGCTCTACGGGGTCGCCGACATCGACGCGGTCGCGCGGGACACGGCGCGAAGCTTCGGGCTCTCGCGCGGATCGCGGTTCGTGAACCTCGTGTTCCCCACCGCTCTGCCGTACCTCATGACCGGGATCCGGCTGGCGGCGACGGTGGCGCTCATTCTCGCGATCACCGCCGAGATGTTCATCGGCACACCGGGGCTGGGCCGCGGGATCGTCTTCGCCCAGTCGGCCGGGAACTGGGTCGCCGTCTATGCGCTGGTGGTGGTGACCGGCCTGCTCGGACTGGTGGTCAACCTGGTGTTCCGCCTCATCGAGCGACGGGCGCTGTCATGGCATCAGTCGGTGCGAGGGGAGGAAGTGCTGTGACGCTCTACACGAGCACGGTCGTCACGCCGAAGCGACCGCGACAGATCTGGCGCACAATCGGCGAGAGCACCGTGTACGCGATCGGCCTGCCGATCGTCCTGCTGGTGATCTGGGGCATCTGGGCGTCGTTCTTTCCGGAGCCCTTCTTCCCCAGTCCGCTGATCATCCTTCAGGCGTTCGTCGACACCTGGATCGGGCCGGCGTTCGTGAACGACGTGCTGCCGAGCCTGTGGCGTCTGCTGCTGGGCATCGTCCTCTCGATCGTCGTCGGGGTGGTCGCCGGAGCCACGATCGGGCTGGTGCGATGGCTGCGCGAGCTGCTCGAGCCGCTGCTCGAGTTCTTCCGCGCGATACCGCCGCCGGTGCTGATCCCGATCATCGCGGTGCTCCTGGGTCCCACCGACACCATGAAGATCACCGTGATCGTGATCGGCGCGGTCTGGCCGATCCTGCTCAACACCATCGACGGGGTGCGCGCGACCGACTCGGTCATGACCGAGACGGCGCGGTCGTTCGCGCTGACGCCGGCACAGCGGATCCGCTACCTCGTCCTGCCCGCGGCATCCCCGCGCATCATGACCGGAGTGCGTCAGGCGATGTCGATCGCGCTGATCCTCATGGTCATCTCGGAGATGTTCTACTCATCGTCCGGTCTGGGCTACCAGATCGTCTACTTCCAGCGGAACTACCTCATCGACCAGATGTGGAGCGGCATCCTGCTGCTCGGTCTGATCGGTGTGCTGCTCGCCGCGATCTTCGGGTTCGTCGAGCGGCGGGTGCTGCGCTGGTACCACGGAATCAAGGAGGTCGAACGTGCCTGACACGCAACCGACAGACACGCTTCTCACCGTCGAGCACCTCAAGAAGGTGTACGAGTCGTCGACGGGCAACGTCGAGGCGATCGGCGACATCAGCTTCACGATGAACCCCGGCGAGCTGGTCTGCATCGTCGGTCCGTCCGGCTGCGGGAAGACCACCCTGCTGAAGTGCATCGCGGGTCTGCTGGCGCCCACCGCGGGCCGGGTCGAGCTGCACGGCAAGACGGTCACGGCTCCGCCGCCGAACATGGCTCTCGTGTTCCAGGAGTACGGCCGGTCGCTGTACCCGTGGCTCACCGTGCGCGGCAACGTGGAGCTGCCCCTCAAGCACAAGAAGCTCTCGCGGACCGAGCGCGACACGCTCGTCGACGATGCGCTCGAGGCGGTCGGGCTCGGGCACGCGCACAAGAGCTACCCATGGCAGCTGTCCGGCGGGATGCAGCAGCGCGTCGCGATCGCGCGCGCTGTGGCGTACCAGCCGGAGGTGCTCATCATGGACGAGCCGTTCGCCGCGGTGGACGCGCAGACCCGCGCCGATCTCGAGGACCTCGTCCGCCGTCTCCACCTCGAGCGGGGCATGTCGATCCTGTTCGTCACCCACGACATCGACGAGTCGGTGTACCTCGGCGAACGCGTCGTGGTGCTCTCGAAGTCGCCCACCTGGGTGCAGGAGGACCTCCACATCGACCTCGACGCGGACCGCGACCAGATCACCACGCGCGCACTGCCCCGGTTCACCGAGCTGCGCACCCACGTGTACGAGCAGATCCAGCGCGCCAAGCGCGGCGAAGCCGTCCGGCCCACTGTCTGAGGAAAGCTGGGTCCGTGCGCGCTCGTCCTCCTCGTCAGCTTCTGCTCGCCTTTCTCGGCGAGTTCGTGCTGCACTCGGCCGACGAGCCGGTGCGCACCGCGGTGATGCTCGAGGTGCTCGAGGGTGCGGGGGTCGCGGCGCCGGCGACCCGAGCGACCCTGGACCGCATGGTCGCGCGCGGGATGCTGTCGCGATCCCGGCGGGGCAGGGAGCTGGAGTTCACCCTCACCGAGCAGGCGCGCGGCGTGCTGAGCGAGGGCGGGGAGCGCGTCAACGAGGCGGCGCCCTTCGAGCCGCACGGCGCGGGATGGACCCTTGTCACCTTCACCGTGCCCGAGCGGCAGCGCAGCCTGCGCAATCGCCTGCGGGCGCTGCTGACATGGGAGGGCTTCGCCCCGCTGCGAGACGGGCTGTGGCTCGCGCCGGGCGCGGTCGACCTCGTCTCCAAGCTCGAGCCGCTGCGCGCCGACCTGGCCGATGCGGCCGTTACCGCGTTCCGCGCGCACGAGCTCGACGGGTTCTCGGTCGGGCCATCGGTCGCGGACGCGTGGGACATTGCCGCGATCCGCCGTGAGCACGAGCAGTTCCTCGACGTGTGGTCGGCCGACGGCGCGACCGATGGAGCGGCGGGGCCGTTGTCGGCGCTGACGATGCTCGTCGCGGACTGGCTGGCCCTGCTGCGCGCGGACCCGCGGCTGCCGGCGCAGTACATGGATGCCGACTGGCCCGCCGACCGCTCGCTCGCGGTCTACCGGGCCCGTCACGCCGAGCTCGCCGCGCCGGCCTCAGCGGCCTTCGCCGGGCTCGTCGGCGAGCGCGCCGCCGTCTGACGGCGGCGCCGACGCATCGGAGCGCCGGTCGTCGTCGGCATCCGGCGCGTCGAACACGAAGCGGGGGCGCCCCACGAAGATCCCGACGATCAACTGGGCCAGCAGCACGACCAGCAGCAGGGCCAGCGGCAGCGTCCAGCCCGAGCTCAGCGTGTGCAGCGCGCCGAACAGCACCGGTCCGATGGCGGCGACCACGTACCCCGACGCCTGCGACATCCCCGACAGTGACGACGCGGTCTCGGCATCCCTCGCCCGCTGCGCCATGAGCGTGAGGGACATCCCCAGAGACGCCCCCGCCGAGAGCCCGGTCATCACGATCCAGACGATCAGGGCCTCAGGGGCGAGCATCAGTCCGACGACACCGGCCATGCCGAGCACGGGAAGCGCCGCCGGCACACCACGACCGCCGCGCCGGCGGAGCAGGATCGGCAGCGCGATCGAGCCCGCGATGGCACCGAACTGGAACACCATGACGTCGATGCCCGCCGCGACCTCGGTGCGGCCGGCATCCTGCGCGATCGCGGCCAGCCACGTGACCTGCATGTAGAAGGAGGCGGACTGGAACCCCATGTAGGCGGCGACCAGCCACGCCACGCGGTCAGTCCAGATCGCGCCGCGTCGTCGTGGGGACGGTCCCGCGCCGCCGGCTCGGGGACTGCGCATGACCACCGCCCAGACGACGATCGCCACGGGAAGGAGCACACCCCCGGTGATGAGCAGAGCGAACCGCCACCCGGCCGGCGCGCCGCCGATCTCGACGGTGGAGATGGGGACGGCGACTCCTGACGCCAGTGCGCCGAACCCACCCAGCAGCGCTGTGTACAGCGCCATCACGACGGGAACCGAGCCCGAGAAGTCTCGCTTGACCACGGCAGGCATGAGCACGTTGGCGATCGCCAGCGCGACGCCGATGAGGATCGTTCCCAGCCACAGGCTGAGGGTCGGCCCCGGCAGCGACCGCACGATGGTGCCGACGGCCAGCAGCAGGAGCGCCCAGAGGACGACGCGCGACATCCCGAACCGACGGCTGAGGTCATGGGCGAACGGCGACACGGCGGCCCACGCCAGCAGCGGCGCGCTGGCGACGAGGCCGAGGGTCGCGGCGGACAGCCCGGTGTCGGTGCCGATCTGATCGAGCACCGGACCGACGGCGGTGATCGTCGGTCGCATGTTCGCCGCGACCAGACACACCGCGGCGAGGAGGGCGAGGCGGTGGCCGCGGGTCTCGGTCATGCCTTCGTCCATAGGGTTCGGACTCTACTCCCGTCACACGCCTGTGATCCACGGGTCGTAGGGTGGGGGCCCACGACGCCCGCGAGGAGGAGCGCATGTCCGACGCCTGGCCGCTGTGGCCGAGCGTGCTCGCGCTCGTCGGTGCGGTGCTCGTGGTGGTCGTCGCCGGGTCGAAGCTCGCGCGCGCCGCCGACGAGCTCGCCGATCGAACCGGCATCGGCGAGGCGGTGGCGGGGGCGGTGTTCCTCGGTGCGGTGACCTCGCTGCCCGGCATCATCACCACCGCGACCGGGGCGCTGTCGGGCGACGCGGCGTTCGCTCTCGCCAACCCGATCGGCGGGATCGCGCTGCAGACAGTGTGGCTCGCCATCGCCGACCTGCTCTACCGGCGTGCGAACCTCGAGCACGCGGCGGCGTCGCTCGAGAACGTGCTGCAGTCGGTGATCCTGGTCGCGCTGCTGGCGCTGCCGGTGATCGCCTATGCGACCCCTGAGCTGCAGATGGGGTGGATCCACCCCGTGACGATCCTCATTCCGATCTTCTACGCCTACGGCCTGCACCTGGTGCGCCGCATGCACACCGAGCCGATGTGGCGGCCCATCCGCACTCGCGAGACGCGTGAGGACGAGCCGGGGGAGGAGTCGTCGCCGCGAACGCTCACGCAGATCTGGCTGACCGTCGGCTCCCTGGGCGCCGTCGTCGCCGTCACCGGCTGGGTGATCGGACAGGCGGGTCTCGGGGTGATCGCCGCCACGGGGTGGTCGAGCGGGGTGACGGGGTTCACGCTGACGACGGCGGTGACATCCCTGCCCGAGCTGATCGTCCTCATCGCCGCCGTCCGCATGGGCGCGCTGACCCTCGGTGTCGCCAACATCATCGGCGGCAATGTGTTCGACGTGCTCACCCTCGTCGTCGCCGACGGGTTCTACCTCGAGGGCACGATCTACAGCGCGGCGGGGGCGGTCAGCCTCGTGCTGCTGGGCGGGACGCTGCTGATCACCGCCATCCTCACCGCAGGGCTGCTGGTGCGCGACCGCAAGGGCATCGGATTCGAGGGCATCGGGATCCCCGTTCTGTACGGGGCGACCATCGCGGCCGCGATCAGCGTGTCGTAGCGCGCTCACCCGCGCCCGCGTGCGCGTGTCCTCCGCCAGACGTCGCCCCGATGCCGAGACCGCGTGCAGGTGACGACGGTCTCGGCACAGAACCAGCGTCTGGGCGAGCTCACCCGCCGAAGCGTGCGCGGAGGTCCGCCTTGCGGACCTTGCCGGACGCGGTGCGGGGCAGCTGGTCGACGACGACGACGTTCTTCGGGATCTTGTACTTGGCGAGCCGTCCCGACAGGTGCGCGCGCACGGTCTCGGTGTCGACCTCGGCGCCGTCGGCGACGGTGAGCACGGCCCAGGGGACCTCGCCCCACCGATCGTCGGGGATGCCGATGACGGCGGCGCCCGTCACTCCCTCGAGGTCGTTGAGCAGGTTCTCGACCTCGGCGGGGTAGATGTTCTCACCGCCCGAGATGATCATGTCCTTCAGCCGGTCCGAGATGAACAGGAACCCGTCGGGGTCGAGGTAGCCGAGGTCGCCGGAGCGGAACCATCCGTCGTCGGTGAAGGCGCTCGCCGTGGCATCGGGCAGCCCGTGATAGCCGAGAAAGACGTTCGGGCCCGCGACCTCGATCTCGCCGACGGTGCCGCGCGGCACCATGTGCCCTTGCTCGTCGGCGATGCGCACCTGAGTGAAGAAATGCGGCAGGCCGACGCTGCCCTGCTTCTCGCGCGTCTTGTCGGGCGCGAGCGACGTCGCGCCCGGAGACGTCTCGGTCATTCCATACCCCTGCGAGAAGTGCAGACCGCGCTCCTCGAACGCATTGAGGATGCGCGTGGGCACCGCCGAGCCGCCGCACGTGAGCTTCGCAAGGCTCGATACATCCGTCTCGGGCCACGCGGGGTGGTCGGCGAGCATCTGATACGTCGTGGGAACACCCGAGAGCATCGTCACGCCGTAGCGCTCGACCAGGTCGAGCGCCCGACCGGCCTCGAATCCCTTCTCGAGCACCATCGTGGCGCCCTTGAGCATCACCGGCAGCGCGCCCATGCCGAGCGAGGCGACGTGGAACAGCGGAGAGATCATGAGGGCGATGTCGGTCGAGACGATGTCGTAGTCCACGACGCAGTTCAGGGCGACCCAGGTGAGGTTGCCGTGGCTGAGGATGGCGCCCTTCGGCTTGCCGGTCGTGCCCGAGGTGTAGATGATCGCGGCGGGGTCGTCCTGCCCGACGTCGGCGTCGGTGTGCCCACCCGGAGCCGCCTGGAGCAGCCGGTCGAGACCCGACATCCCGTGCGGCGCATGAGCGCCTGTCTGGATGATGTGGGCCAGGCGGGTGCGCTTCTCGGCCTGGGCGATCCGCTCCCCGAACTCGGGATCGTGGATCAGCACCCGCGCACCCGAGTCCGACAGGATGTGGGCGATCTCGGGCACGGCGAGGCGCGTGTTGACCGGTACGAACACCGCGCCGATCTGCGCGCAGCCGAAGAGCGTCGCGATGAACTCCGGACTGTTCTCGCCGAGGTAGGCGACGCGGTCCCCCGCGCGGATGTCGCGCTCCCACAGCAGGGACGAGATCCGGTCGGTGCGGTCCGCGAGCTCACGGTACGACATCCGCTGATCCTCGCCGTACACGAGCGCGGTCTTCTCGGGCGACTTCAGGCGTCGCTTGGCCATCCAGAAGCCGAGTCCGTGGTTGTGCATGGTGACCTCTCCTTCGAGGTTGTGCCGGGAGCCGCAGCCAGAGCCCAGGCGCGGCTCAGGCGTAGAAGCGGTACAGCCCCCGGGCGACGACGGCGGGCTTGTCGGCGCCCTCGATCTCGATCGTCTGGTCGACCGCGAACTGGTAGCCGCCGCGCACCTCGGTGACCTCGGCGATCACCGCGCCGCCGCGGATGCGCGCACCGACCTTCACGGGCGAGACGAATCGCACCTTGTCCAGTCCGTAGTTGACGCGCGTGCTGACGCCGGTCACGTCGAACAGCTCGGACCAGAACTTGACGGTCAGCGACAGCGACAGGAACCCGTGGGCGATCGGGGCGCCGAACGGGCCGTCCGCGGCGCGCTCCGGGTCGACGTGGATCCACTGGTGGTCATCGGTCGCATCGGCGAAGAGGTTCACGCGGTCCTGCGTGACCTCGATCCAGTCCGTGTACCCGAGGTCGCGGCCTGCGAGGTCGGCGACGTCGGCGTAGTCGACAGTGGTGGTCATGGTGTCTCCAATCGGTGGGGAACAGGGGGTCAGACGAACGCTGATTCGCCGGTGAGGGCGCGCCCGACGATGAGCGCGTTGATCTCGTGGGTGCCCTCGTACGAGTAGACCGCTTCGGCATCGGCGAAGAATCGGGCGACGTCGTGATCGAGGAGGATGCCGTTACCCCCGGCGACCTCGCGCCCGAGCGACACCGTCTCTCGGGCGGCGCGCGCCGTGTGCATCTTCGCGAGGGCCGACGCGTGGTCGTCGTACTCGCCGCGGTCCTGCCGCAGCGACAGCTGTGTGACGAGGGCGAGAGAGGAGGTGAGGTTGCCGAGCATGCGCGCGAGCTTCTCCTGAACGAGTTGGAACCCGCCGATCGACTGGCCGAACTGGTGGCGATCTCGTACGTAGGCGACCGCGGACTCGAGAGCGCCGGCCTGAATGCCCGTGGCGATCCACGCGACGTCCGAGCGCATCGCTCGCAGGATGCGGGAGACATCGCGCCAGCCGTTCACGTGCGCAAGGCGCGCCTGCTCGGGCACCCGCACGCTGTTCAGAGCGATATCGGCGTTCTGCATCGGACGCAGCGCCACCTTCCGCTCGATCGGGCGAAGCACGACGCCTTCCGCATCGCGCGGAACCAGGAACGCCTTGACGCGGTCGTCGGAGACGTCGCGAGCGAACACCGCGAGCGCGTCGGCTGTCACGGCGCCGCCGATCCAGCGTTTCGCGCCGTTGAGGACCCAGCCATCCGATGACCTGGTCGCGGTGGTGGCCATGCCCCCGGCGATGTCCGAGCCGTGGGCGGGCTCGGTGAGGGCGAAGACACCGCGCCGGGTGAACGCGCGGATGTGCGGTTCCCACTCCGCGGCTTGCGCCGGCGACCCGCCGAGCGCGACCGTGGTGCGGAACAGGCCCGATTGCGCGTTGTACAGCGTCGCCACCGAGGCGTCGGTGCGGGCGAGCACGAGGTTGCGGAACCCGGCGAACAGGCTGGAGCGCGCCTCGCGATCGTCCACTCCCGGCGGTGCCATGAGCGCGAGGGGAATGAGCGCGTCGAGGACGGCCGCGGGCATGGTCGCCGACTCCCACGCGTCGGCCAGAAGCGGGTGGATGTCGCGCTCCAGAGTCTGCTGGAGGCGGCCCAGCGCATCGCACGCCGCCGCGCTCAGATGGGTGCGCGCGATGGCGAGTGGATCGAGGCCGAAGACCGGGTCGGCGACCAGGGCGGGCATCTCAGCCTCGAAGTCCCAGCAGGCGCACCGCGTTGTCCTTGAGGATGCCGGGCATGACCTCGGGCTTGAGGGCGGTCTGCGCGACATCGCGCAGCCAGCGGTCGGGCGTGAGGAGCGGGAAGTCGGAGCCGAACAGGATCCGCGTCTTCAGGTACGAGTTCGCCGCGCGCACGAGCGACTCGGGGAAGTACTTCGGGCTCCAGCCGGACAGGTCGATCCAGGTGTTGTGCTTGTGGGTTGCGACCGACAGTGCTTCGTCCTGCCACGGAACCGACGGGTGGGCCATGATGATCTGCAGGTCGGGGAAGGTCGCGGCGACCGGGTCGAGGAGCATCGGGTTCGACAGGCCGAGGAGAAAGCCGCGTCCGCCCGGCATCCCGGCGCCGATCCCGGTCTGCCCGGTGTGGAACAGCGCGACCACCCCGGCATCCTGCAGCACGCCGTAGAGCGCATGGAACTGCTCCTCGGAGGGATCGAAGCCCTGCACGGTCGGGTGGAACTTGAAGCCGCGCACGCCGTGGTCCTCGATCAGCCGGCGCACGCGGTCCACGGCGTCCGGCCGTCGCGGGTCGACGGATCCGAAAGGCACGAGGACGTCGTTGTTGCGGGCCGCGCCCGCAGCGATCTCGGCGCTGTCGATCGGGGGATGCTGCAGCTGCGTCTGCGCGTCGACGGTGAACACCACCGCCGCCATGTTCCGCTCGCGGTAGTAGGCGGCGATCGAGTCCAGGTCGGGGCGGGGCCCGTCCGCCGAGAAGTACTTCGAGGCGGCGTCGACGAGATCGGCGGGCAGCGAGGCGTGCCCGTGATCATCGACCTCGATGTGCACGTGCACATCGAGGGCGGCGAGCGCGTTGACGTCGATCGCGGGTTCGTAGCGGGTCATGGCCGGAGGTCAGGCCTGCGGGCGCTGAAGGTCGTCGGGGAGGGGCGGGAACTTCTCACCCACCGACTGCGTGTTCGCGGCGACGATGTCGGCGAAGGAGCTCTCGAGGGCGTCGTAGGTCCACCCACCGTCGTGGTACTCGGTGACGACGGGTTCGGGGTGGGACCACACCTGCAGGCGGTCGCCGCCGATGCCGATGGCCTGGCCGGTGACGCCGGCTGCGGCGTCGGAGGCGAGGTAGGCGATGAGGCCGGCGACGTCGTCCGACGTGCCGAACCCGAGGTCGTGGCGGAAGAACGGCGGCATGGGCTCGCCCTTCTCGTCGGCTTCGACAGCCGCGGCGAAGTAGGGGACGGTGGCAGTCATGGCGGTTGCGGCGACGGGGATGACCGCGTTTGCGGTGATTCCGGCGCGCTTGAGCTCCAGGGCCCAGGTGCGGACCATCCCGACGATGCCGGCCTTGGCTGCCGCGTAGTTGGTCTGCCCGAAGTTGCCGCGCTGCCCAGTGGGGGAGCCGATGGTGATGATGCGGCCCGCGATCTCGTTGTTCTTCATGTAGGTGGCAGCCGCGCGCACGCAGGTGAAGGTGCCGCGCAGGTGCACGCCGATGACGGTGTCGAAGTCGTCGTCGCTCATCTTCCACAGCACGGTGTCGCGCAGCACCCCGGCGTTGGTGACGAGGATGTCCAGGCGGCCGTAGGTGTCGACCGCGGTCTGCACGAGGGTGTCTGCGGTCTGGGTCGGGCCGACCGGGGCGACGACCGCGGTGGCGGTGCCGCCGGCATCCGTGATCGAGGCGACCGCGGCCTGCGCGATCGCCTCGTCGACGTCGTTGACGACGACCTGCGCGCCCTGTCGCGCCAGCTCCTGCGCGTACGCGAGGCCCAGGCCGCGGCCCGAGCCGGTCACGATCGCGACCTTGCCGGCGAGCGGCCGTGCGGAAGTGTCAGATGCCATGGGAGAGCTCCTTCGGTGTCCTGTGTCATTGATATCCCAAGAACGTTGAGAAAGTCAATCGTTTGTATCGACTACGGTGTCGGGCTACCATGCGTGCATGGCGACCACGCCCGCACCCGACACCGCAGCCGGAACCGACCGGCTGTGGGCGTCGCCGCTGGGCAGCGACCTCAGCTTTCTGCTCGCCCGGGCCAATGCCGCGTCGCTCGCCGCGGGCAACGCCGCGCTTGCCCCTCACGGGCTGAAGGCGCGCTCCTACTCGGTGCTCGAGCTCGCGGTGGCCGACACGCGACCGTCGCAGCGCGAGCTCGCGGCGTTCCTGCGGCTCGATCCCAGCCAGGTCGTCGCCCTCGTCGACGATCTTCAATCCCGGGGCCTCATCGAGCGGCAGCCCGACCCGAACGACCGTCGCGCGAACGTCGTGATCGCCACCGATGCCGGTCGCGCGCTGGCCGAGGCCGCTCGCGCGAGCGCCGAGTCGGCCGAGCACGCCCTGCACGCGAGCCTCGCCCCGGCAGACCGCGCGCGCCTCGCCGAGCTTCTCCGCGCGATCGCCACGCCGTAGGCTCCGTGTGCACGGTGTCGCCGCCGACGGTCGACACGTCGAAGGAGAATCATGCGCTCATCCGCACCGCCGATCGTCCTCGTTCACGGCGCCTGGGGCGGCGGCTGGATCTGGCGCCGCGTCCTCGAACCGCTTCGCGCGGCGGGCCACGAGGTGCACACCGTCACGCTGACCGGAGACGGAGAACGGGCGCACCTGCGCCGGCCCGACATTCGCCTGCAGACCCACATCGACGACGTCGTCGGCGTCATCGAAGCCGAGGAGCTCGAGGATGTGGTGCTTGTGGGGCACAGCTACGGCGGCATGGTGATCACCGGCGCGGCCGCCGCGCTGCAGGCATCCCGCCCGGGCGCACTCGGGCGACTCGTCTACGTCGACGCGATGGTGCCGCTGCCCGGCGAGGGGTGGGGTGTCGGGCATCCGCCCGAGATCGCGGCAGCGCGCCGAGCGGCCGCGGCCGAGCACGACAACGCGCTGCCCCCGCCCGACCCTGCGGAGGGCTTCGCGCTGAACGACGCTGACGCGGCCTGGCTGCGACGCCGTCACGTGCCGCACCCGTTCGGGATGTACCAGGAGCCGCTGGACTACGACGCGGCCGCCGTGGAGGCGCTGCCCCGACTCTTCGTGGACTGCCATGAGCCGGCCTACCCGACGATCACCCCGATGCGGCGACGGGTCCGCGAGATGCCCGGGTGGGAGGTCGCCGAGATCGCGACGGGGCACTTCCCGATGGTCACCACGCCCGACGAGCTCGTCGCCCACCTGCGCGCCTTCGCCGACGGCAGCGCCGGCTGAGCCGGCCGCGTGAGAAGCTGAAGCCATGGGTGATTCCGCACCGAGTCCCGCGTCGACCTGGGCGCCGCTGTCGGTCGACGCGGTCGCGGGCCTGTTCGCGGATGTGGACGCGCGCTGGTGGCTCTCGGGCGGCGTCGCGCTCGACCACTGGGCGGGCTCGCCGATCCGCGAGCGCGAGAACGTCGATGTGAGCACCGTCGGCGGTGACGTGGAGGCGCTCATCGCCGCGCTGCCATCGTCGCTCAGCGTCTGGGCGACCGTCGACGACGACCTCGTCCCGTGGGCGGAAGCGCCGGACGACACCGACCTGCAGCCCGTCCTCGTTCACGACGACGACGCCGCTGCCTGGGTGCTCCGCATCAACCTGGAGGACGGCGCTCCCCGCGCCTGGGTGTACCGGCGGGATCCGCGACTGCAGCTGCCGTGGGATCGCGCTGTGCTCGACGTCGGCGGCATCCCCACCGGCGCGCCCGAGGTGCAGCTGGTGTGGAAGGCGCTGCGACCGCGACCCGAAGACGACGCCGACAAGGACGCGATCCTGCCGAGGCTCACCGGCGAGGCGCGCGCCTGGTGGGAGAAGGCGATTCTGTCCACTCAGCCGCACTCGGCCTGGGCGATCCCCGTGCGCAGCCCGATCTCCCCGGCCCGCGCCAGCTGGAACCGGCCGACGCGCTAGCTGCGGTCGTCGTCGAACTCGCCCGACGAGACGGCGTCGAGCACGAGGGTGCGGAACCACCGCTGCGCCGGCGACAGGCTGGCCTCGCGCCGCGTGTACAGAGCCACCGGCGAGCTGT
>JAUHYM010000200.1 GCA_030426515.1 Actinomycetes bacterium
TCGAGGCGACGATCGGAGACCTCTCCGATCAGATGCTCTCGGCGGCTGCGGAGCTGAAATTCGAGCTGGCGGCGCGTCTGCGCGACGAAGTGCAGGATCTCAAGCGCGAGCTGAGGGCGATGGAGCGTGCCGGGCACGCGTAGCGAACCCGGCTGCGCCGGAGCCCGTGTCGGAGGGTCGACCTACACTTGACGGGTGCCAATCGTCCCTGTCTCCGAACACGCCCACAACGCCGGAATCCTCCGCGTCCGCGGCGCTCGTGTCCACAACCTGCGGGATGTCGATCTCGACATTCCGCGCGACTCGCTGGTGGTCTTCACCGGGCTGTCCGGCTCCGGCAAGTCCAGCCTCGCGTTCGACACGATCTTCGCGGAGGGACAGCGCCGGTACGTCGAGTCGCTCAGCGCCTACGCCCGACAGTTCCTCGGGCAGGTGGACCGCCCGGACGTGGACTTCATCGAAGGGCTGAGCCCGGCGGTGTCGATCGACCAGAAGTCCACGAACCGCAATCCGCGCTCGACGGTCGGCACCATCACCGAGATCCACGACTACATGCGTCTGCTGTGGGCGCGCATCGGCGTCCCGCACTGCCCGGAGTGCGGCGAACGCATCCAGCGGCAGACGGTGCAGCAGATCGCCGACCAGCTCATGGAGCTCCCCGAGCGCACGCGCTATCAGCTCGTCGCTCCGGTGGTGACCCAGAAGAAGGGGGAGTTCGTCGATCTCTTCCGCGAGCTGGGCGCGAAGGGGTACTCGCGTGCGATCGTGGACGGCGAGCTGGTTCAGCTGTCAGAGCCTCCGACCCTCAAGAAGAGCTACAAGCACGACATCGCGGTCGTCGTCGACCGACTCGTCGCCGGGCCGGACATCCTGGGCCGCGTCACCGACTCCGTCGAGACAGCGCTCGGACTGGCGGGCGGCGTGATGAGCGTCAACTTCGTGGACGAGGAGGGCGATGATGCGTGGCAGTCGTTCTCCGAGAAGCTCGCCTGCCCCAACGGCCACCCGCTGCAGCTGACCGAGATCGAACCACGCACCTTCTCGTTCAACGCCCCGTTCGGCGCCTGCCCCGCATGCTCTGGGCTGGGCACCAGGATGTCGGTCGACGTCGAGCTCATGCTCGGCGACGAGGAGCTCTCGATCAACGAAGGTGTCCTCATCCCCTGGACAACGCAGGGCAAGGGCCTCTACCAGTACTATGAGCGGCTCCTCGAGGGGCTCGCTCGCGACCTCGACTTCTCGCTCGACACGCCGTGGCGCGACCTCAGCGGCGACGTGCGCAACGCCGTCCTTCGCGGCGAGAACTACAAGGTGACGGTCAAGTGGAAGAACCGCTACGGGCGGGAGATGCGGTACTCCTCGGGGTTCGAGGGCGTCGTGCCCTACATCGAGCGCCAGTACCTGCAGGCGGAGTCCGACACGCAGCGCCAGCGGTGGTCGGAATACCTCCGCGAAGTGCCGTGCCCGGTGTGCGACGGCGCGCGTCTGAAGCCCGAGGTCCTCGCCGTTCAGGTCCACGGCCACTCGATCGCGGACGCGTCTCGGCTCAGCCTCGCCGACGCGCAGGAGTTCTTCTCCCGGCTCGAGCTCACCGAGCGCGAGGCGACGATCGCCGCGCAGGTGCTGCGCGAGATCCGATTGCGCTTGGACTTCCTCATTCAGGTCGGCCTGAACTACCTCAACCTCTCGCGATCTGCCGGCTCGCTCTCAGGTGGCGAGGCGCAGCGCATCCGGCTGGCCACGCAGATCGGCTCCGGCCTGACCGGGGTGCTCTACGTTCTCGACGAGCCGTCGATCGGACTGCATCAGCGCGACAACCGGCGCCTGATCGAAACCCTCCTCACGCTGCGGGATCTCGGCAACACGCTCATCGTGGTCGAGCACGACGAAGAGACCATCCACGCCGCGGACTGGGTGGTCGACATCGGTCCGCGAGCCGGCGTCGACGGGGGTACCGTCGTCCACTCCGGTCCGCTCACCGACCTCATCGCCGACACCACGTCGGTGACCGGCGACTATCTGGCCCGGCGACGAGAGATCCCCGTTCCCGCCAGGCGGCGCAAGATCGATCGCAAGCGACAAGTCACCGTCGTCGGGGCGCGTGAGAACAACCTGACGGGTGTGACCGCCGACTTCCCGCTGGGAGTGCTCACGGCCGTGACGGGCGTGAGCGGCTCGGGGAAGTCGTCGCTGGTCAACGACATCCTCTACCGCGTCCTCGCCTCGAAGCTCAACGGCGCACGCACCGTGCCAGGCAGGCACACGCGTGTCACAGGGCTCGACAATCTCGACAAGGTCGTGCACGTCGACCAGAACCCCATCGGGCGCACGCCGCGATCCAACCCTGCCACGTACACCGGCGTCTTCGATCGCATCCGCACGCTCTTCAGCGAGACCGCCGAGGCGAAGGTACGCGGCTACCAGCCCGGACGCTTCAGCTTCAACGTCAAAGGCGGGCGATGCGAGGCCTGCTCGGGCGACGGCACGATCAAGATCGAGATGAACTTCCTCCCGGACGTCTACGTGGACTGCGAGGTGTGCCACGGGAAGCGGTACAACCGCGACACGCTCGCCGTGCACTACAAGGGCAAGAACATCGCCGAAGTGCTCGAGATGCCGATCGCTGAAGCGGCCGAGTTCTTCGCGCCGATCCAGGGGATTCACCGCTACCTCCGCACGCTCGTGGACGTCGGGCTGGGCTACGTTCGCCTCGGACAGTCCGCGACCACGCTGTCGGGCGGCGAGGCGCAGCGGGTGAAGCTCGCCACCGAACTGCAGCGACGCTCCAACGGCCGCAGTGTCTACGTCCTGGACGAGCCGACCACAGGGCTCCACTTCGAAGACGTCAGCAGGCTGCTCGAGGTGCTCAACGGCCTTGTCGACAAGGGCAACACGGTGATCGTCATCGAGCACAACCTCGACGTCATCAAGTCCGCGGACTGGATCATCGATCTCGGGCCCGAAGGGGGAGCGGGGGGCGGACAGATCGTCGCCACCGGCACTCCCGAGCAGGTCTCCCGCGTCGACGGCAGCCACACCGGTGCGTTCCTCGCCGAGGTCCTCGGCACGGCGGCGGAGCGCCGCAAGGCGGGATGAGCGCCGCAGCACGGCCGGCGACCGTCCCCTACAAACCCAAGCCGGGCGAGATCCCGACCAATCCCGGGGTCTACCGCTTCCGCGATGCCGAGGGACGGATCCTCTACGTCGGCAAGGCGAAGAACCTGCGGGCACGTCTGTCGAACTACTTCGCGCCACTGCACACCCTGCACGAGCGCACACGGCGAATGGTCACCACCGCGGATGCCGTCGAGTGGACGGTGGTCGGCAGCGACGTCGAGGCACTGCAGCTCGAGTACATGTGGATCCAGGAGTACTCCCCACCCTTCAACGTGCGATACAAGGACGACAAGTCCTACCCGTTCATGGCGATCACCCTCGCCGATGAGGCGCCCCGCGTCATCGTCACACGCAACCGCCGGATCAGGGGCGCGGCGTACTTCGGCCCCTACCCGAAGGTGTGGGCCGTGCACGACACCATCGATCTCCTGATCAAGGTGTTCCCGATCCGCACGTGCAGCGATGCCTCGTACAAGAAGGCGATGGCCACCGGCCGTCCGTGCTTCCCCGGCCAGATCGGCCGGTGCGGCGGGCCGTGCTCGATGACCGTGACCATCGAGGAGCACCGCGCCATCGTGGAGGACTTCGTCGCCTTCATGTCCGGTGGCGACCAGCGGTTCGCGCGCGAGCTGACCGCGCGGATGCGTGAGGCATCCGCTGCCATGGACTACGAGTCCGCGGCGGCGTACCGCGACAAGCTGCAGGCGATCGACGCCGTGCTCAGCAAGAGCTCCCTGGTGCTCGCGGAGGACACCGACGCCGACCTGTTCGGGATCGCAGAGGACGAGCTCGCGGCCGCCGTGCAGCATTTCGTCGTCCGCGGCGGTCGCGTGCGCGGAGTGCGAGCCTCCATCGTCGAGAAGGAGATGGACATCGGCACGCCGGAGCTCGTCGACCAGGTGCTCCAGCGCACCTACGGAAACGCGTCGGCAGACGAGGTTCCGCGCACGGTGCTCGTGCCCGCGCTGCCCGAGGATGTCGACGAACTTCAGGACTGGCTCGAGGAGCGGCGCACGCGACGTGTCGACATCCAGGTCGCGCAGCGCGGGCGCAAGGCCGAGCTGATGAAGACGGCCACCCTCAACGCGCAGCAGGCGCTGATGCTCCACAAGACGCGGCGCACCAGCGACTACGTCGCGCGCACGCAGGCGCTCACAGACCTCCAGGAGGCGCTGGGGATGTCGGAGGCGCCCCTGCGCATCGAATGCTTCGA
>JAUHYM010000201.1 GCA_030426515.1 Actinomycetes bacterium
GATGCAGGGCGTCACCTTCGCCGCGGTCGGCCCGATGATCGCCATCGGCCAGAGCGAAGGCATCCAGGCGGTGTTCGGCGCCACGATCGCGTGCGGTCTGTTCATGGTCCTCGTCGCGCCGTTCTTCTCGCAGCTGCTGCGCTTCTTCCCGCCGATCGTCACCGGCACCGTGATCCTCATCATCGGCCTGTCGCTCATGCGTGTGGCCGCCGGCTGGATCGTCGACGGCAGCGAGGACGGCTCGGCTCCGCCGATCAACGTCGCGTACGCGTTCGGGACGCTGCTGTTCATCATCCTCATCGAACGGTTCGCACCGCCCGCGCTGCAGCGCGTCTCGGTCCTCCTGGGACTCGTGCTCGGCACCGCCGCCGCGGCGTTCGTGCCCGGCATGATCGACTGGTCGCACGTCGGCGACGCCGAGTGGTTCGCGGTCGTCACGCCCTTCCACTTCGGGCTCCCCACCTTCCAGGTGGCGTCGGTGCTGTCGATGATCATCGTCGGCATCGTCATCATGACCGAGACCACCGGCGACATGATCGCCGTCGGCGAGATCGTCGAGAAGCCGGTCGGTCGCCGCCAGCTCGCCGACGGCCTGCGCGCCGACGGGCTGGGCACCGTCATCGGCGGGGTGTTCAACACGTTCCCCTACACCGCGTTCGCCCAGAACGTCGGGCTCGTCTCGCTCACCGGGGTGCGCTCGCGGTACGTCGCCACGATGGCCGGGATCATCCTCGTCGTGCTCGGCCTCATCCCCAAGATCTCGGCGATCGTCGAGGGCGTGCCCCGCGCGGTGCTCGGCGGCGCCGGCATCGCGCTGTTCGGGATGGTCGCCGCCAGCGGCATCCGGACCCTCACGAAGGTCAACTTCAACAACAAGAACGTGCTCATCGTCGCGATCTCGGTCGGCATCGCGCTGCTGCCGACGGTCACGCCGAACATCTACCACCAGTTCCCGGAGTGGTTCCAGCTCATCTTCGACTCGGGCATCTCAGCCGGCGCGATCTGCGCGATCCTGCTGAACCTGCTGCTGAACTCCGAAGAGATGAGAGCGGCTCGCGCGAACGACCGGCGCATCGCGGCGTACGACGCGGTGCGGGGCCCGGCCGCCGCCGCGCTCGTGCACCCGCAGGCGGAGGGCACGGGCATCATCTACACGCCGCTGCTCGACGAGCACGGCAACAAGGTCGAGCAGCCGGCCGGCGAGGCCGAGCCGCCGCCCGCCCCCGAGAAGACCCCATGAACCGACGGGCCCCGCACAGCTCCGGACCCCGCAGCGCGCTGATCGCGCGTGCCGCGCCGGAGACCTGCGGACGCCCCGACGATGCGGGGGCAGCCTCTGCGCCCCCTGCATGGGCACAGCGGAAGGGGCGCGTGACCGTCCGGAGGTCGCGCCCCGCCGCTGTGCGAAGGGCCACCGTGACCTGACCGCTCCCGCACACCGCGATCGATGATCGCTCCGCTCCTCGTCCCAGAACCCACTGTGGTCTGACCACAATCGCGACCCGCGTTCCGGCATCCGCATGTGAGGGTTGCGACAGACTTCGCGCCGGCCCTGGTCCCCGGCCTCGCGCGGGGATAGTGTGAAGGCACGGTCAACGACCACCGGGGAGCACGACACCAGACCCCGACCCAGGCGGCACCGATATCGGGCCCCTGTCGGAGGTGTCGTGCTCCCCGTTCGTGTACGCGGGGGTGATTCTGCGAGACGCTTGACCCTGACACGGTGTCAGGGCGTGGGGTGGAACCACCATGTTGAGTATCGGAGACTTCGCCAGGCTGGCGGGCGTATCGGTGAGGATGCTGCGGCACTACGACCGCCTCGGCATCCTGGTGCCGGCACGCGTCGACGAGTGGACCGGCTACCGGTCGTACTCGGCCGACCAGCTGCCGCGCGCCAACCGGCTCGTCGCCCTCAAAGACCTCGGCTTCCCGCTGGAGCAGGTCGGGTCGCTGCTGGACGACGGGATGCCGCCGGAGCGCGTGCGCGCACTGCTGGAGGCGCGCCGCGACGAGCTGCGCGCCCAGGTGGCCGCGGACACGCGGCGGCTGGCCGGCGTCGAGGCGAGGCTCCGACTGATTGAAAGGGGTTCCCCCATGACCGAGTACACCGAGACGCCGCTGCCCGAGCTGTCGCTGGTCGGCACCACCGCGACCGTCGCCGAGATGGATGAGATCGAGGCCGAGATCGGCCCGATGTTCGACCGCGTGAACGCCGCCATCGCCCAGGCAGGTGCGGCGTACACCGGACCGGGCGTCGCGACCTACGACGCCCAGGGCGAGCGGATGCTGGTGACCGTCGGCGAGCAGATCGGCGATGCCGCAGTGCCCGCAGGGCTCGCGCGTGTGCGCGTGCCCTCCGCCGCGCGGGCGGTGACCGGGCGGCTCGAGGCCCCCGATCTCGCCGGCATCCAGGCGGCCTGGCAGGACCTGGTCGCCGAGGTCGAGCGGCGCGGGCTGCGCGCGTCAGGCCCGGGGCGCGAGGTCTACCACGCCACCCCGCACGACGGACCGGATGCCGCCGGCTGGGTCATCGACCTGCAGCAGCCCGTCGCCTGACGCGCGCGCCCCAGAGCCCCCGCGCCGCCACTCCGGTGAGAATCCGCGCACCGGACGAGAATCCATACATTCTCGTCCGGTGCATGGATTCTCATGGGCGAAGGGGTGCGGCGCGGGGCGCCCGCCCGCGATGGGTCAGACGAACGTCGGGACGTCGGTCCAGGCCTCGGGCGCCTCGGCGACCCCGTCGCGGACGACCGTGCCCTCGATGAGCCCGTACGGGCGGTCGGCCGCGTAGAAGACCTCGTTGGGGTTGTCGAGTCCGAACGGCGACAGGTCGTACACGAAGTGGTGCTTGTTCGGCATCGCGAACTTGATCTCGGCGATCTCGGGGCGGGCGGCGATCGCGGCCTTGCCCATCTCCCACAGGGTCTGCTGCAGGGCCAGCGAGTGCACGCTGGCGAAGGTCGACAGCAGCACGGCCGACACCTCCTCGTACAGCCCGTTGTAGTCGATCCCGGCCTCGACGGCCTCGGGCAGGAACCGCCAGCGCCCCGTCACCGTGGTGGCCATCACGCGGTCATCGGTCTCGACGAGCGTCGTGTAGGTGTCGCGGGGGAACCCGGCGAACTCCGACCCGGTCGACTTCAGCACGGTGAGGTCCTTGAGGCCGCCGGTCACGTGCGTCGCCCCGTCCACGACCTGGACGGTCGCCAGCCGCGTGGCCTTGCCCGAACGCACGAACGAGTGATCGTGCGGCTGATCGCCGACCAGGATCCGGTCCCAGGCGTACTGCTCTGCCTGCCAGAGGCCGCCCTCGATCCAGTCGAAGCTCGAGACGAAGTGCTTCGACAGCGTCAGCAGGAACTCCTCGGGCGAGGCGATCCCGTGCTCCTTCGCGAACGCGAAGACGGTGTTCTTCTGCGTGTCGGTGGCGACGACGAGGCCGTTGTCGCCGGTCAGGTACGAATCGACGAGCGCCTCGCCCCGCAGCTGCGAGGTCACGTTGAGATCAATGATCTCGTGGCGGGGGGTGTCGCGCACGATGCGCACCACCCGGTTCTCGGCCTTGCCGTACTTGTTGGCTCCCAGGTGCACGGAGACATCGCTCATGATCAGCTCCCTCTGTAGGTGGAATAGGCGAACGGGCTCAGCAGCAGGGGCACGTGATAGTGCCTGCTCGTGCCGTCGTCCGCGACCTCGACGGTGAACGTCACGGTGACGAAGGGGTAGAAGCTCTCGACGCCCTGCGCGGCGAAGTACGCGCCGGTGCGGAACGTCAGGGTGTAGTCGCCGGCGTCGAGCAGCTCGGGTCCGAGCGCGAGTCGGCCATCGGCGTCGGTGACGCCCTCGGCCATCGTCGTCTTGTGCAGTCCTGCGCGCTGCGCAGCGAGGGTGACCTCGACGCCGGCGGCGGGGGTGCCGGTGGCGGCATCCAGGATGTGGGTGGTCAGGTGCGTCATGACGGCATTCTCCCGGCGTCGGCCGAGTTCGGGGGGTCGTGCGCGTCCGGAACGGGCTCGCCGACCGTGCCGTGCAGGCGCAGCACCGCGATCTCGGTGAGCTGCCCGCATGCCTCCCGCACCTCGGTGTCGGGGTCGTTGCCCAGGCGCCGCTGCAGCTCGGCCAGCATCTGGGCGGGGGTGCGTCCGGCGGCCCGGATGAGGAACACCCGACCGAAACGCTTCTCGTACTCCTCGTTGCCGGCGGCGATCGCGGCCGTCACATCCGGCTCGGCGTCGGCCATCGCCGCCTGCTCGCGACGGGATGCCGCCGCCTCGGCGTCCGC
>JAUHYM010000202.1 GCA_030426515.1 Actinomycetes bacterium
GACGTTCACGGCGAAGGACGACGCCGTGCGCACCGAGTACTTCGTGGCCATCTACGCTCCCGACGGCGAGTTCGTGATCTCGGGCGGCGGCTCGGGCCCGGAGCCCGACTACCCCGACTCGTTCACACTCTCGTCGACGATCATCCGCGGCCAGGAGCCGTTCGACCTGTCCAACGACGAGGCCGGTGTCCACTACCACGGGGCGGTCGCGACGATCACGATCAGCCGCACCCGCGACTTCTACACGCAGATGGTCGTGCAGCCGCTGACCTCGGTCGACAGGGTCGTCTCGACGTATCTGGGCATCTCGAGTGTGCTCGCCGTCGTCGCGATCTTCGCGGGGGCGCTGCTGACCCGCTGGCTGGTGACGCTGACCTTCCGAGGGCTCGGCCAGGTGGAGGCCACGGCCATGGAGATCGCGGGAGGCGACCTCAGCCAGCGACTCACCGACATCGAGCCCGGCACCGAGGTCGGGCGCCTGAAGATGGCCATCAACACGATGCTGGGGCATGTCGACGGCGCGATCGCTCAGCGCGACGCGACCGTCCAGCAGATGCGACGGTTCATCGGCGACGCCAGCCACGAGCTGCGCACGCCGCTGGTGACGGTGCGCGGGTATGCCGAGCTGTATCGCATGGGCGCCATCAGCGGAGAGACCGACGTCGCGCAGTCGATGGAGCGGATCGAGAAGGAGGCGATCCGCATGGGCGTGCTCGTCGAGGATCTGCTGGCCCTGGCCCGCCTCGACGAGAAGCGCGACGTGACGATCGCTCCCGTCGATCTGCGTCCGGTCGCACGCGACGCAGCGATGGATGTGCGCGCCGCGTCACCGGGGCGATCGGTCACGGTGATCGACACGACGATCGAGGAGGCCGCGGAGGGACCCGCCCCGCAGGAAGAAGCCGGCGAAACCGATCCCACCCGCCGCCGAGGGACGACCGGGCCGTCGCCGCGCGCCTTCGCAGGCGCCACGCTGTCGCTGCTGCGCCGAAAGCCCAAGCCGGTGCCGGCATCCCAGGCGAGCACGGCGGCCGACGACGCGCCCACCGTCGCGCCGCTCGAGCTGTCGACCCCGGCCGACGCCGAGGCGACCTCGCCGCGCTCGGCCCCGATCGTGCTCGGCGACGAGAACCGCATTCGCCAGGTGGTGACCAACCTGCTCGGCAATGCGCGCCGTTTCGCCCCCGACGACTCCCCCATCGAGATCGCGGTCGGCGTCGACCGCGCGGCTGGGATGGGCTGGATCGCGATCGCCGATCACGGGGAGGGGATCCCCGAGCAGATCCGCGAGAAGATCTTCCAGCGCTTCTGGCGCGCCGACACGTCGCGGGCGCGAGAGACCGGCGGCAGCGGACTGGGCCTGTCGATCGTGGCGTCCATCGTGGAGGCGCATCACGGCACGATCTCGGTGACCGAGACGCCCGGCGGCGGCGCGACGTTCCGGGTCGCCCTCCCCCTCGCGCAGAGCTGGGAGGCCGAGGAGCACGTCGACATCGCCACGCAGCCCATGCCGCGCATCCACGGGAGCGCACCCGGCGCGGAGTGAGCGCGATGCCGCGGCGTCGACTCCTCCACAGGCGCGCGATGGCCGGCATTGTCCCCCGATCGCGCCCGCGAAGCGCCGCGATCGGGTCGGAACGGCACAGGATGGGGGTCCATCCCACCTCACGAGAGGAGCCCGCCCGTGGCCGTCTATTCCGTCGACAGCGATGCCGTCCTCACCGCGACCGGAGCCGTGCGCGGCACTGTCGAGCGTCTCGAAGCCGAGTCCGCGGCGATGCTCGCCCACCTGACCCAGCTGCAGGGGTCGTGGACGGGCTCGGCGGCGGTCGCGTTCCAGTCGGTGATCGACCAGTGGCGCGTCACGCAGCGGCAGGTCGAGGACTCCCTGACGGCGATCAACGGGGCCCTGGCGACCGCAGGACGTCAGTATGCCGAGGCCGAGCAGGTGAACGTCGGCCTGTTCCGCTGACTCCCCGCAGAAAGCGGAAGCGCCCCTCCTCTCGGAGGGGCGCTTCTGCGTGAGGGGTATGGATCAGAAGTCCATGCCACCGGTCGGGTCACCGGCCGGAGCGGCCGCAGCCGGCTCGGGCTTGTCGGCGACGACGGCCTCGGTGGTGAGGAAGAGACCGGCGATCGACGCGGCGTTCTGCAGCGCCGAGCGGGTCACCTTGGCGGGGTCGATGATGCCCTGCGCGAACAGGTCACCGTACTCGCCGGTCGCGGCGTTCAGGCCGTGTCCGGTGGGCAGCTCCGCCACCTTGTTGGCGACGACGCCGGGCTCCAGGCCCGCGTTGAGGGCGATCTGCTTGAGCGGCGCCTCGATCGCGACGCGCACGATGTTCGCGCCGGTCGCCTCGTCGCCCGAGAGCTCGAGGTTCGCGAACGCGGCGGTGCCGGCCTGGATGAGGGCCACGCCACCACCGGGGACGATGCCCTCCTCGACGGCGGCCTTCGCGTTGCGGACGGCGTCCTCGATGCGGTGCTTGCGCTCCTTCAGCTCGACCTCGGTCGCCGCACCCGCCTTGATGACGGCCACGCCGCCGGCGAGCTTGGCGAGGCGCTCCTGGAGCTTCTCGCGGTCGTAGTCGCTGTCGGTGTTCTCGATCTCGCGGCGGATCTGGGTCACACGACCCTCGATCTGCGAGTGGTCGCCGGCACCCTCGACGATGGTGGTCTCGTCCTTGGTGATGATGACCTTGCGCGCACGGCCGAGCAGGTCGACGGTGGCGTTCTCGAGCTTGAGGCCGACCTCTTCGGTGATGACCTGGCCGCCGGTGAGGATCGCGATGTCCTGCAGCTGCGCCTTGCGACGGTCGCCGAAGCCGGGGGCCTTGACGGCGGCCGACTTGAAGATGCCGCGGATCTTGTTGAGCACCAGGGTGGCCAGCGCCTCACCCTCGACGTCCTCGGCGATGATGAGGAGCTCCTTGCCCTCCTGGATCACCTTGTCGACGATGGGCAGAAGGTCCTTGATGTTCGAGATCTTCTGGTTCGCGATCAGGACGTAGGGGTCCTCGAAGACCGCTTCCTGACGCTCGGGGTCGGTGACGAAGTAGGGGTTGATGTACCCCTTGTCGAACCGCATGCCCTCGGTGAGCTCGAGCTCGGTGCCGAAGGTCTGCGACTCCTCGACGGTGACGACGCCCTCCTTGCCGACCTTGTCGATCGCCTCGGCGATCAGGTCGCCGATGGTCGGGTCAGCGGCCGAGATCGACGCGGTCGCGGCGATCTGCTCCTTCGACTCGACCTCCTTGGCTGCCGAGAGCAGCTCGTCGGTCAGCGCCTGGACGGCCTTCTCGATGCCGCGCTTGAGCGAGATCGGGTCAGCGCCGGCCGCCACGTTGCGCAGGCCCTCGCGCACGAGCGCCTGGGCGAGGACGGTGGCCGTCGTCGTGCCGTCGCCGGCGACGTCGTCGGTCTTCTTCGCGACCTCCTTGACCAGCTCGGCGCCGATCTTCTCGTAGGGGTCCTCGAGCTCGATCTCCTTGGCGATCGAGACGCCGTCGTTGGTGATCGTGGGGGCGCCCCACTTCTTCTCGAGCACGACGTTGCGACCGCGCGGGCCGAGCGTCACCTTCACGGCGTCGGCCAGGGTGTTCAGGCCGCGCTCGAGGCCGCGGCGTGCGTCCTCGTCGAAAGCGATGATCTTTGCCATGTGTTGTCGTCCCTCCCGGACGTAGACTGTGAGGCTTTAGCACTCAATGAACACGAGTGCTAAGCCATTCTGGCACTCGACCATGGAGAGTGCAAGCCACGTTCAGAGGGCACGCCGAGAGCGCGCCTCGGTGGGCGGATCAGGCCGGGAAGCCGGAACTCAGGCGAGGACGCGCACGGACTCGGCCTGGGGGCCCTTCTGCCCTGCGCCGACCTCGAACTCCACGTTCTGGCCCTCCTCGAGCACACGGAAGCCGCTCATGAGGATGTTGCTGTAGTGGACGAAGTAGTCGGGGCTGCCGCCGGCCGCGGTGATGAACCCGTAGCCCTTCTCGGCGTTGAACCACTTGACGGTGCCCTGTGCCATGCGTGTCTCCTGATGCTGCGAACGCGGCCATCGTATCCGCGGAAACACGCGGCGCAGGGGTGCGGCGGCGATTGTTGACACGGCCGCATCACACTGTTTACCGAGGGGAAACACGTCGAATGCCGACGGCGCCGCCGGCTTCTACGACTCGGGCTCAGGGGTGGGCACGCGATCCGCGCCCAGCACGACCGTCAGCTGCCGGTCCTCAGGGTCCGCCGGCTGATAGACGTCACTCTGCTCG
>JAUHYM010000021.1 GCA_030426515.1 Actinomycetes bacterium
GAGGACATCCCCACGGAAGGGCGCGTCGTGGTCCTGGGCCGCGACCTGCGCACGCTGTCGTCGGGCAAGGTTCCCTACTTCCGCCGCCACATCGGCGCGGTGTTCCAGGACTTCCGACTGCTGCCCAACAAGACCGTCGCCCAGAACGTCGCGTTCACGCTGCAGGTCATCGGATCATCACGCGCGTTCATCCGTCAGGCGGTGCCCGAGGCGCTCCACCTCGTCGGTCTGGAGGGGAAGCACAAGCGCATGCCCCACGAATTGTCGGGCGGTGAGCAGCAGCGGGTCGCGATCGCACGCGCGCTGGTGAACCGCCCGCAGGTGCTCCTCGCCGATGAGCCGACGGGCAACCTCGATCCGGCGACCTCGATCGACATCATGCAGCTGCTGGCGCGCATCAACGCGTCGGGTACGACCGTGGTCATGGCCACACACGAGGCCGGATTCGTCGATCAGATGCAGCGACGGGTGATCGAGCTGCGCAACGGCGAGCTGCTGCGCGATGAGCGTCACGGCGGGTACGGCGACCGCTCCGGTCTTCCGAGCCTCGCGCCCGAGCCCGAGCGCGGCGCTGCCGCCGTCGCCGCGCTGACCGCAGTGCTCGAGGTGCAGCGGGAGGTCGCCGCGGGTGAGCCCGTCAGCGAGGAGACGGCACGCGAGGCTGTGGATGCCGCAGCACTGGCGGCGACGACCGCGACCGCACCCGACGCGGAGGCGCCGACCGCGACCGCACCCGACGCGGAGGACGCCGCGCAGGGAACGGACGTCCCCCAGGCTGACGCGCCGCACCCCACGACGCATCCGATCGCGATCCCTATGGCACAGCTCGATGCCGAGGACCTCGGCATCGAGGATCTCGGGGTCGCCGATCGCCTCGGGCTCGGGGACGGGGCGGATGACGAGCCGGATGTGGGGCCCACGACGTGAGGGCGGGTCTGATCTGGTCGGAGGTGCTGACCGGCCTGCGACGCAATGCGTCCATGGTCATCTCGGTCGTGCTCGTCACGTTCGTCTCGCTCACCTTCGTGGGCGCTGCGATGCTGATGCAGCTGCAGATCGGGACGATGCGCACGTTCTGGGAGGACCGCGCGCAGGTCGCGGTCTACATGTGCACGTCCGTGTCGCAGGAGGCCACGTGCACGGGCGGGGTGGCGACCGAGGAGCAGGTGGCGGCGGTGCAGGAGCGCCTCGATTCGGCCGCCCTCGCGCCCCTCATCCAGGATGTCCGCTTCGAAGACCAGGACGAGGCGTTCGAGAACGCGATCGAGCTGCTCGGCGAAGACTACGCCAGCGTCATCACGCCGGACCAGATCAATCAGACGTTCTGGATCAACCTGGTCGATCAGACCCAGTGGGATGTGATCTCCGAGGCGTTCGCCGGCACGGAGGGCGTCGAGCAGGTGCGCACCGAGCTGCAGTACCTCGAACCGCTGTTCTCCGCGCTGACCGTGGCGACCTACATCGCGGTGGGCATCGCCGCGCTCATGCTCATCGCGGCCGCGCTGCTCATCGCCACGACGATCCGGCTGTCTGCCTATGCCCGGCGTCGAGAGCTGGGGATCATGCGCCTCGTCGGCGCGTCGAACCGCTTCATCCAGACGCCGTTCATCCTGGAGGGGGTGCTCGCCGCGGTCGTCGGCGCGCTGTTCGCCAGCGGCGCGGTCATCGCCGGCGTCCGCTTCGGGGTCGAGGGCTACCTGCGTCAGCGTGTGCCGTTCGTGACCACATGGGTGGGCATCCCCGATGCACTCGCCGTGATCCCGGTGCTGCTGGGTATCGGCATCGTCCTGGCAGCGTTCTCTGCCGGATTCGCGATACGCCGGTGGCTGCGCGACTGACACCGGTACCGCATCGGACGCTCCCGGCGTGGCGCGTTGGTAGACTGACAGGCTGCCGCGCGTCGGGTGCGGCCGGAACGAGGAGTCGGACATGCCCAGGGAACGCGGCGAGAAGGTCATCGCGACCAACCGTCGCGCGCGCCACGACTACCTCATCGAGAAGACCTATGAGGCGGGCCTGGTCCTGACGGGCACCGAGGTCAAGTCGCTGCGCCAGGGCCGTGCGAACCTCTCGGATGGGTACGCGTATGTGTCCGGCGGTGAGGCGTTCCTCGACGCGGTGCACATCCCCGAGTACTCGCAGGGGCACTGGACCAACCACGCATCCAAGCGCACCCGCAAGCTCCTGCTGCACAAGGACGAGATCATCAAGCTCTCGCATGCCGTCGCCGCCGGCGGCTACACGCTCGTGCCTCTGCGCCTGTACTTCTCGGACGGTCGCGCGAAGGTCGAGATCGCGGTCGCGAAGGGCAAGACCGAGTACGACAAGCGGCACACGATCCGCGAGCGGCAGGACAAGCGCGAAGCTGAGCGCGCCATGCGGCTGCGCAATCGACTCGGTGAGTAGCCCCGCGCCGGGACCCCGCCCCGTCAGACCACGAGGGGCGCGTCGCCGGCGGCGTGCTGGGTGAAGGCATCCTTCGGGACGACCACCAGCAGCAGGACTGCCGAGACGAGAGCCGTCACCCCGCAGACCGTCCACACGGTCAGGTAGCCCGAGAACGAGCCGGCCGTGCCTTCTGCCGCTACTCCCGCTCCGGTCGCGCCGTGGAAGAGGGCGATACCGAACACGCAGGAGGCGATCGCGCCGCCGACCGTCTTGACCGAGTTCGTCAGGCCTGTCGCGATGCCGGTCTGCGAGGCCGGCGCGGCGGCGGCCGCGGCGGCGGGGAGCGCGGCGACGAGTGCCCCAGATCCGAGACCGACGATGACCATGTTCGAGACGAGCTGGCCGTAGGAGTCGTGGAAGGGCAGGAACAGCAGGAAGCCCAGCGCCACGAGAGACGCCGCGCCCCCGAGTGCGAGCCGGGGTGAGGCGAGGCGCGCGGCCACCGGATAGAGGAGAGCGCCGGTGATCATGCCGATGAGGTAGATGCCGATGATCAGGGAGGTCTGGAAGCCGCTGGTTCCCAGTCCGTACCCGTAGACCGCCGGGTCGGTGCGCGCGAACGTCGACAGCGGCGCCTGTGCGCCCAGGACGCTGACGCCGAACAGCCCTGCCGTCAGGAACACCGGGCCCAGCGCGGGGGAGGCGAACATGCGCACGTCGATGAACGGGTCCTCCTGCCGCAGCTCCCAGCGGGCGAAGGGGACGAGCAGCAGGACCCCGGCGATCACCAGCGCCCAGGACAGCACGTCGGCGACGCCGTTCAGTCGCATGAAGCTCAGTCCGCCCGTGAACGTCACCAGCGACAGCGAGACGAGGATGAGCCCGACCGTGTCGAGTCGGCCGCCCGTCGGGTTCGGCGACTCGGTGACCCCGAACAGCACCACGAAGAAACACGCGACGACCGCGATCGCGGGGATCAGCAGCACAACCGTCAGCGGCAGGACATCCACGAGCGCGCCGCCGATCAGCGCGCCCGAGATCGCACCGGCCTCCAGCGCCGCAACGAGGATGCCGGCGGCCCGCGCGGTGACCGCGGGGCGATCGGGCATCGACGCCGATCGCGACCAGATGAGGGCGATCTCGAGCGGGAGCCACACGATGTACGCGCCTTGCAGGGCCCAGGCGATGAGGAAGACGGCGAACGAGTCCGTGAACGGCAGGACGAGCGAAGCTGCCGCCGTCACGCCGGTCGAGAGGACGAGCATGCGCTTGTGCCCGACCATGTCGCCGAGCTTCGCGAGGGCGGGGACGACGAGGGCAGCGAAGGTCAGCTGAGCGCCCTCGAGCCAGTTCACGTCGGCGTCGTGAATCCCCAGCGCACGGGCGATGTCGGTGAGCATCGGCGTGTAGTAGCCCTGGATGATGCCGCTGGTGAACTCGACGAAGGCCAGGAAACCCACCACTCCGGTGAGCGCTCCGAGCGTGATGCGGGTCATGAGGCGTGTCCCCCTGGAGGATCGGCGGGCGCAGCGGGCAGGTGCGAGAGGAGTGCGCGGTGGAACAGCTCGCCGCGCTCGAGCGCCGTGATCTCGACCGCTTCATCGACGCCGTGGATCGAGGCGCGCTGTGCCGCGGACATCGTCAGCGGCGCGAAGCGGTAGACGGCGGGGAAGTAGCGGTGGAAGAACCGCGAGTCCGTGGCGGCCATCATGACGTACGGGACAGTCGCGGCGCCGGGGTGCGAGGCCTCGACGGCCGCGGTGATCGCCGCGAAGGCCGGGCCGGTGGCGGGCGACTCCGGGGAGGGCTCGCTCGCTTCGACGACATCGGCGGTGACGCGACGGTCCCGGATGCGGCGGCGCACGCGCTGCACCGTGCCGTGTGTGGTCTCGGACAGGGCGATCCGAAGGTTGATCGTGGCCTCGGCGCGTGAGGGAAGGACATTCGCGGCGCTGCCGCCGGTGATCGTCGTCGGCGCGACTGTCGTGCGCACCAGTGCAGCCGGCTCACCGCCTGCGAGGCGAAAGACACGTGCGGTGAGCCGGGGCGAGCGCGCCAGCAGACGATACAGAAGACGCGCGGGACCCGCAGTCCGGTCGGCGAAGCTGCGCAGCATCCCGGTGACGGCGGCGGGCGTGCGGGCGGGGAACGTACCAGGGGTCAGCCGCGACACGGCACGCGCGACACGGCCGACCGCGGTGACCGACCGCGGTGCCGAGGCGTGCCCGCCGTCGCCCTCTGCGGTCAGACGAAGGGTCATGACGCCCTTCTCCGCGACGCCGACCATCGCGCTCTGCCCCGACACGAAGGGGAGCGGCGCATCCACGACGGCACCCCCCTCGTCCAGCACGAGCCACGGGCGCACCGCGCGCTCGTGAAGCGTCTGCGCGATGGTGCGGGCCGCGTCGCCGTAGACCTCCTCGTTGCCCCCCAGTGCCACGTAGACATCGTGCGGCGGCGTGAAACCGGCGGCGATCAGATTCTCGACCGCTTCGAGGATGACGACGAGAGGCCCCTTGTCGTCGAGCGCGCCGCGCCCGTGGACCCATCCGTCTGCGATCACCCCGTCGAACGGCCGATGCCGCCAGCGATCCGCGGCATCGGCGGGAACCACGTCATAGTGGGCCATCAGCACCGCCGACCGCGTCGCGTCGGCGCCTGGCCATCGGTACAGCAGGCCGAAGGGAGTGATGTGCTCGCGCTGGAGGGTCTCGTGGGCGAGCGGATACAGGTCCTCGAGGGCCGCCTCGAACGCGCGGAAGGGGGCCGGACCGCTCTCGTCCAGCGTCGCCGAGACGGTCCGGTGCCGGATGAGCGCGGCCAGTCGGTCGCCGATCCCCGGACGCGGCTGACCGGGAAGTGTGGTCACGGCGTCTCTGTCGGGGCGGTCACGTACCCGACAGCCTCGATCGACGGCGCCCAGCGCACGTCCGAGCCGGTGAACACGTACGCGTCGTCGCCCTCGAACGTCCCCAGAACCACGATGCCTGCGTCGGTGTCCTGGCGGGTGTAGCCAGCGCCGACGAGCGCGTCGACGATTCCGGCCGTGGCGCTTTCCTCGACAGGCGCCCACGCGAAGTCCACGACATTGTCGGTGGCGGCGGTGTGGTCGGCAGCCCACCGGCAGATCAGCTGGCCGGGCGGCGGCCCGTCGGGGAACTTGGCGAACGGCGTCGCGCCGATCTGCGCGCCCGTGGTCTCCTCGACGGTCCACTCCTGCAGCGCCATCATCGCGCGCAGACCCTCGGTCACGATGTTCTCACACGTCGCGACGGTCGCCTCCGGTGTCGGCTGGGGCGTCGGGGTGGGTTCCGGCACGACCGTCGGTGTCGCTGTCACGTTGAGGGTCGGTGTCGGGCCGGGTGCTGCGCTGTCGTTCGCCGATGTGGCCAGCCAGACGACGAGGCCCGTGACCAGTGCGGCGCCGGCGGCGATCGCAACGGTGATCCAGATGTGGGAGCGCGTCCATGCGTGCGTGGGCGGGGCCATTGGGGGAGCCTACCCCAGCACGGCGGCGCGAATTCGTCTCGACAGCGCGGGCGCGCTCGGAATGGCAAGGACGCCGCAGACGTTGTAGTCTGTAATGCTCGGGTGCCACAGCATCCGAGGGACAACTCCACAGTGTGACAGCGGCTCCTTCACCGAAGGCTCACGGGGATGATCGGTTTCGACATCGCCTGCGAATCTGCGGGAAGCGGGCCGAGGATGCAGGGTTATCTCGTCAACGCCCCCTGCACACCAATAACTGCCGAAAAGAAGCAGTCCGACTTCGCCCTCGCTGCCTGAGCAGCGAGCCCGAGTCCGTCAGCCCGTGACTGATCCCGGCACGGACCCTGGCGTCATCTAGGGATCTCGCTGTGTGACGTCGCCTGAGCGTCACACGGGACTTTCTTCAGGCTGGGCCCGTCGACTTGTGTGTCTGTGCTGAATGTCGGGGCCGAGCAGAACGATTTCACAGACTGCGCCCGGAGAAGCCTCAGTATCTCAGCGATGGACGGGGGTTCGATTCCCCCCATCTCCACTGCCGCTGTCACGGAGTTGAAGCCCCGCGATCCCTTACGAGAGTAGGGATCGCGGGGCTTTTCTTCGCCCGTGGATGAGCGGCGCGATACCGAGTCGCCCACAAATCGCCCACAAGCTTCTGGCGCATATAGGTCGAAAAGCGTGTCCGAAAGCCGCTAGTTGCAGTTCATGCGCCGTCGGTCGTTGAGCGAGCGCAGCGAGACGAAACGCCCCGTCAGGTCTCCCAGAGCCGCGCGACGTTCGCGTTGAGCCCACCCTGATTCATCCGTTCGGCCACGTCGGCGAGGTCGTCGTCGAAGAGGTCGGCGTAGGTGTCGAGCGTCATCGCCGCCGACTTGTGTCCCAGCATCCGCTGCACGGCCTTGACGTTCGCACCCGACGAGATCGCGAGGCTCGCGGCGGTGTGACGCAGGTCGTGCGGAGTCAGCCGCTCGATGTCGGCGAGGTCGAGCGCCGTGGTGAACCACGAGTTCACGCCGTGCTGCGTCTTCGCGCGGCGCAGATGCTTGCCCTGCAGATCGGTGAAGACCAGATCGTCGGCGCGCTTGCCGCGACACAGCTGCTCCAGCGGCTCTTCCAGGAAGGCCGGGAATGGCACTAGCCGGCGCTCCCAGTTCTTCGGTGTGCCGAGCACGATCTTGCCTTCGACCTCGACCGCCGCTCGCTGCACCTGAATTCGGTGTCTCGGGAAGATGATGTCGCTCACGTGCATGCCGATCGCTTCGCTCCACCGGAGGCCGCAGTACGAGAGCAGAAGGATCAGCGTCCTATGCGTGTCGTTGTTGGTCGCCTCGGCGAGGCGAACGACCTCGCTGTGGGTCAGGTAGCGACGCGGCTTCTGGGACTGTTTCGGGGGCAGATTCTGAGCGCCGCGAGCGACGTTTCGAGGGATGCGTCCGTCGCGCACAGCTGTGTCAAGGATGCCGGCGAGCACGCCGAGCGCGCGATAGACGACGCTTGCAGACCGGGGGCTTGCGCCGGCCTTCGCGCTCTTCGTCCGCGTCGTCGTCGCGGTGCCCTCCGACAGCTCTCGGATCCACTGCTCCACGTGCGACGCGCGAATGTCTCCGATCCGAACGTCGCCCCAGCGGGGGAGGACATACACCCGCCACGACGTGTTCAAGGAGCTGAACGAGGAAGCCTTGAGTGCGTGCTTCTTGTTGCGCAGCCACTCGACGCCCAGCGCTCCGACAGTGATACGCGCCTCACCGGGGTCGGTATAGGAGCCGTTCGAGCGCGAGACCTCGGTGTGCGCGAGGTAGAGCTCGGCGTCCTTCTTGGTGCGGAAGCCCTTCTTCTCGACCTGCTTCTGCTGGTCATCGCGCCAGCGCACGCGGTAGCGCTTGCCCGCCGCGATCTCGTACGCCGTGATGCTTCCCATGGGTGACCTCGGGGTCAGGGTAGCGCCGACCGCGGACGCTGGCGGGTGCGCTCGAGCTGCACCAGCGTGTCTTGCGGACAACTGTCGGTATTTGCATGATGGGCGACCGGTGACCTCGGGTAGTGGCCCGGAAGAGGTGGGTGGGGTACGGCCAGGATGGTGCACGATTGAGGCTCCGTCGTGCGCGCTCGGATCGGCGTCGGAGAGGGCGCGTTGGGAGCACCGCAGAGGGCTCAGGTGGCCGATGCTCCGTTGCGGTGTTGTGTGGAGAGAGTCTCGTACATCCTCCCGGCGACGATCGCGGCGACGACCGCGGAGATCGCTGCGGCGACCCACAGTGCGGCCTGCAGGCTGAGGAGGTCGGCGACGATTCCGCCGATGACTGCGCCGACGGCGTAGCCGAGGTCCCGCCAGACGCGGTAGACGCCGACGGCGCGTGCGCGCCACGCGGGGTGCGCGACGTCGCCGACGACGGCGAGGAGGGTCGGGTAGACCATCGCCGTGCCCAGGCCGAGAAGGATCGTCCCGGTGGCCCAGGCACCGAGCCCGCTGCCCGCGCCGATGATGATCAGGGCGATGGCCTGGAGGGCCATGCCGCCGGTGACGAGGTGCTTGCGGCCGATGCGGTCCGACAGGGCGCCGGTGAACAGCTGCCCGATGCCCCACACGCCCGGGTACAGCGCGAACAGGAGCGCGATCTGCGCGGTGGAGAGGTCGCGGGTGGCGAACAGCAGCGGAAACAGCCCCCATGAGAGGCCGAAGTTCAGGTTGTTCACGAGCCCGGCGGCGCTCGCGGAGGCGAGGGCGGGTTCGCGGATGCTCGCGAGGAACCAGATTCGCCGGTGCGTCAGGTCCGCGTCCTGGCGGGGCCGGCTGGTGGCGGGTGCGAGCTGTGCGGCCTCGGCGCGAGCGTGCCCGTGGGTCTCCCGGACGAAGATGCCCGTGATGATGAGCGCGAGGGCGGTGTAGGCGATGCCGAGCAGGAACGGTGCGGGACGCAGCCCGTACTCGCTGGCGAGGTACCCGGCCAGGAGGGAGGAGACGGCGACGGCGCCGTAGCCGGCGGCTTCGTTCAGTCCCATCGCGAGACCGCGCTGGCGGGGGCCGACGAGGTCGATCTTCATGACCACGGTCGTGGACCAGGTCAGGCCCTGGCTCACCCCGAGGAGCGCGTTCGCGGCGACGACCCATCCCCAGTCGGGTGCCCAGATCAGCATCAGCGGGACGGGCACTGCGACGAGCCACCCGGCCAGGAGCACCGGTTTGCGTCCGAATCTGTCCGAGAGGGTGCCGGCGAACCAGTTCGAGATCGCCTTGGTGACTCCGAACACGGCGACGTAGCTGAGCACCATGGTGTATCCGGTGATCCCGAACACGTCGCGCGCGAGCAACGGCAGGACGGTCTGCTCTTGACCGACCATGCCCCCGACGAGTGCGTTCACGGCGACGAGCAGCGCGAACTGCGGAGCGTTCTCCCGCAATCCGAGGCGCGGCGGCGGCGTAGCGGCGGTCATGCGATTCGTCGCGGCACTCGTCTGCCCGCGGGCTTCCCGCTGGGTGCTCGGCGCGCGGAGTCCGCCATGATGGGCGAGCAGTCAGCTGCGGAGCGGGATGCGGCGGGGGAGGCGCCTGTTGTGCGGGGAGGCTGGGCGTAGTCGAACAAGGGGGGCCTCGTGGGTTGCTTCTGAGGGGTGGTCTCGAGTCGCAGTCGGGTCGTCAGGACTGTTGCGACAGCGAGGTGGTGGCAAGCTCGCTGAGGACCTCGTCGGGGGTGATGTCGCCGCTGATCCGAACCCTGCGGCGTCCGGGTTCGTCGTGCAGTTCCACATTGGTGATGCGCGAGACGAAGGTGTCGCCGCACCCGCACGCGCCGACGTTGCACGAGGCCACGAACGCGTCCAGTACCTCCAGCGGTGTCTCACGGGGGAGGAGCAGGTCGACGCCTCCGTCGACGGTGAGAGCAGTCGGCGAGATCTGGGCGGTCATCGGATGGTTCCCTTTCGGCTGGTGTTCGGGGTCGGCGGTGGGGGAGATCGAGATCACTCGGCTGGCTCGCCGCCGGCCAGACCTTGGAGGACGTCAAGAGCGTCGCGGATGCCCTCGGTCGCGAGGCAGTAGTAGACGTATCCGCCGCGCCGCTCCCCGACCACGAGACCGCGGTCGCGCAGGATGCGCAGGTGGTGAGACACGGTCGGCTGGCGTTCCCCGGTGGCCTCGACGATCGCGGTGACCGGCACGCACACGCCGTCCAAGGCGGTCAGGATCCGCAACCGGGTCGCGTCGCCCAGGGTGCGCAGGAACTCGGCCAGGGCGGACGCCTGGCCCGCCGCCATCGGCTCGTTCCCGCGAACGGGCGTCGTCTTCATCGTCACAGTGTGCTCCTCAAGGGCATAAGTATATCTACCTATCTAGATATACCCACATCGTGGGTGGGATGCGGCAATGGCTGTTTCCGTCGACAACAGGCTCTGACTCGGATCCGCCCAGTCGCGCCTCTTTATACCCCATACCCCTAGCGGGTACATTGGATGGTGCGACGGAGGTGCGGGATGGCACACGGATATTCGGGCGACAAGCAGGCGCTGCTGATGAGGTTGCGTCGGGCCGAGGGCCAGGTGCGCGGGATCGCGCGAATGGTCGACGAGGAGGCCTACTGTATCGACGTCCTCACCCAGGTCTCCGCGGTCACGTAGGCGTTGGAGTCGGTTGCGCTGACTCTGCTGGAAGACCACCTCGGACATTGCGTCGCGGAAGCCGTCGGCGAAGGCGGGCCGGTCGCGCAGGAGAAGCTGCGTGAGGCGAACGCGGCCATCGCGCGCCTGGTGCGCTCATAGAAGCGCGCATCTCACATTCACTCAACGCTCGCGAAGGGAGCACATCATGGCCGGACAGGGATTGCGGGACCTCGGACTGCGGTCGACCAACGGTGGCGGCTGCGCGTGCTGCAGCCCCACCTCCCACAGCACTGCGACCAAGGACGCGGCCGCCCTCGTTGCGGAGCCGATCGAGGGCGACGAGGTGTCGGCTCAGTTCCTGGTCGAGGGCATGACCTGCTCGCACTGCGTGCGCAGCGTCACCGAGGAGGTGTCCGCGATCGATGGTGTCTCCGGTGTCGACGTCGATCTGAAGGCGGGCGGCGTATCGACGGTGACCGTGACCAGCACGGCGCCGGTGGATGCGGTGCAGGTGCGGCATGCGGTCGAGGAGGCCGGGTACAGCCTTGCGTCCACGTCATGAGCACGGGTCGGTGATGCGGTCTCCACAGCAACGGGGTGACTCCGCGGGCTGTTCAGTGATGGCGACCACGGGCTGACTCGACGAACGGCGCTCCCCTCGGGATCTTTGCCTGAGGGGAGCGCCGTTGCCGTCTGCGTGGTGATTCGCCGGGTGGCGTCAGCGGCCGAGGATCGTGCGGGCGCTGTTCGCCGGGGTGAGGTCGAGGCGCCGCAGCAGCTGCGCGTTGAGGGCGACCACCACCGTGGACAGCGACATCAGGATCGCCCCGACGGACACGGGGAGGACGAATCCGATGGGAGCGAGGACGCCGGCGGCGAGGGGCACGGAGATGAGGTTGTAGCCGGCCGCCCACCACAGGTTCTGCTTCATCTTCCGGTAGCTCGCTCGGGACAGCTCGATCACCGACAGCACGGACCGGGGATCGTCGCTGGCGAGGATCACGCCCGCGGAGGCGATGGCGACGTCGGTGCCGGCGCCGATCGCGATGCCGACGTCCGCTCGGGCGAGGGCGGGCGCGTCGTTGACGCCGTCTCCGACCATCGCGACGCGCTTGCCTTCGGCCTGCAGCTCGGCGATCTTGGCGGACTTGTCCTCGGGGCGCACGCGCGCGAACACCCGGTCGACGCCGAGGTCCTCGCCGACCGCGTGGGCGACGGCTTCGGCGTCGCCGGTGATCATCACGACCTCGATGCCGAGGGCATGGAGCGCGTCGACGGCATCGCGCGACTCGGGACGGACCTCGTCGGCGAGCTTGAGGCCGCCGATGGCCCGACCGTCTCGGACGACGTGGAGGATGATCGCGCCTTCCGCTCGCCACGCGTCGGCATCCTCGATCTCGTTGAGGCCGAGCTCTTCGAGGAGAGCGGGGCCGCCGACGCGGACTTCATGGTTCTCGACGGTCGCGGTCACCCCGACCGCGGGGGACGAGGTGAAGCCGGCAGCGGACGGGATGGTCAGATCCTTCTCGCGGGCAGCTCGCACGATGGCCTTGGCGAGGGGGTGTTCGCTGTCGGCTTCGGCGGCGGCCGCGAGTGCCAGAACGGTCTCGGCGGAGTCGGAATCGGCGGTGGAGATGCCGGTGACGGTCGGCTCGCCCTTGGTGAGGGTGCCGGTCTTGTCGAACAGGACCGCGTCGATGGTCCGCATGCTCTCCAGGGCGAGGCGGTCCTTGACGAGAACACCGCCGCGGGCCGCGCGCTCGGTGGCGATCGACACGACCAGGGGGATGGCCAGACCCAGCGCGTGGGGGCACGCGATCACCAGCACGGTGATCGTCCGGATCACCGCGGTGTCCGGGTCTCCGACGAGCGTCCAGACGAGCGCGGTGAGTGCGGCGGCACCCAGCGCGAACCAGAACAGCCAGCCGGCGGCGCGGTCGGCGATCCGCTGCGCCCTCGAGGTCGAGTTCTGCGCGTCGGCGACCAACCGCTGGATGCCGGCGAGGGTGGTGTCATCGCCCGTAGCGGTGACCTCGACCCGCAAGCCTGAATCTGTTGCGACGGTTCCGGCGGTCACCGTGTCGCCCGCGGTCCGGCTGACGGGGCGGGATTCGCCGGTGACCATGGATTCGTCCATGTCGGCGCGGCCCTCCACGACCCTGCCGTCCGCGGGGACGCTGCCGCCGGGGCGGACGACGACCACATCGCCGAGTCGGAGGTCGGCGGGGGAGACGGTGACGACCTGGTCGCCTTCGACGCGTTCCGCTTCGTCGGGCAGGAGCGCGGCGAGGGAGTCCAGTGCGGAGGTGGTCTGCGCGAGGGACCGCATCTCGATCCAGTGGCCGAGCAGCATGATCACGATCAGCAGCGCGAGCTCCCACCAGAACTCGAGCTCACGGTGGAGGAGTCCGAGGGTGGCGCCCCAGGATGCGAAGAATGCGACGGTGATCGCGAGACCGATGAGGAGCATCATCGCGGGTTTGCGGGCTCGGAGTTCGCTGACCGCGCCGCTGAGGAACGGCCAGCCGCCCCAGAAGTACATCACGGTGCCCAGCACGGGAGAGATCAGCTGTGCTCCGGGGAACGAGGGAACCGAGTAGCCCAGGACCATCCCGAACATGCCGGAGAACGCCACGACCGGGACGGCGAGGATCAGGTTGATCCAGAACAGCCGCCGGAACTGGGCGACATGATGTGCGCCATGTCCGGCGTGCCCGCCATGGCCCGCATGCTCCCCGTGGTCGGCGTGGCTGTCATGACCGGCATGCTCCCCGTGGCTGTCATGTGCACCGTGGTCGGCGTGCGCGTCGTGGTCGGCGTGCGCACCGTGGTCGGCGTGCGCCTCATGGCCGCCGTGTCGGGCGTGCTCGTCGTGGACGGCCGCGTCGGTCGGCTTGGCCGCCGGGTCTGGGTGGTCGGTGGTGGTGCGCGCGTGGTGGTGGTGCGCGTGTGGGTCGGTCATGGTGTGCTCCGTAAGTTGTTAGTCGGCCCGGGTGGGTCGGATGTGGCTGATGGTGTTTTGTCCTTGGTGGCTCCGAGGGAGTGGCCGTCCGGCTCTCCGGGGCGCTCTGGCCGCTGATTGAGATCCGCGTTCTGGTCGCTGTTTACGGAGATGTCGGCGGGGCGTTCCTCGGGCTGACCGATGGTGGCCGAGAACGAGGAGGTTCGGATGATGGCCGCTGAACTGGAGGCAGCAGGGCCCCGTTTGTGGGCGGGTATCGATGCGGGCAAGGGTCATCACTGGGTGTGCGTGGTCGACGGCGCCGGGGAGACCGTGTGGTCGGGGAAGGTGATCAACGATGAGACGGTGATCCTCGACACCCTGGGAGCGGTCGTCGCGCTCGGGGGTGAGATCACGTGGGGCATCGACATCACTGGTACTGCGTCCGGGCTGCTGTTGACGTTGCTGGCCGCGCATGCGCAGACCGTCCGGTACGTGCCCGGGCGCACGGTTAACCGGATGTCTGGCGCCTATCGGGGTGAGGCGAAGACCGATGCTCGTGACGCCTACGTCATCGCCGAGACCGTCCGCCATCGATCCGACCTGGCGCCGGTGGAGGTTCCCGCGGAGATCGTCGCCGAGCTGCGGCTGCTGGTCGCGCTGCGCGCGGACCTCGTCGCCGACCGGGTGCGGCTGATCAACCGCCTCCGGGACACCCTCACCGGGTACTTCCCGGGCCTGGAGCGCGCGTTCGATTTCGGTCGACGCAAGGGAGCGATCGTGCTGCTGACCCGATATCAGACCCCGGACGGACTGCGCCGGGCAGGTCGCGTCCGGGTCGCGTCCTGGCTCGCGAAACGGAAGGTCCGCTCGGCGGCGGAGATCGCCGACACCGCGCTGGACGCCGCAGACGCTCAGCACACCACCGTCCCAGGGCAGAAGATCGCCGCGCAGATCGTGGCCGAACACGCTCGCGCCCTGCTTGCCCTGGACGCCCGGATCACCACGATCGACGCCCAAGTCGATGACACGTTCCACGCCCACCCGCAGGCCGCGATCATCGAATCGATGCCCGGCATCGGCCCGATCCTCGGCGCGGAACTCATCGTCGCGGCCGGCGACCTGAGCGCCTACGCCGACGCGGGCCGGCTCGCGTCCGCTGCCGGCCTGGTCCCCGTTCCCCGGGACTCCGGCCGCCGCACCGGCAACATGCACCGCCCGAAGCGCTACAACCGGACCCTGAGACGCGTGTTCTACCTGTCCGCGCAGACCGCGATCGTCCGAGACGGACCAAACCGCGACTTCTACCTGAAGAAACGCGCCGAAGGCAGCAAGCACGTCTCCGCGCTCCTCGCACTCGCCCGCAGACGAGTCGACGTCCTCTACGCGCTTCTGCGAGACAACCGCACATTCACGATCGAGGACCCAGCGAAGACCGCGACCGCGGCTTGACATCTTCATTGAGACTCCCTCGCTTTGGAGTGGGATGGGTGATGCCCACTCGTCCCTCACAAGACTTGCTCACCCCAACCACGATACCCCCTAGGGGTATTCCCTCGGGAGGGGATCCACGTCGGGTGCGGGGACTGCTGTGTCGTCAGATGGGGAGGGGGACGCTCAAGAACACGCCTTGCAGGTTCGACATCAGCGCGGTCCACAGGCCCGTGACCATGAGCGTGCCGAGCGCGATGAGGAGTGTGCCGCCGATGATGTTGATCAGGCGGATGTGGCGGCGCATCACTCCGACGGATCGGGTCGCCCAGCCGAATCCGAAGGCGAGGAGGATGAACGGGATGCCGAGACCGAGCGAGTATGCGAGGCCGAGGAGCGCGCCGCGTGCAGCGGATGCCTGATCGAAGGACATCCCGAGGATGACGGCGAGGGTGGGGCCGATGCAGGGTGTCCAACCTATGCCGAGAGCGATGCCCAGCAGGGGGGCTCCCGCCAATCCGATCCTTCCGCGCACGCGTGGCCGCATGGTGCGTTGCGCGAACCGGAGGCCGCCGATGAAGACCACGCCCATGATGATGATGAACGCGCCGAGGACGCGGGTGATCGGGTCGGCGTATTCCAGGAGGAGCCTTCCGGCGGTGCCGCCGAGCATAGCCACGCTGATGAACACGACGGTGAATCCGGCGATGAACAGCACCACGCCGATCACAACACGGTGCCGACCGGTCGTGAGAGTCGCGGTCGGGGTCGGAGCGGCGGATACCGGGGCGGCCGCGGTCGGGTCGTGGCACTCCGCGTCGGTGGTGCTGTCCGGCTCGTCGAGGTGTGCTCGAGGCGCGGGTGTGTGTGTCGTGCGGGGTGCTGCGGCGGCGCCGATGTAGCCGAGGTAGCCGGGCACCAGGGGAAGGACGCAGGGGGAGAGGAAGGACACCAGCCCGGCGAGCACGGCGATCGGGATGGCGACGAGCAGGGATCCGCCGGCGACGGAGTCGACGAGGGTCACGATTCGTCCAGTGTCTCGGAGATGAGTGTTTTGAGGATCGAGGCGCTGCTGAGCTGGCCGATGATGCGGGCGGCGACCCTGCCCTTGCGGTCCAGCACGATCGTCGTCGGGACGGCGTTCAACGGTGTCTCTTCCGCGAATGCGAGTTTCACGGACCCATCCACGGTCGCGAGGGCGCTGGGGTAGGTGATGCCGTAGGTGTCGGCGAACGCGGTCGCGGCGGCGGCGCTGTCGTAGATGTTCACGCCGAGGAAGGACACGTCATCGTCTGCGAACGCCTCGTGCGCGGCTTCGAGCTCCGGCGCCTCGACACGGCACGGCGCGCATGCGGCGTACCAGAAGTTCACGACCACGACATCGCCGGCGTACTCGTCGCTGGTGACGGTGTCGCCGGTGTCGAGCACTCCCTGGAACGTGACGGGTCGACTGCGGTCTGCTGTGGGGATCTCGACGACTCGGAAGCCGTCGGCGGCGATGAACCCCTTGTTGTCGCCCGCCCGGTACTGGTCGGAGAGGGGGTTGTCGGAGCAGGATGCCAGGGAGGCTGTGAGGACGAGGGCAACGCTGGCGGCGGTGAGACGCCGCAGTGTCGTCGGTGTGCGTCGGGTCATCGGTCGCTCGTCTCGGTTCGGTGCCGACGGGTGACGACCCATGCCTGTGCGGCGAAGATCACGGCGGCGAGGCCTGCCGCGACGCCGACGGTGAGCAGGTCGGACTGCACCTTGCTGATCGTGAACGCGGCGAGGATCGCGACGTCCAGCACGATGGTGGCGATGGGCAGCAAGCGGTGCGCGTCGATCTTGTCGCGCAGGCGACGGAGCACTCCCCATTGCACGGCGATGTCCATCGTGAGGTAGAGGAACACGCCCAGCGCTGCGATGCGGCCCAGGTCGAACACCGCGGTGAGGACGATCGCGGCCGCGGCGGTGATCAGCAGGGGCTGGTGGGGCACCCGCGCGGGCAGCGCGGGTGCCTGCTTCATGTCCTGCAGCATCCCGTACAGGCGCGACACGGAGAACAGGCTGGCGAGCAGTCCGGAGAGGGTCGCGATCACCGCGACGGCCACGGTGATGCCGACGCCCCACGCGCCGAACAGCGGGTCGGCTGCTTCGGCGAGGGCGTAGTCGCGGGCGTCGATCGCGCCGGATGCTCCGATGCTCGCCCCGACCGACAGGGTGATCAGCAGGTACAGCACGGCGCAGATCGCGATCGAGATCGTGATGGACCGGGCGATATTCCGTTTGGCGTCCTTCAGGTCATCGCCCTGGTTGGTGATCGTGGTGAAGCCCTTGTACGCCAGCACACACAGCGCGACGGCGGCCACCACCCCGAGCATGCCGTCGCCGCTGTCCGAGCTGTGCGAGAAGAACCCCGCCCCGGTCGCTGCTGCACCGATGAGACCGGCCGCTGCGAGCACCGCGATGCCGACGATCTTCAGGACGGCGGTGACGAGTGCGGAGCGTTCGACGAGCTGGTTGCCGACGAGGTTGACCGCCGCGGCGGCCGCGATCGCGACGATGCCCAGCAGCGGCACCAGCACGACGGAGTCCTGGAGCCCGAAGGGTCGCAGCAGGTAGGTGCCGAAGGTGCGGGCGAGGAGGCTCTCGGCGACCACCATCGACACGTACATGAACAGCGAGAACGACCCGGCGACCACGCCCGGTCCGTAGGCGTCTTTCAGCAGCATCGCGATGCCGCCCGCCGACGGGTTCACGCTCGAGTACCGTGCGTAGGCGTACGAGCTGACACCGGCGACGGCGGCGCCGGCGATGAACGCCACCGGGAACCAGTCGCCGGCGAGTCCGGCGACCTGTCCGACGAGCGCGAAGATGCCCGCGCCGATCATCACTCCCGTGCCGAGCGCCACCGAGCCGACGAGGCTGATCTTCGTGTCCTGCTCGCTCACGTGCGCCTCCCGATTCGCAGGTTCCGGATTACTGGTCGCCGCCGAGGAGCCGGAGCCCGCTGTCGTCGGCCACGGCGATCTCTCCCGACGAGGTGAGAGCGACCGCCTGCGCCTGACCGTCCGCACTGCCCGCTTCGACCCACGATGCGGCGGCGTCCGCGCTGGTCCAGATCGTGCCCTCGACGTCGACGCCGACCAGTGTCGAGTGGTCGGGGGCTGCCGAGAGCAGATACAGTGCCGGCGCATCCGCGATGGGCGCGAAGGTGGCTGCGCCGTCAACGCTGAACAGAACCCCGCCGGGGGTGGTGGCGTAGACGGTGCCGGTGTCGTCGACGGTGAGCGCGTACGCGGAGATGTTCGCGCCTGCCGCTGTCCAGGTCGAACCGCCGTCTGTGCTGGTCAGCACAGCCGGCTCGTCGGTGGAGAGCCCGTACAGGGTGCCGTCGGGTCCGGCGGTCAGGGCGTGGAAGTCCTTCTCGCTCGTGTACGCGATGGGGGACCAGGTCTGGCCGGCGTCGTCGCTGCGGATGATGCCGAGGTGCGGGGATCCCCACTCTGCGGGGGTGTTCGCGCCGGGGTGGCCGGACGCGACGAAGGCGTCGCCGGTGACGGCGAGCCCCATCGCGTCGAATTCGTACCCGCCGATCGGGTCCCCGACGCCGCCGTCGGCATCGACCGGGAGGAGGCCGTCGTGGGTGCCGAGGATCGTGGTGCCGGTGGCCGGGTCGGTGATGATCGCGTGGATGTGTGTGGACAGGGCGGACGAGTGGGAGTCGCCCGCGGTCGTGGTCTGTGCGGTGCAGGCGGTGAGGGTGAGGGTGGCGACAGCGGCAAGAGCCGCCGCCGCGCGAACGCGGAAGTGCATGGGGTTTCTCTCTATCAATGTGAAGGGGTGGCGCCGAAACGGCGAAGACCGGGTGGGCCCGACACGTCGGGCACTCCCCTCACGTGCGGCTGATCGAAAGCGCCGTCAGATCCGGCGAGGAGGGGCGCGCACTCGCGCGCATCGCGCCCCGCAGCCGGCTGAGGGCCATCGCAGCGACTTCGATGCGCACCTCTCTGGGCAGAGCTCGAACGGCGAGCAGAACGATGAGGATCAGCGCGGTCACGCACATCGCCGCGACATCATGGCTGCCGACCGTCGCACACCCCGCGCAGTCGGCGCTGAGATCGGCGGGCGCCGACAACGGTGCCGACGCGGCCACGGATGCCGACGTGGCAGCGGCGTCGTGGTCTCCCCCGGTCGAGTCGACCGCGATCAGCGTCGACGTCGTTCCGGCGTGTGCTGTCGAGGACCCGGTCCACAATGCGTGCATGCCGACCAGCCCGGCCATCAGCAGCGACACCACGATCACGGCGAACCACCGGCGGTAGGCGCTGCCGCCACCCGCTGCGTTCGACCACTCGTTCATCCGCTGCCCCTTCGGCACCCAGCCATCGTAACCGCGCTCGGCCGGCGGGCGAGCCCGCGGGGCGAGCGCGGGGTTACGCGGCGTCGACGACGCCCATCATGCCGAGGTCTTCGTGGTCGAGGATGTGGCAGTGGTAGACCGTCTGGCCGGGGAACCGGTCGAACGCGATCCGCACCGTGACCGACGTCCCCGCGGGCACGTCGACGACGTCTCGGACGTCGAGACCGGTAACGTCGGCGCCTCCCGTGCGGAGGACCTGCATCGGCCAGACATGCAGGTGGAACGGGTGGTCCATCGGCGACACGTTCACGATCGTCCAGTCCTCGACGGTCCCGATCGTCACACTCTGATCGGTCCGGCCCGCATCGAACGCGCGCCCGTCGATCAGGAACCGCATGCCCGCGCCGCCGCCCATGCCCATGCTCATCGTGAGCGTCCGCGTGCCGTCGACCGCGGTCTCGCGAAGGTCGCGGCGGGCACTGACGACCGGGTCGGCGACCACGGGGGGCGTCGCTCCGGCATCCGGGACCACGGTGAGCACGACAGCCTCGGAAGACGTCGTGGAACCACCGCCCATCATCCCCATCCCCGCCTGCCCTCGGTCGTAGGCGGCGGCGATCAGGTCCGTCGCCGCTGTGGGAGTGGTGATCACGACATCGGCGCGGTTCCCCGGGGCGAGGACCAGCCGATCCGCGGACTGCGGGGTGCGGCGGTGTGAGTCGATACCGCGCACCCGGGCGTCCAGATCGCCCAGTCGCAGGTCGAGGTAGCGGCTCGTGCACGCGTTGACGATCAGGAGTCGCTGCTCCGATTCCGCGGGCGCGGGAAGCGTCGGGGAGGGCTGGCCGTTGACCAGCAGCACCTCGCCGGTGCGTCCCAGCATCCGCTCGACTCCCGACACCGATGCGACAGCGCCGCCTGAGACGGTCACGTCCGAGACGACCACGACCCGCGGGGGCGTGACCGTCCAGTCCTCCTCGTCCACGACGATCGCCCCGTACAGGCCTGCGAACACCTGATCGGCGACCAGCTCGTGATGATGCGGGTGGTACCAGAACACTCCGGCCGGGTGATCGTCCGGGAGCTGGATCTCGTAGTCGAAGCTCTCCCCGGCACCGATGCGCAGGAACGGGTTGTCGCTGTTGTCGGATGCCGACACCAGCAGACCGTGCGTGTGCAGATTCGTCGGGTCGGTGAGGTCGTTCTGCAGCCGCACCCGCAGGAGATCACCGGGACGGAGGTGAAGCGTGGGTCCGGGAACGGTGCCGTTGTAGGTCAGCATCCGCACCGACGCGCCACCGACCTCCACCTCCCGCTCGGCCGCCTGCAACGTGACATCGAGCACACCGCCGACCGACTCTAGCACCGACGGCTCGACCCACCCGGCCGCCCCCGACGTCGCGGTCGCCGTTCCGCTCCCGGAGGTCTGCGATCCGACCGTCGTCCACACCAACCCGGTCGCGCCGATGCCGAGCGCGCCCACACCGAGAGCGCCGATCGTCAGAGCCTGCCGGCGTGTGATCCCCCCGCTCATGCGCCGTTGAGAGTACGCATACGTTCGTTGAACTCATCCGTGTCGATCTCACCGCGCGCGTACCGCTCCTCGAGGATCCGCCGCGCCGACGACACCTCAGCCACTGGGGCCGGCGTGCCGACCGCGGGAGGTGCGGCGGCGGGCGGGGCCGCGTTCGTGCGCGTGCTCAGCCGGATCGCCACGAACACCAGCAGCCCGATCCCGATCAGGATGAGGATGACCCACAGCCAACCCCAGCCCCAGCCCATGCCCATCCCGAAGCCCATGTCGTAGCCGCCGTCGCCGTCATCCCACATCATCAGAACACCACTCCTTCTGGACAGGTCACCAAGACCTGCGATGACCTCGCGCATACCCTGGGTGGGTATCGAGGACACGTCCACCCTACGTCCGATACGGACGGCGCAGGTCGGGACGAACGTCCCGACCTGCGGCCGCGCACGGGCTAACACTGAGTGGCCGGAGACGTGATCGACGCGGGTGGTAGCCTGGCCGCACATCCCCGGGATCGCTCGCCCGAACGGCTCCGGCACGTGGGAAACGTTTGGGAAGAATCGACCGCAAACGACCGTCACTGAGCACAGCGTGGAATGCAGTGATTCCGCGGAATCATGCGGGACTGTGGCCGTCGAAATGTTGGAAATGTCGAACCTTCAGAGTTCAAATCCCTCCGTCTCCGCCATGAAAGCCCTTTCCGACATTTCAGAGCATTGCTCGGTCACGCTCGACGACGGAAACTAGCGCTAATCTGGCGGTTTGAGATTTCAAAAAGGAAGGGATCGCGCTTCTCAATCGGGAGCTCTCCCGCGAGATTCCGCAGTTCTTGCTGTTCCAGCGGCCGCTTGGGAAGAGTTTGGGAAGAGCTGGAGACGGAGGTGTCTGGACCCTCGGTTCACGAGATCACTCGGCAGCGGCGTCGTCTTGTCGGACCGCGTGGTGAACGGCGCCCATAGACGCCGTAGTTCTCCGCATGCAGCCTCGCGACCTCCGGCACCAGCAGTTCGTCCTTCAGCTGTCGGGCCGACGGGGCGCGGTCTTTCGCGCCGCGCGGTAGCCGCGGGAGGTGAGGAAGCCCTGCACTGCCGGTCGCAGGACACGGCAGATGAGCTCGACCCGAAGCGATCCCGGTACTCGTCGATGAACCGGATCATCTCGGTCAGGGGCGGTCGAGCTCCTTCGCGAAAAACACGCTCGCAGCCTTGAGGATCTCGTTCGCCTTCCGCAACTCCGAGACTTCCTTCTCCAGCTGCTTGATCCGTTGAGCGGCGTCGGTCGAGACGCCTGGCTTGGTGCCGGCGTCGACCTCGTAGCGGCGCCGCCAGAGGCGCAGCGTCTCCGGGCTCATCCCGAGCAGACCGGCGACATGACGGACCGCGCTCATCATGTTCGGGTGCTCCGGCCGCGCCTCCGCGAACACCCGCAACGCACGCTCACGCATCTCCGGCGAGTACTTCCTGTTCATCGAGTTCCATCCTTGCTTGAAGAACGGAACGAAAGTGCAGCCGATTCACTCTGCCAGCCGGCTGAAGTGCGACTACGTGATAGGTCAGCACAAACTGTATAGTCATCGCGTGCTGACTATTGCCACGCGAGTGGATGTGATGAACCGGCTCGGCAGGGCCATGGCGGACCCGACGCGTTCACGGATCCTGATGACTCTGCTGAATGGGCCAAGCTACACGGCTGTGCTTGCGCGGGAGCTTGAGCTGACCCGGTCAAATGTGTCCAACCACCTGGCGTGTTTGCGTGACTGTGGCATCGTGGTCGCCGAGCCTGAGGGCCGGCAGACCCGGTACGAGATCGCCGATCCGCATCTTTCCCACGCGCTGACCTCGTTGCTCGAAGTGACGCTCGCGGTGGACGAGAGCGCACCGTGTATCGACCCGGCCTGTACCGTTCCTGGCTGCTGTGTGCAGGATGTCCAATGAGCGCGGCGATCACGGCTGATCGCCGCGTGACGCTGCACCGGCGGGTGCGACTGATCGTCGCGTTCACGATCACCTACAACATCCTCGAGGGCATTATCGCGGTCGCTGCGGGTGCGGCCGCGTCGTCGGCTGCGCTGATCGGGTTCGGTCTGGACTCATTCATCGAGGTCCTCTCGGCCGTGGCGGTGGCATGGCAGTTCACCCGGAAGAATCCCGAACGGTGGGAGAAGCCGACCGTCCGGGCGATCGGCATCGCGTTCTTCGCGCTTGCCGTGTACGTCACCGTCGACGCGATCATCGCCCTCGCCGGCGTCGAACCGGTTGAGCACAGCCCGCTTGGCATCGGTATCGCGGTCGCGAGCCTTGTCGTCATGCCCGCACTCGCGTGGTTCCAATTCCGGACCGGCCGCGAACTCGGGTCCAAGAGCGTCCAGGCAGACGCCAAGCAACTGCTGCTGTGCATCTACCTGTCCGGCACCGTGCTGATCGGCCTGCTGCTGAACTCGCTCTTCGGCTGGACGTGGGCCGACTCGATCGCCGCACTGATCATCGCTGCGCTCGCGATGCGCGAGGGAATCGAGGCCTGGCGCGGCGACATCGAATCACCGTTCGAATTGCTCCAGAACGACGACGGCGATCAAGAATTCGAAGCAGAGGAGGTGTCGTGATTAGTTACTGTTGCGAGCCCTTCAGCTGCCCGCCTGAACTGTGTGACCAGGACTGCTGCTAGGCCGTGTTGATCAAGCGTGTGCGTAGCCAGATCAGGGTTGCGGCGAGGGCGATCGCGGCGCGGTAGTTGCGTGCGAGCTTGTCGGTGCGCATCGCGATCCCGCGCCACTGCTTGAGCTTGTTGAAGCACCGCTCCACGACGTTGCGGCCGCGGTAGCGGACACGCTGATCGTCACCGAAGTCGATCGGTCGTCCGGATCGGCGCCGACGGTGCGCGATCTGGTCGTCGCGTTCGGGGATCGTCGCGGCGATCCCGTACTGGCGCAGCCACGCCCGGTTCGCTTTCGACGGGTACCCCTTGTCGGCGAGCACCCGATCCGGGCGGGTCCTGGGCCTGCCCTTGCCGGCGCGCGCGACGCGGATCCCGTCGAGCACGGCGGTCATCATCGTGGTGTCGTTGATGTTCCCGCCGGTGAGCACCCAGGACAGCGGGC
>JAUHYM010000203.1 GCA_030426515.1 Actinomycetes bacterium
GAGGCTCTGGCGGACCGACATCCGGGTCTCCGATCTGCATACCGAGTATGTACATGCCGAGCATAGGCAGGTCGGCGCCGCACGCGGCGCACCCCGACGGCCCGGTGTGTCGTGCGCCCCGCCGCGTACGGCCGCAGCTCGTCCAGCGCATCACAAGGTCACAGGTGGATAACATGGATGGGTATGCCCGCCGGGCGCCCGACGGCGTGCGCGGGTCCAGGTGAGTCGCCCGACGTCCCGACAGATGGAGAATCTTCCGTGGCCAACCCTCTCGAGAAACTGCTTCGCGCCGGCGAGGGTCGCGTTCTGCGTCGACTGCATCAGGTCGTGAAGGCGGTCAACGCCCTCGAAGAGGACTACGCGCACCTCACCGACGACGACCTGCGCGGCGAGACCGCGGAGCTGCGGGAGCGCTACAAGAACGGCGAGTCGCTGGACCGGCTCATGCCCGAAGCGTTCGCCGCGGTCCGTGAGGCGGCCAAGCGCACCCTGGGTCAGCGCCACTACGACGTGCAGATCATGGGTGGTGCCGCCCTCCACCTCGGCAACATCGCCGAGATGAAGACCGGTGAGGGCAAGACGCTCGTCGCGACCCTTCCGGCCTACCTCAACGCGATCGCGGGTGAGGGCGTGCACGTCATCACGGTCAACGACTTCCTCGCCACCTACCAGTCCGAGCTGATGGGCCGTGTGTTCCGCGCGCTCGGCATGTCGACGGGCGTGATCGTCTCGGGCCAGTCACCCGAGGTGCGCCGCGAGCAGTACCAGGCCGACATCACCTACGGCACGAACAACGAGTTCGGCTTCGACTACCTGCGCGACAACATGGCCTGGCGCAGCGAGGACCTCGTGCAGCGCGGGCACTTCTTCGCCATCGTCGACGAGGTCGACTCGATCCTCATCGACGAGGCTCGCACGCCGCTCATCATCTCTGGCCCGTCCTCGGGCGAGGCGAATCGGTGGTTCCTCGAGTTCGCGAAGATCGCCCGCACCCTCGAGCCGGGCGTCGACTACGAGGTCGACGAGAAGAAGCGCACCATCGGCGTGCTCGAGCCCGGCATCGAGAAGGTCGAGGACTACCTCGGCATCGACAACCTGTACGAGTCGGCGAACACTCCGCTGATCTCGTTCCTGAACAACTCGATCAAGGCGCTCGCGCTGTTCAAGCGCGACACCGACTACGTCGTCATGAACGACGAGGTCATGATCGTCGACGAGCACACCGGCCGCATCCTGGTCGGCCGCCGGTACAACGAGGGCATCCACCAGGCGATCGAGGCCAAGGAGGCCGTGCCCGTCAAGGCCGAGAACCAGACGCTCGCGACGGTCACGCTGCAGAACTACTTCCGCATGTACAACACGCTCTCGGGCATGACCGGCACCGCCGAGACCGAGGCGGCGGAGTTCATGTCGACGTACAAGCTCGGCGTCGTGCCGATCCCGACCAACAAGCCGATGGTCCGCAAGGACCAGCCCGACCTCGTGTACAAGAACGAGAAAGCCAAGTTCGAGCAGGTCGCCGAGGACATCGCCGAGCGCCACGAGAAGGGCCAGCCGGTGCTGGTGGGCACGGTCAGCGTGGAGAAGAGCGAGTACCTCTCGCGTCTGCTGTCCAAGAAGGGCATCAAGCACGAGGTCCTCAACGCCAAGAACCACGCACGTGAAGCCGAGATCGTCGCGCGCGCAGGTCGACGCGGCTCGGTCACCGTCGCGACGAACATGGCCGGGCGCGGCACCGACATCATGCTCGGTGGCAACGCAGAGTTCCTCGCCGTGCAGGAGATGAAGGCCAAGGGCCTCGACCCGCACGAGACGCCCGACGAGTACGAGGCGGCGTGGGATGCCGTCTACGAGGCAATGCGCGAAGAAGTCGACGCCGAGGCTGCGGCCGTCGTCGAGGCGGGCGGTCTGTACGTGCTGGGCACAGAGCGGCACGAGTCGCGCCGCATCGACAACCAGCTGCGCGGTCGGTCGGGGCGTCAGGGCGATCCCGGAGAGAGCCGCTTCTACCTCTCGCTCACCGACGACCTGATGCGGCTGTTCCAGTCGGGCGCCGCCGAGGCGATCCTGGCCCGCACCAACTTCCCCGACGACGTCGCCATCGAGTCGACCATGGTCTCGCGGGCGATCAAGTCGGCGCAGTCCCAGGTCGAGTCGCGCAACGCCGAGATCCGCAAGAACGTGCTCAAGTACGACGACGTCCTCAACCGCCAGCGTGAGGCGATCTACTCGGACCGACGCCACATCCTCCACGGCGACGACATCGCCGACCGCGTCGGCCACTTCATCGAGGATGCCGTCAACGCGGTCATCGACGACCACACCGGCACCGGCCACAACGAGAGCTGGGACTTCGACGCGCTGTGGACCGAGCTGAAGACGCTGTACCCGGTCGGCGTCTCGATCGACGAGGTCGTCACCGAAGCGGGCACGAAGGGGCGGATCACCGCTGCCGGCCTCAAGCGGGAGATCCTCTCGGACGCGCAGATCGCGTACGGCAAGCGCGAGGAGATGCTGGGGACCGACGCGATGCGCGAACTCGAGCGGCGTGTCGTCCTGCAGGTCCTCGACCGCCGGTGGCGCGACCACCTCTACGAGATGGACTACCTCAAGGACGGCATCGGTCTGCGCGCGATGGCGCAGCGCGACCCGCTGATCGAGTACCAGCGCGAGGGCTACGCCATGTTCCAGGCGATGATGGGCCAGATCAAGGAGGAGTCGGTCGGCTACCTCTACAACCTCGAGGTCGAGGTGCGCGCCGGAGAGGGCGCGACCAAGGTCGAGGCCAAGGGCCTGGCAGCGCCGGCCACCGACGGTCAGAAGCTCGAGTACTCGGCGGCCAACGACGCCGGCGAGGTCGAGGTGCGCAACGAGCGCGGACAGGTGCAGCAGGCGGCGACGTCCCGCGTGCGGCAGGCGGCCGCCGCGGCGAGCGCGCCCGCGTCGCCCGCCGAGCCCGCCGCGCGCGGTGCGTTCGGCCAGGTCGCGGACGAGGAGCAGACGCCGGCGAGCACCGCGGGGATGAACCGCGCGCAGCGGCGCGCGGCCGATCGGAAGAAGTGATTTCGGGCCACCATCGGTCCATTGGCCCGGTGGTGGCGGCGATATCCTGACCGAATGAGCACACTGCGCCCCCTCGACCAGTCGTCGAAGCTCAAGGACGTCCTCTACGAGATCCGCGGAAACGCCCTCATCGAGGCTGCGCGGCTCGAGGCCGAGGGGCACAGCATTCTCAAGCTGAACACCGGCAACCCGGCGTCGTTCGGCTTCGAGGCCCCGTATCAGATCGTCCGCGACATGATCGAGGCGATCCCGCACGCCCATGGCTACAGTGACAGCCGGGGGATCATCTCGGCGCGCCGGGCGGTGGTGTCCCGCTACGAGCAGACGCCGGGGTTCCCCGAGGTCGACCCCGAGGATGTGTTCCTGGGCAACGGCGTCTCCGAGCTCATCACGATGGCCATGCAGGCGCTGCTCGACACGGGTGACGAGGTGCTCATCCCCGCCCCCGACTATCCGCTGTGGACCGCGATGACGAGCCTCGGCGGCGGAACGCCCGTGCACTACCTGTGCGACGAGGAGAACGGGTGGGAGCCGGATCTCGAGGACATCCGGAGCAAGGTGACGCCGCAGACCAAGGCGATCGTCGTCATCAACCCGAACAACCCGACCGGCGCCGTGTACTCGCGGGAGATCCTCGAGGGCATCGCTCAGATCGCCCGCGAGCACTCCCTGCTGCTGCTGGCCGATGAGATCTACGACCGCATCCTCTTCGACGACGCTCAGCACATTCCGATGGCCACTGTCGCGCCCGACCTGCTGTGTCTGACATTCAACGGGCTCTCCAAGACCTACCGCGTGGCGGGGTACCGCTCCGGGTGGATGGTCATCACCGGGCCCAAGGCGCACGCCAGTGGGTTCCTCGAGGGCATCGTTCTGCTGGCCTCGACCCGGCTGTGCCCGAACGTGCCGTCCCAGCATGCGGTGCAGGCGGCGCTGTCAGGCGTCCAGTCGATCGATGCGCTGATCGCGCCGTCCGGCCGTCTGCATGAGCAGCGCGACACGGCGTGGGAGGGTCTGGAGGCCATTCCCGGCGTGACCTGCGTGCGCCCCCAGGGTGCGCTGTACGCGTTCCCCCGACTGGATCCCGACGTGCACGAGATCCACGACGATGCCAAGCTCGTCTACGATCTCCTGGTCGCCGAGCACATCCTGCTCGTGCAGGGCACCGGGTTCAACTGG
>JAUHYM010000022.1 GCA_030426515.1 Actinomycetes bacterium
AACGGGTTGATATTCCCGTACCGGCGAAGAACCGCCCAAGCTAATCCAGTGGTGCTAAGAGTCCTAGCCCGGACGCAGCAGATCCCTTCGGGGTGACGCGGTCCTGGTGAACGCTCGACCCCATGCTGGTGCGGCTAGCGTATTAACAGGTGTGACGCAGGAAGGTAGCCCAAGCCAGGCGATGGTTGTCCTGGTGCAAGTGCGTAGGCCGAGTGATAGGCAAATCCGTCACTCATACGGCTGAGACACGATGCGGATGAAAAGTGGGTGATCCTATGCTGCCGAGAAAAGCATCGACGCGAGGTTCTAGCCGCCCGTACCCCAAACCGACTCAGGTGGTCAGGTAGAGAATACCAAGGAGATCGAGAGAATCGTGGTTAAGGAACTCGGCAAAATGCCCCCGTAACTTCGGGAGAAGGGGGGCCTTCGACGTATTAGGACTTGCTCCGAAAGCGTTTGGAGGCCGCAGAGACCAGTGGGTAGCGACTGTTTACTAAAAACACAGGTCCGTGCCAAGTCGCAAGACGATGTATACGGACTGACGCCTGCCCGGTGCTGGAAGGTTAAGAGGACGGGTTAGCGCAAGCGAAGCTCAGAATTTAAGCCCCAGTAAACGGCGGTGGTAACTATAACCATCCTAAGGTAGCGAAATTCCTTGTCGGGTAAGTTCCGACCTGCACGAATGGCGTAACGACTTCCCAACTGTCTCAACCACGAACTCGGCGAAATTGCATTACGAGTAAAGATGCTCGTTACGCGCAGCAGGACGGAAAGACCCCGTGACCTTTACTACAGCTTGGTATTGGTGTTCGGTGTGGCTTGTGTAGGATAGGTGGGAGACTTTGAAGCATTCACGCCAGTGAATGTGGAGTCATTGTTGAAATACCACTCTGGTCACTCTGGATATCTAACTTAGAACCGTAATCCGGTTCAGGGACAGTGCCTGGTGGGTAGTTTAACTGGGGCGGTTGCCTCCCAAAGAGTAACGGAGGCGCCCAAAGGTTCCCTCAACCTGGTTGGCAATCAGGTGGCGAGTGTAAGTGCACAAGGGAGCTTGACTGTGAGACTGACAGGTCGAGCAGGGACGAAAGTCGGGACTAGTGATCCGGCAGTGGCTTGTGGAAGCGCTGTCGCTCAACGGATAAAAGGTACCTCGGGGATAACAGGCTGATCTTGCCCAAGAGTCCATATCGACGGCATGGTTTGGCACCTCGATGTCGGCTCGTCGCATCCTGGGGCTGGAGTAGGTCCCAAGGGTTGGGCTGTTCGCCCATTAAAGCGGTACGCGAGCTGGGTTTAGAACGTCGTGAGACAGTTCGGTCCCTATCCGCTGCGCGCGTAGGAAGTTTGAGAGGATCTGGCCCTAGTACGAGAGGACCGGGCTGGACGAACCTCTGGTGTGTCAGTTGTTCCGCCAGGAGCACCGCTGATTAGCTACGTTCGGGATGGATAACCGCTGAAAGCATCTAAGCGGGAAGCCGGCCTCAAGATGAGACTTCCATGCCTTCGGGCGAGAGGCTCCCAGCTAGACTACTGGGTTGATAGGCCGGATGTGGAAGCGTGGCAACACGTGCAGCTGACCGGTACTAATAAGCCGATGACTTGATAACACCTCGTTCTGTAGGTGCTTGCGTCCACTGAGTGGTTCTCGATGTACGGTCGGGAACCGCACGACAATGACTTTGTCTGTGCAGACTGAAACATCAATAGTGTTTCGGCGGCCATAGCGAGAGGGAAACGCCCGGTTACATTCCGAACCCGGAAGCTAAGCCTCTCTGCGCCGATGGTACTGCAGGGGGGACCCTGTGGGAGAGTAGGACACCGCCGGACTTCTTTCGTGAAATGGCCACCCAAAGCTGGGTGGCCATTTCTCGTTAACGCGCCTGTTGCGCGGGGGTTCCTTTCCGAGGGTCGCCTGCGCGTACGCAGGCCTTTGCGGAAGGATCACCTTATGGCCGAAGAGCACCCGCGAGACGACGATCGCGCGCGACGCGAGTCCGCCCCGCGCGCCCCCCACCGGGAGCGTCCGAACGGCGCGCGTTCCGGCGGCGCGCGTTCCGGCGGCGCGCAGGGTCGCAAGGATGGCTCTCGTCCGTACCGCAAGGACAGGGAGCGTCCGGAGCGCAGGGACGGCGATCGCCCCTACCGCAAGGACGGTGACCGCCCCTACCGCAAGGAGGGGGACCGTCCGCAGCGGCAGGGCGGCGCCCGCCCGCATCGCACGGATGGCGATCGCGCCTACCGCAAGGATGGCGACCGCCCGCAGCGGCGGGACGGTGATCGCCCGTATCGGAAGGACGGGGAACGTCCGCCGCGCAGGGATGGCGAGCGTCCGTACCGGAAGGACGGGGCCCGCCCGCAGCGCACAGGCGGTGATCGTCCCTACGGGAAGGACGGCGATCGTTCCTACCGCACGGATGGCGACCGTCCGGGCCCGAGCCGCGGGGGCCGCCCGTCGGGCGGCAAGCCGTCGTACCGCAGCGACGACCGTCGCGCCGCGGGAGGCTCGCGGCCCACGCGACCGCCGCAGGACCAGCGGGTGTCAGGCCCTGAGATTCCCGACGATGTGACGCCGCGCGAGCTGCACGGCGCCGCGCGCGGTGAGCTGAAGACCCTCAGCAAGGAGAACGCCGAGATGGTCGCCCGTCACCTCGTGATGGCGTCGCGACTGATCGACGACGATCCGCAGCTGGCGCATGAGCACGCTCTCGCCGCGTCGCGGTCGGCGGGGCGCGTCGGCATCGTCCGCGAGACGGTTGCGATCACCGCGTACGCGATCGGCGACTTCGCCCTTGCGCTCCGCGAGCTGCGCACGTATCGCCGCATCTCGGGCAAGGATGACCAGATCGCGCTCATGGTCGACAGCGAACGCGGGGTGGGGCGTCCGGACCGCGCGATCGAGGTCGGTCGCGCGGTCGACCGAGACACGCTTGACACCGCGGGACGGGTCCAGCTCGCGATCGCGATGTCGGGTGCGCGACTGGATCTCGGCCAGACGGACCGTGCACTGCTCGAGCTCGAGATCCCTGAGTTCGATCCGGACACCGCATACTCCTGGAGCGCGGACCTCTTCTCTGCGCGCGCCCACGTTCTCGAAGAGCTCGGTCGCGAGGCCGAGGCCGCAGAATTCCATCGGCGCGCGGACCTGGCTGCCACCGTGTGGGACAGTGCTCACGGGCCCGACGACGTCCTCGAGATCGACGAGATCGACGAGACGCCCGATGCCGATGAGCCCTCGGCGGAGGAAGCCGACTGATGGCGCTGTTCTCGCGCGCCTCCCGCACCGGACCTGCGCCGTTGGACGGCGTCGATGTCGTGCTCGCTGACCTGGACGGCGTCGTGTACGCCGGCGCCGGCGCCCTTCCACACGCGGTTCAGAGCCTCAATCGCGCGGGGGAGTCGCGCAGGCTCGGCTACATCACCAACAACGCTTCGCGCACCGACGCCTCCGTGGCCGGTCATCTGTCCGACCTCGGTCTGAACGTCGCACCCGAAGACGTCATCACCAGCCCGCAAGCCGCCATGCGGCTGCTCACGGAGCGCATCCCGACGGGCGCGACCGTCCTCGTCGTCGGCGGGGAGGGCCTGGTCGTCGAGACGGAGAAGGCAGGCTTCCACGTCACCCGCAGCGCGGAGGATGATCCCGCCGCGGTCGTGCAGGGTTTCGCGCCCCACGTCAGCTGGACCGATCTGGCCCAGGCCGCGTATGCGTTGGCGACTCCCGAGGAGGAGGGTGGGATTCCCTGGATCGCGACCAACACCGACTGGACCATTCCCACCGCCGGGGGCATCGCACCGGGAAACGGCACGCTCGTCTCGGCGGTGCACACAGCCATCGGCCGCTTGGCGACGGTTGCGGGCAAGCCCGAGACGCCGATCTTCGACGAAGCCGTCGCCCGCTTCGGTGCCGACAGCCCGCTGTTCATCGGCGATCGCCTGGACACCGACATCCTGGGTGCTGCGCGTGCCGGGATGCGGTCCGCCCATGTCCTGACCGGAGTGGATCGTCCGAAGCACGTGCTCGCAGCCCCCGCCGAGTCACGCCCGACGTTCCTGCTCTCCGACCTGCGTGAGCTGCACGAGCCCTACCCGGAGACGCGGGTCGGTCGAGACGGTGCGGTGTCGGTCGGTGAGGCGTCGGTGCGTGTGGACGGGCCCGATGTGACGATTCTCGCCGAAGGCACCCGCCAGATCGACCTGCTGCGCGCCGGCGCGGCCGCGATCTGGGCGACCGGACGCGGCATCTTCGGGTTCCGCGTCCCGGAGCTGCTTTACGCGGACCCGTTCCACCGTCCCTGACCTCTCCGCAGGTATCGTGAGGCCATGGACCCGCATCACGATGACGACCACGGCGGTGCCGCCGAAGATCTGGTGTCCGCGCTCGAGGTGATCGAAGACCAGCCGCTGGCCGACCGGGCGGGCGGCTACCTCGCCCTGCACGACGAGCTGGCCCGTCGCCTCGACTCCGGCGCGTCGGCATGAGCTCGCGGCTCGACGCCGCACTCGCCGCTCGCGGTCTCGCCCGCTCTCGCACCCACGCTGCCGGTCTCATCGCCGACGGTCTCGTACGGGTCGACGGCCGTGTCGTCGTCAAGCCGTCGGCGCCGGTGGGCGACGGCTCGAACCTCTCCGTCGACGGCGCCGACCACTACGTCAGCCGCGCCGCCCACAAGCTCATCGCCGGGCTCGATGCGTTCGCCGTCGACCCGACAGGCCGCATCGCGCTCGACATGGGCGCCTCCACCGGCGGGTTCACCCAGGTGCTGCGCGAACGCGGAGCCGCATCGGTCATCGCCGTCGACGTCGGGCACGGCCAGATCGACGCCGGCGTGGCGGAGGACCCCGGCGTGCACGTGGTGGAGGGATTCAACGTTCGACACATGACCGCCGAGACGCTCGCGGACGCGTCGGGCCTGGCGCGCCGCCCCGATCTCGTCACCGGCGACCTCTCGTTCATCTCGCTCACGCACGTGCTCCCCGCCGTGCGCGAGACGGCGACCGACGACGCCGACCTCATCCTGCTGATCAAGCCGCAGTTCGAGGTCGGGCGCACCGGCATCCGCGAAGGGATCGTGACCGATCCGGCGCTGCGTGCCGACGCCGTCTCGACCGTCCTGTGGGCGGCCTTCGACCTGGGGCTGCGCGCCCGCGGGCTCATTGCATCGCCGATCGCCGGCGCCAAAGGCAACATCGAGTTCGTCGTCCACCTCGCGGCCGCGGGCGGCGACGATCCGACAGAATGGATGAGCACCATCGACGAACTGGCAGGAGCCCGATGACCAGCGAGCCGCGGCACATCCTCGTGGTCGTGCACACGCTGCGCGACGACGCGATCGATGCGGCAGAACGGGTCTGCGCATCGCTGCGCGACGCCGGCGCCCGGCCGGTCCTCACCCGCGACGACCTGGACCACCTGCGGGGGGATGCTGCGCGCCTCGACGGCGTCGACGTGCTGGGGGAGACCGCGGCGCTCGACGACATCGAACTGGCGATCGTGCTCGGCGGCGACGGCACCATTCTGCGCGCGGCCGAGCTGGTGCGCGGCAGCGCAGCCCCAGTGCTGGGGATCAACATGGGGCACGTGGGCTTCCTCGCCGAGATCGAACGCGACGCGATGGACGAGGCGGTCCACCGCGTGATCCAGCGGGACTACGACATCGAGGAGCGTCTCGCGCTGCAGGTGCGGGTCAAGGACGCCGATGACCGTGTCCTCTACGAGACGTGGGCGCTCAACGAGGCGACGGTCGAGAAGGCGAGCCGCGAGCGGATGCTCGAGGTGGTCATCGAGGTCGACGGTCGGCCGCTGTCGTCGTTCGGCTGCGATGGGGTGGTGGTGTCGACCCCGACCGGTTCGACGGCCTACAACTTCTCCGCCGGGGGGCCGGTCATCTGGCCGACGGTCGCCGCGATCGCGGTGGTTCCGCTGTCCGCCCATGCGCTGTTCGCCAAGCCGCTGGTCGTCGGACCCGACCATGCCGTGGCCATCGAGGTCGCCGAGCACACGAACGGCACCGGCATCCTGTGGTGCGACGGGCGGCGCTCCCACGAGCTGCCTCCGGGCGCCCGTGTCGTGGTGCGCCGATCGGCGGATCCGGTCCGACTCGCGCGACTGCACCCGGCCGCGTTCACCGACCGGCTCGTCCGCAAGTTCCATCTCCCCGTGATCGGCTGGCGCGGCCCCGCGGGGGGCGCTTCGTGATCGAGGAGATGCGGCTGCGGGGACTCGGAGTCATCGCCGAGGCGACCCTGCCGCTCGGTGCGGGCTTCACCGCCGTGACCGGCGAGACCGGCGCGGGCAAGACCATGGTCGTGTCGGGCCTGGGCCTGCTGCTGGGGCGCCGCGCCGACTCGGGCGTCGTCCGCTCGGGCAGCGACCAGGCGGAGGTCGCCGGTGTCTGGGTCGTCCCCGACGAGGGTCCGGTGGCAGATCGCGTCCGCGATGCGGGGGGCGACCTCGAGCCGATCGGCGACGGCTCCGCCGAGCTCTACGTCGGCCGCACGGTCGCCGAGAGCGGCCGCAGCCGTGCGTCGGTGGGGGGACGCGCCGCACCCGCGGGCGTGCTCGCCGATCTCGCTGACGACCTCGTCGTGGTCCACGGCCAGTCCGACCAGCTGCGGCTGAGGTCGCAGGCCGCGCAGCGCGACGCGCTCGACCGCTTCGGCGGCGACGCGGTCCGCGCCGCACACAACGCATATCGTTCCGCGTGGACGCGGTGGCGAGAGCTCGACGCCGAGCTGTCCACGCTGACCACCGACCAGCAGGCGCGCGCCGACGAGGCGATCGCCCTGCGCGCCGCGATCGACGAGATCGAGCAGGCGGCGCCCCAGGAGGGTGAGGATGTCGCGCTCGCGGCACGCGCCGAGAGGCTCGCCCACGTCGAGGAGCTGCGGGTCGCGGCTGCGACCGCGCGCGAAGCACTGTCGACCGAGGAGGTCGGCGGCACCGACGTCACGGCGCTCCTCGCCGAGTCGCGGCGGGCCCTCGAACGTGCCGGCGAGCGGGATGACGCGCTCGCGACGCTCGGGGAGACCCTCAGCGATCTGTCATACCGCGTGTCGGATGTCGCAGCCGAGCTCTCCGGCTACCTCGCCGACCTCGACGAGTCCGGACCGCAGGAGCTCGACGCCATCGAGCAGCGGCGCGCGCTGCTCGCCTCCCTCGCCCGGCGTCACGGCGGCAGCGTCGACGCGATGCTCGAGCTCGTGCAGACCGGGTCGGCGCGCCTGGTCGAGCTCGACGGCGACGACGAGCGCATCGTCCAGCTGCGCGCGGACGTCGAGGCCGCGGCATCCGCCCTCGACGACGCGGCCGCGCAGCTCACCGCCGCACGCACCGCCGCTGCGGTGCGGCTCGGCGCGGCGGTGACCGCGGAGCTGTCGGCGCTCGCGATGCCCGACGCGACCCTCTCCGTCGACGTGTCACCGGCCGCCGGTTCGATCGAGGGACGTGATGAGGTCGCTCTGCTGCTGGCCGCCCACGCCGGCGCCGACCCGCGACCGGTGGCGCGTTCCGCCTCGGGCGGTGAGCTCTCCCGCGTCATGCTCGCGATCGAGGTCGTGATCGCCGCGACCGACCCGGTGCCCACCTTCGTGTTCGACGAGGTCGACGCCGGTATCGGGGGAGCGGCGGCGATCGAGGTCGGGCGGCGCCTGGCGCGGCTGGCCCGCAGCAGTCAGGTGATCGCGGTGACCCACCTCGCGCAGGTCGCCGCGTTCGCGACCAACCATCTGTCCGTCGTGAAGCAGAGCGACGGATCCGTGACCGCGTCGAGCGTCCAGAAGCTGGAGGGAGACCGGCGCGAAGCCGAGATGGCCCGCCTGCTGTCGGGCCTCGCCGATTCGGACACGGCACTCGAGCACGCCCGCGAGCTTCTTCAGCTTGCATCCGACGACCACTGATAGGATGAAAGCCCGTGACGGACACTTCGAGCGCTGACTCCCACGGACCCACTTCTGACGACACCCCGCGGCACATCTTCGTGACCGGAGGTGTCGTTTCGTCTCTGGGCAAGGGCCTGACCGCCGCCAGCCTCGGCAACCTGCTGACCGCGCGCGGTCTGCGCGTGGTGATGCAGAAGCTCGACCCGTATCTGAACGTGGACCCGGGCACGATGAACCCGTTCCAGCACGGCGAGGTCTTCGTCACCGACGATGGCGCCGAGACCGACCTGGATATCGGGCACTACGAACGGTTCCTCGACATCGACCTGAGCCAGGCGGCGAATGTGACCACCGGGCAGGTGTACTCCGAGGTGATCGCGAAGGAGCGCCGCGGCGAGTACCTCGGCGACACCGTGCAGGTGATCCCGCACATCACGGACGAGATCAAGCGCCGCATGCGGCTGCAGGCCACCGAGGAGCCGCGTCCCGACGTGATCATCACGGAGATCGGCGGCACGGTCGGCGACATCGAGTCGCAGCCGTTCATCGAGTCGGCCCGTCAGATCCGGCACGAGCTCGGCCGCGGCAACGTCTTCTTCGTCCATGTCTCGCTGGTGCCCTACATGGGCGCATCGGGTGAGCAGAAGACCAAGCCGACCCAGCACTCGGTCGCGGCGCTGCGCTCCATCGGCATCCAGCCCGACGCGCTCGTGCTGCGCAGCGACCGGCCGGTCACCGAGGCGAACAAGCGCAAGATCGCGCTCATGTGCGACGTCGACGAGGATGCCGTGGTGAACGCCACCGACGCCCCGAGCATCTACGACATCCCGTCGATGCTGCACGAGCAGGGTCTGGACGCCTACCTCGTCCGTGCGCTGGGTCTCGACAAGGCGAACGACGTCGACTGGTCGCGCTGGCAGAAGGTGCTCCAGGCGGTCCACAACCCCAAGCACGAGGTGACGATCGGCCTCGTCGGCAAGTACATCGACCTGCCCGACGCCTACCTGTCGGTCACCGAGGCGGTGCGCGCCGGCGGGTTCGCTCACGAGACGCACGTGAACATCACCTGGATCCCGTCGGATCTGTGCGAGACGCCCGAGGGCGCCGCGAAGGCGCTCGGCGCGCTCGACGGCATCGTCGTGCCCGGCGGCTTCGGCATCCGTGGCATCGAGGGCAAGCTCGGCGCGCTCCGCTTCGCGCGCGAGCAGGGCATCCCGACCCTCGGGCTGTGTCTGGGCCTGCAGTGCATGGTCATCGAATACGCCCGCAACGTCGCCGGGCTCGAAGGCGCGTCGTCGAGCGAGTTCGATCCCGACACCGCCGACCCGGTCATCGCCACCATGGCAGAGCAGGTGGCGATCATCGACCACGGTGACATGGGCGGGACGATGCGTCTGGGACTGTACGACGCGAACCTGGCCGAAGGGTCGGTCGCCGCGACCGCCTACGGCGCGCCCACCGCGCAGGAGCGCCACCGTCACCGCTACGAGGTGAACAACGCCTACCGCGACCGTCTCGCGGAGGCGGGGCTGTCCTTCTCGGGGCTCTCGCCCGACCGCAACCTGGTCGAGTACGTCGAGCTGCCCGCCGACGTCCACCCCTACTACATCGCCACCCAGGCCCACCCGGAGCTGCGTTCGCGCCCCACCGACCCGCACCCGCTGTTCCGCGGACTGGTCGGCGCGGCCCTCGACCGGCACCGCTCCAGCGAGCTGTTCGACGTCGACAATGACTGAGCCCGCCGGCATCCGGGCTGAGGGCGCAGGCCCGGGCCTGCAGGACGACCCGGTCGAAGCGCCTGTGCTGCGCAGCGACCTCGTCTTCGAGGGACGGGTGTGGAACATCCGCCGCGACGAAGTCGACTACAACGGCTCGACCATCGTGCGCGAGTACATGGACCACACCGGGGCGGTCGCGATCCTTGCTCTGGACGACGAGGACCGCGTGCTGCTGATCAAGCAGTACCGGCACCCGGTCCGCGCCCGCGAGTGGGAGATCCCGGCAGGGCTCCTCGACATCGACGGGGAGCCGCCGCTGGAATCGGCGCGGCGGGAGCTGGCCGAAGAAGCCGACCTCGTCGCGCGGCGCTGGGATGTGCTGGCCGACTACACGACGACCCCCGGCGGCAGCGACGAGGCGATCCGCATCTATCTCGCCCGTGACCTGAGTGCCGCCGCCGAGACGTTCGACCGCACCGACGAGGAGGCCGACATCGAGGTGCGGTGGGCAGACCTCGACGAGGTCGTCGATGCGGTGCTCGCGCGGAAGGTGCAGAACCCCTCGCTGGTGGTAGGCGTGCTCGCCGCGCACGCGTCGCGTGCGCGCGGGTGGGCGACCCTGGCGCCCGGCGACGCGCCGTGGCCGCGGCGCACCCGCCCGGTCGCGGAGTCCTGACCGTCGCGATGGAGACGGCGCGCGCGATCGACGCCTATGTGCGGCACATCGCGATCGAGCGCGGGCTGAGCGACCACACTGTCGCCGCCTACCGCCGCGATCTCGCGCAGTACTCCGCGTGGCTGACAGCTCACGGTGTCGTCGACATCACGGCCGTCACTCCCGCGCAGGTCGCCGACTTCGCCGCCGAGCGCGCGTCGGCACAGCCGCCGCCGGCGGCATCCAGTCTCGCCCGCCTGCAGTCGTCGGTGCGCGGGCTGCACCGGCACCTCGTGCGCGAGGGGCTCGCCGATGACGACCCCACCGGCCGGCTGCGGCCCCCCAAGGCGCCCCGTCGGCTGCCGAAGGCGCTCACCGTCGACCAGGTGGTGGCGCTGCTCGATGCCGCCGGGCCGGCGCCCGGCGACGATGTTCCCGCCGAAGCGGTGCAGCTGCGCGATCGCGCCCTGCTCGAGCTGCTGTACGCGACGGGCGCGCGGGTGTCCGAGGTGGTCACTCTGGATGTCGATGACGTCGCCGATCGCGACGTGCTGCTGCTGCGCGGCAAAGGCTCCAAAGAGAGGATCGTGCCCGTCGGCTCCTACGCCCGGGCCGCGGTCGACGCGTATCTCACGCGGGCACGTCCCGAGCTCTCCCGACGCGGCCGCGGCGGCCCTCGACTGTTCCTCGGCGCACGCGGAGCGCCGCTGTCCCGCCAGAGCGCCTGGCTGGTGATCCAGGCGGCGGCCGAGAAGGCCGGTCTGACGGCACATGTCTCTCCGCATACGCTGCGGCACTCGTTCGCGACGCACCTGCTGTCCGGAGGCGCCGACGTGCGGGTGGTGCAGGAGCTGCTCGGCCACGCCTCGGTGGCGACGACCCAGATCTACACGCACGTCAGCATCGACGCGCTGCGCGACGTGTACGTCACCGCGCACCCGCGCGCGCGGTGACCCGCGCGCTGGGGCCTGGCGTTCAGACGGTCGGCAGCGGCGCCAGATCGGGCGCGACGAACGCGGTGCGCGCAGCGGTGCTGCGCAGCCGCTCGGGGCTGTAGTACCGGTCGAGTGCGGCGCGGTCGCGCAGGTCGGGATGCTGCGCCAGGAACTCTGTGGAATCGGCGGCAGGGGTGCGGGTCGCCGCCGCGGCCACCAGGGCGTACCAGGCGACGGTGCGGGTCGCGTGGAACTTGCGCTCGAGGCCTGCCGCCGCGGCCAGAGCGCGGATGCCCGCCACCATCGCGTCGAGGCCGTCCGCGTCCGCTCGGGTGCACAGGAGCCAGGCGACGCGCACATGATCGTCGTGGCTGAAGGCACGCAGGCGACCCGCGGTGAACCCTGCCAGCAGCGCGTCGTCGTCGAGGGTCGCGGGCATGTGTCCTCCCTGGCGTGGTCGCGGCGGTGCGCACGGGCACCGGGCGACGGCGTGACTAGAATCGGTGCACGGCGTCGCGGGCTCCGCGCGCACGATGCCATCACCGTATCGCGGTGAGGAGGACGAGGAGAGCAGTGGCGGCCAACGCGAAGCGCACGGCGAAGACGCCGAACGAGGACGAGATGCTGATCGGTCCGACCGGTCGCCCGTACCATGGCTTCCCCACCCCCGCGCCGCTGGACGGGCACGGACCCGCACGCATCATCGCCCTGTGCAACCAGAAGGGCGGCGTCGGCAAGACGACCACCACCATCAACCTCGCCGCCGCGCTCGCCTCGTACGGGCGGAAGGTGCTCGCTGTCGACTTCGACCCGCAGGGTGCGCTGTCGGCGGGTTTGGGGATCGCCACCCACGATGTGACGACCATCTACGACCTGCTCATCGACGGCAAGCGCGAGCCGGCCGAGGCCATCGTCCACAGCGACGTCGAGGGGCTCGATGTGATCCCCGCGAACATCGACCTCTCGGCCGCCGAGGTGCAGCTGGTCAACGAGGTCGCGCGCGAGATGATCCTCGCGCGCGTGCTGCGCAAGGTGTCGGCCGACTACGACGTGATCCTCATCGACTGCCAGCCCTCGCTCGGGCTGCTCACGGTCAACGCCCTGACGGCGAGCCACGGTGTGCTCATCCCGCTGGAGTGCGAGTTCTTCGCGCTGCGCGGCGTGGCACTGCTCATCGAGACGATCGACAAGGTGCGCGACCGGCTGAACCCGTCGATCACCCTGGACGGCCTCCTCGCGACGATGTACGACGCGCGCACGCTGCACTCCCGCGAGGTGCTGGAGCGGGTGGTGGAGGCGTTCGGCGACGACGTCCTCGAGACGGTCATCGGGCGCACGGTGAAGTTCCCGGACGCGTCCGTCTCGGGCAAGCCCATCACCGAGTACGCGCCCGAGCATGCGGCCGCCCAGGCCTACCTGCGCCTGGCGCGGGAGCTGGTCGCCCGTGGCGCCGTCGCCTGACGACACGGTCGACGCCGCCGCCGACCCGGTGGAGGCCGCCGCGACCGACGCGGCCGGGTTCCGCGTCTCGCTGTCGGTGTTCGACGGCCCGTTCGACCTTCTGCTGACGCTGATCTCGAAGCACGAGCTCGACATCACCGAGGTGTCGTTGAGCAAGGTGACCGACGAGTTCATCTCCTACCTGCGCGCTCTCGGGCCGGACGAGGAGCTCGACGAGGCCAGCGAGTTCCTGGTGGTCGCGGCCACGCTGCTCGACATGAAGGTCGCCGGTCTCCTCCCGCAGGGCGAACTGGTGGATGCCGAGGCCGTGGCGCTCCTCGAGGCCCGCGACCTGCTGTTCGCGCGGCTGCTCCAGTACCGGGCGTTCAAAGAGGTGTCGGTGTGGTTCGCCGACCGGCTCCGGGCGGAGGAGGGGAGATTCACCCGCTCGGTGCCGTTGGAGGAACGGCATCGGCGCGCGGTGCCCGAGCTGGTGTGGACGCTCTCGCCCGAGGACTTCGCCGCGCTCGCACTGCTCGCATTCGCGCCCCGCGAGGTGCCGACGGTGGGCTTGGATCACCTGCATGCCCCGCTCGTGTCGATCCGCGAGCAGGCGGCCGTCGTGGTGACACTCTTGCGGGGAACGGCGTCGCTGTCGTTCCGCGAGCTCGTCGCCGGGGTTGATCAGCCCGGCGTCGTGGTCGCCCGCTTCATCTCGGTGCTCGAGCTGTACCGGCACGCGGCGATCTCGTTCGAGCAGCTCGAGCCGCTCGGCGAGCTCACCCTGCGCTGGACGGCCGAGCACTGGTCCGACGAGACGCTCGCTACGCTGGGGGCCGACTATGACCGATGACACCGCACCCGCAGAACCCACCGCGCCGTCGACGCCCGATGTCGCGCGACGGCTCGAGGCGATCCTGCTGATCGTCGACGAACCGCAGAGTCTGGTGAGCCTCGCGACCGCGGTCGGGGCCCCGGTGCCCGCCGTCCGCCAGGCGATCGAATCGCTCGTCGCCGACTACGACGGCGAGCTGGGCGGTCCGCGCCGCGCGTTCGAGCTGCGAGAGGTCGGCGGCGGCTGGCGGCTGTACGTGCGCACCGAGCACGATGCCACGATCGCCGAGTTCATCGGCGCCCAGGCGCTGGCCCGGCTCTCGCAGGCGGCGCTCGAGACACTCGCGGTCATCGCGTACAAGCAGCCGGTGACGCGCAGCCAGGTCGCGGCGATCCGCGCGGTGAACGTGGACTCGGTGGTGCGCACGCTGCTTGCCCGAGGCCTGATCACCGAGATGTTCGCCGATGCCGAGACCGGCGCCATCAACTACGGCACCACCGATCAGCTGCTGGTGCATCTGGGGATCAACTCCCTCGAGGAGCTTCCCCCCATCTCGCCCCTGCTCGACGACGGGTCGCAGGGCTTCGACAGCGAGCCGGTGCGCTGATGGACGAGGTGCAGGGAGTTCGGCTGCAGAAGGTGCTCGCCGGTGCCGGGGTCGCCTCCCGTCGCGTCGCCGAGCAGTACATCGTCGAAGGGCGGGTGCGGGTCAACGGCGTCGTGGTCACCGAGCTGGGCACGCGCATCGACCCGGACGTCGATCTCGTCGACGTCGACGGCACCGCGATCCAGCTCGACACGTCGAAGCGCTACGTGATGCTGAACAAGCCGACCGGGGTCGTCAGCTCCCTCAAGGACGACCGAGGCCGACCCGACCTGCGCCGGTTCACGAAGGACTGGTCCGAGCGGCTGTACAACGTCGGGCGGCTGGATGCCGACACGTCGGGGCTGCTCCTGCTGACCAACGACGGCGCGCTCGCGCACGTGCTCGCCCATCCGTCCTTCGGAGTGACGAAGGTCTACGTCGCCCAGGTGTCGGGCCGGGTGACCCCGCAGATCATCGCGACGCTCACCCGCGGAATCGAGTTGGAGGACGGCCCGATCGCCGCAGACAAGGCGCGCCTGCTCGACAGCAGTGCGCGCGGCGACGGGTCGAGTCTGGTCGAGCTCACGCTGCATTCGGGGCGCAACCGCATCGTCCGGCGCATGATGGCCGCGGTCGGGCATCCGGTCACAGCCCTGGTCAGGCGACAGTTCGGCCCGCTCCACCTGGGAACCCTCCCAGTCGGCAAGGCCCGTGAACTGACTAAAGTGGAACGCGGCGCGTTGCTCACGCTGTCGCGCCGTGAGGCGGGTGAGAGCGCGCCCCCCGAGCCCCCGCAGGAGACACCGTGAGCGATCCGATGAGCACGACCGTGCCCGCGCGCGTCGCCGCGCGCACCCAGGGGACCGTCCGGATCGTCGGAGCGGGGCTGCTGGGCGCGAGCATCGGCCACGCGCTCACCGCCCTCGGCGTCGACGTGGCGCTCACCGACACGTCGCCCTCGCAGCTGCGCCTCGCGATCGACTACGGCGCCGGACGCGCCGTGCGCGACGACGACGCGCCCACACTCATCGTCGTCGCGGTGCCCCCGGACGTCACCGCGGACGTCATCGAGCGGGAGCTCGCCGCGTTTCCCGCGGCCGTCGTCACCGACGTCGCCTCGGTCAAGCTCGAGCCGCTGCAGGCGCTGCGCGCCCGCGCGGTGGACCTCACCCGTTACATCGGCTCGCACCCGCTGGCAGGGCGCGAGCGGGGCGGGGCGATCTCGGCCCGCGCCGACATCTTCATCGGCCGGCCGTGGGTCGTGTGCCGCGACGAAGAGACGACCCCCGCCGACCTGGCCGTCGTCGAGGGCCTGGCGCTGGATGTCGGAGCGATGCCGCTGGAGATGACGCCCGAGGAGCACGACCGCTCGGTCGCGCTCGTCTCCCACGTGCCCCAGCTGGTCGCCAGCCTGCTCGCCGCCCGCTTCCTCGGCGCCCCCGACGGCTCCCTGGGGCTGGCCGGCCAGGGCGTGCGCGACACGACCCGCATCGCTGCCAGCGCCCCCGAACTGTGGGTGCAGATCCTCTCGGCCAACGCGGCGCCGGTCGTCGACGTGCTCGACGCGCTCTCCGCGGACCTCGCCGCCGTCGCCGACGCGCTGCGCGCGCCCGAGGCGAGCGGCGCACGCCGAGCGATCGCCGACACGATCCGCCGCGGAAACGAGGGCGTCGAGCGCCTGCCCGGCAAGCACGGCCAGAACCGCCGGTTCGAGGCCCTCGTCATCCGGATCGATGACACGCCCGGGCAGCTCGGGCGCCTGTTCGGTGAGCTGGGCGAGCTGGACGTGAACGTGGAAGACCTGCGCCTGGAGCATTCGCCGGGCGCGCAGTTCGGTCTCGCCGAGATCAGCGTCGTGCCGCAGGCGGTCGGCCGCGCGCGCGAGGGACTGGAAGAGCGCGGATGGCGGATTGTGAGCACCAGCAATGACTGACCTGATCGTCGCGATCGACGGGCCGGCCGGGTCCGGCAAGTCGAGCGTGTCGAAGGAGGTCGCCCGCCGTCGCGGGTTCGGCTATCTCGACACCGGCGCCGTCTACCGTGCGCTCGCCTGGCACGTGCTGCAGCACGCGGCAGACACCTCGGACTCCGCCGCGGTCCTCGATGCCGTGGGCGACTTCGACTGGACCATCTCGCTCGACCCCGACGACTTCTGGGTGCGTGTGGGCGACGAGGACGTCACCGCCGCGATCCGCGAGCCCGAGATCTCCGCCGCCGTGAGCGGCGTCGCGCGGGTGCCCGCGGTGCGGCTCGCGGTGAACGCCTCGTTCCGGCGTCTGGCCGCTGCCGCGACCCAGCCCGGCATCGTCATCGAGGGGCGCGACATCACCACCGTCGTCGCCCCCGACGCTCCCGTCCGTGTGCTGCTCACCGCGGCGCCGGAGGTGCGCGCGGCGCGACGCAGCGCCGAGATCAGCGGGCAGGACGCGTCCGCGGTCGCGAAGGCGCTGCACGCCCGCGACGCGAAGGATTCGAAGGTCGTGGACTTCCTCACCGCCGCGGACGGCGTGGATGTGGTGGATTCGACCGAGTTGGACTTCGAGCAGACCGTGACCGCGGTGCTCGACGTGATCGAGAAGGCGGTGGCCGCAGATGCCCGATGACAGGAACGACGACGAGCAGTACGGCCCGGCCGACGATCATCTCGCCGAACGGCTCGCAGAGGTCGACGACACCCTCGCCGAGCAGCGCGCGGCGGCCCTGCGCGCCAGCCTCGACGACTACGAGCTCGACCCCGAGGACGCCGAGCTGCTGGCGGGAATCACCGCCGGCGACGACATCGTCGAGTACCTGCCCGCCCTGCCCGTGGTCGCCATCGTCGGGCGACCCAACGTCGGCAAGTCGGCCCTGGTCAACCGCATCCTCGGCCGCCGCGAAGCGGTCGTTGAAGACACCCCCGGTGTCACCCGCGACCGGGTCACCTACAAGGCCGAGTGGAATGACCGCCGCTTCTCGCTCGTCGACACCGGCGGGTGGGAGCCCGACGCGCGCGGCATCGACAAGTCGGTCGCTGCGCAGGCCGAGGTCGCGATCGAGCTGTGCGATGTCGTCCTCTTCGTCGTCGATGCGATGGTCGGCGCGACATCCACCGATGAGCATGTCGTGAAGCTGCTGCGGCGCAGCGGCAAGCCGGTGTTCCTCGTCGCGAACAAGATCGATGACACCCGGCAGGAGCCGGAGGCCGCCGCGTTGTGGAACCTCGGGCTGGGGGAGCCCCACCCCGTCTCGGCCATCCACGGGCGCGGTGTCGCCGACCTGCTGGATGCGGTCATGGCCAAGCTGCCGAAGGTCTCGGCGGTGGCCTCGCACGAGGTCGGCGGGCCGCGCCGCGTCGCGATCCTCGGCCGTCCGAACGTGGGCAAGTCGTCGCTGCTGAATAAGGCCGCCGGCGAAGAGCGGGTCGTCGTGAACGATCTGGCCGGCACCACGCGCGACCCGGTCGACGAGGTCGTCGAAGTGGGCGGCAAGCTGTGGCGGTTCGTCGACACCGCCGGCATCCGGCGTCGGGTGCACCTGCAGCAGGGCGCGGACTTCTACGCCTCGCTGCGCACATCCGCGGCGCTGGAGAAGGCCGAGGTCGCGGTCGTCGTTCTCGACGTGTCGCAGCCCATCAGCGAGCAGGACGTGCGCATCATCGATCTCGTCCTCGAGTCGGGCCGGGCGCTGGTGCTCGCCTACAACAAGTGGGACCGCCTGTTCGACGACGACATGGAGGACATCGATCGGCGCCGCTACCTCGAGCGCGAGATCGAGCAGGACCTGGCGCACGTCGCCTGGGCTCCTCGGGTGAACATCTCCGCCCGCACCGGTCGTCACCTCGACAAGCTCGTTCCGGCGCTCGAGACCGCCCTGCACTCGTGGGACCAGCGGATCCCGACCGGGAAGTTCAACGCCTTCCTGTCGGAGCTCGTCGCCGAGCATCCGCACCCGGTGCGCGGCGGGAAGCAGCCCCGCATTCTGTTCGGCACGCAGGCGGGCACGCGCCCGCCCACCTTCGTGCTGTTCACGACCGGGTTCCTCGATCCGGGCTACCGGAGGTTCGTCACCCGCCGCCTGCGTGAGCTGTACGGCTTCGAGGGCTCTCCGATCGTTATCAACATGCGGGTGCGGGAGCGCCGTCAGCGCTGAGCGCGCCGGTCAGTCCGCCCACAGGGAGTGGACGACCTCGGAGGACCCCCAGCCGAGGCCCTCGCACTTGTGCGCGAAGTCGAGCAGGTCGTGGACGCGCGAATCATCCTCGTCCTCATGGGCGAGCCGGCCGTGGTTGGCGACCCCGGCGGGGGTCGCATAGATCTCTGACAGCAGGAAGAGGACGTTGCCGTCGTCGTCCGTCCGCTTCGACACGGTGTACTGCAGCAGCGCCTCGTCGCCCTCGCGCGGGTGCGTGCGCGCCATCCACTCGACATGATGAGCGAACACCGCATCGCCCTCGGGCTCAAGGTGCGCGGGGCACTTCAGAGCGACGAAGAAGTGTCCGCCGCCGGTGTAGTCAGCCATCGATCCCACGCTCCGTCCTCATGTGCGCGTGACGTTACCGCGAGGCGGGACCGGACACCAGGGGTCGCGCTGCGACGCGGGACCTTCGCCCCTACTACCCGTGATACCCCCAGAGGTATTTTCGTGGTGTCGTGAGGCAAGGAGGACACCGTGAAGATCGTCGTCGTCGGGGGAGTCGCCGGGGGAGCATCGGTCGCCGCGCGAGCGCGCCGACTGAATGAGGACGCGGAGATCGTCGTCTTCGAGCGAGGGGAGTACGTCTCGTTCGCCAACTGCGGTCTGCCGTACCACATCGGCGAGGTGATCACCGATCGAAGCCGCCTGCTGCTTCAGACACCCGAGAGCCTCAACGAGTCCCTCGCGATCGACGTGCGGGTGGCCACGGAGGTGATCGCGCTCGACCGCGCGGCGCGCACCGTGACCGTTCGCGACCTGCGCAGCGGACGAGAGCACACCGAAGGCTACGACGCCCTCGCGCTGTGCCAGGGTGCCGACCCGATGCGCCTTCCGCTGCCGGGCATCGACCTGCCCGGCATCCACGTGCTCCGCAACGTCACCGATATGGACGAGATCAAGGCGCACCTCGACGGCGCGCTCGCCGCGGCGGACGACCGGGACGGGCGTGTGCGTGCGGTGGTGATCGGCGCTGGCTACATCGGCCTGGAGATGGCCGAGAACCTGCGACACCGCGGCGCCGAGGTCAGCGTCGTCGAGCTGTCGGATCAGATCATGCCGCCGCTCGACAAGGAGGTGTCGATCCCGGTCGAGCAGCACCTGCGTGGGCGCGGCGTCGAGCTGATCCTCAACACCGCGGCGGCGGCCTTCGCCGAGAGGCCCGGCGGCGCGGTCGCGGTCGAGCTGACCAACGGCACCACGCTCGATGCCGACCTCGTCATCCTGTCGGCGGGGGTGCGTCCGAACACCTCGCTCGCCCAGGCGGCGGGGCTCGAGGTGGGGCCGCGCGGCGGGCTGCGGGTCGACACGCACATGCGCACCTCCGACCCCGCGATCTGGGCGGCGGGAGACGCGGTGGAGACGCCGCACACGGTGCTGCCCGGATCCTGGATCACTCCGCTGGCGGGGCCCGCGAACCGGCAGGCACGCGTCGCGGCCGAGAACATCTGCGGGCGCGACACCGAATACACCTCGACCCAGGGCACCTCGATCGTGAAGGTCTTCGACATGACCGCCGGCGGCACCGGCGCGACCGAGCGTCAGTTGCAGCGCGAAGGCGTCGACTACCGTACGGTCCACGTGCACCCTTCCGGCCACGCCGGCTACTACCCGGGTACCGCGATGATGCACATCAAACTGCTGTTCGCCCCCGACGACGGAAAGGTGCTCGGCGCGCAGATCGCCGGTTTCGACGGGGTCGACAAGCGCCTGGACGTGTTCGCGACCGCGATCCGCCTGGGCGCCACCGTCCACGACCTCGAGACCCTCGAGCTCGCCTACGCGCCGCCGTTCGGGTCCGCGAAGGACCCGGTGAACATGGCCGGCTTCGTGGCGACGAACGTGCTCAAGGGCGACCTGAAGCTCTGGTACGCGCAGGACTTCCCCGAGGCGATCGAGGGCGGGCGGCTCATCGACGTCCGCACGCCGGAGGAGTTCGCCATCTGGCACATTCCCGGCGCCGAGAACGTTCCGCTCGCAGACCTGCGCACGGTGACGTCGGACTGGGACCTGGATGAGCCGCTGCGCCTGTACTGCGCGGTCGGGTTCCGCAGCTACCTCGCCTATCGGCTGCTGGTCCAGCGCGGCTTCACCGACGTCCGCACGCTGTCGGGCGGATCCCACACGTTCCGCTTCTGGCACGCGCTCGAACCCGTTGGTGCGCCCGCGAAGGCGCCGGAGATCTCCTACGCCGAGGCGGTCGACCTCATCACGGTCTCGCGCGGGACCGGCGAGAGCGTCGACCTCGACTGCACCGGCCTCGCCTGCCCCGGGCCGATCATGAAGCTGGCGAAGAAGATGGACGAGCTCGCCCCCGGTGACGACGTCGTGGTCCACGTGTCCGATCCCGGATTCGCGTCGGACGGCCCGGCCTGGGCCGCGACCAAGGGGCACGAGCTGCGCGAGATCCACCCCGAGGGGCCCGGGTACGTCGCGACGTTCCGCAAGGGCGGGGCCCCCGCCGCCGGGGCGCCTGCGATCGCGAAGAGCGACCAGGTGTCGTTCGTCGTCTTCTCGGGCGACCTCGACAAGGTCCTCGCTGCGTTCATCATCGCCAACGGTGCCCTCGCGATGGGCCAGAAGGTGGCCATGTTCTTCACCTTCTGGGGACTGAACGCACTGCGCCGCGAGGACCCGCCGAAGAGGGAGCGCGCGATGCTCGACCGCATGTTCGGGATGATGATGCCCTCAGGCCCCGACAAGCTGCCGCTGTCCACCATGAACATGGCCGGCATGGGGCCCGCGATGATCAAGAAGGTCATGGGTGACCACGCCGTGCACACCCTGCCCGAGCTCATGCAGTCGGCGCAGACCGACGGTGCCCGACTCATCGGCTGCACCATGACGATGGACCTGCTGGGCATCGCCGAGACCGACCTCATCGACGGTGTCGAGCTGGGCGGCGTGGCCACGTTCCTCGGCGAAGCTCAGAAGTCGGGCACCACCCTGTTCATCTGACCGTGCGCCGAGCCCGTTCCCGCACCGTGGCGGGGACGGGCTCGGTGGCGTGTGGAAGGCTGGGTGGGTGACCATCGAACCCCCGAACTTCACCCACCGCAGGCCCACCGGGCCGCGGGACCCGGGGGATGCGTGGGTGGTCGCCGACACCGGCGAGCGGTACTGGGGGCGCTTCGGCGCCGCGGGGCTTCTCGCCCACGACCCGGCGCGCGGCATCCTGCTGCAGCACCGGGTCTCGTGGAGCCACTTCGGCGGCACGTGGGGGATTCCCGGCGGCGCGCGGCATCAGCATGAGGATGCCGTCGCGGCGGCCCTGCGCGAGTCGGAGGAAGAGGCGGGGTCACCGCCGGCCGCACTGCGGGTGCGGGCGACGAGTGTGCTCGATCTCGACATCTGGACCTACACCACGGTCATCGCGCGCGTTGCAGAGCCGTTCGAGCCGGTCATCGCCGATCCGGAGAGCGTCGAGCTGGCGTGGGTGCCCGTCGACGACGTGGATGCGCGCGCGCTGCACCCCGGGTTCGGCGAGGCCTGGCCCCTGCTGCGCGGCATGCTCGAGCGGCATCCGCACGTGATCGTGGACGCCGCGAACGTCGTCGGCTCTCGCCCCGACGGGTGGTGGCGCGACCGCGCGGGTGCCGCGCGCGGGCTCGTCGACGAGGTGGCGCGCTGGCGTGCGGCCGGGGTGGATGCCGCAGCCCTGGGGGAGTCGGGCACTTCGTGGTTCCCGGCGGTGACGCTGGTCGTCGAGGGGCAGGCGCGCGGGGTGGTAGCCGCCGACGGCGTCGAGGTGATCGCGGCCGCGGGGTCCGGTGACGACGCGATCGTCGATGCGGTTGCGGCCGCGGTCGCCGGTCGGGCGTCGGCATCCGACATCCGGGTCGTCACCAGCGACCGCGCACTGCGTGGTCGCGTCGAGGCGCTGGGCGCGACCACGCACGGTGCCGGCTGGCTGCGAGACCAGCTGGGCTGACCCTGCCGGGCTCAGTGGGCGAGCGCGGGTCGCTCGGTCGCGTCCGTCTGCTCGGGGCGGCGGATGAAGAACGTCAGCAGGACGGCGACCGAGGCGATGCAGGCGCCCACGACGAACGCCGAGTGCACGCCCTGGCCGACCGATGCCGACTCGGAGGCGCCGACGGCGAGCCCCGCAGCGGTGCCGATCGACATGATCGTGACGAACAGCGCGGTGCCCAGGGCCCCGGCGAGCTGCTGGATCGTGCCGACGATCGCACTCCCGTGCGGGTACAGGTGCGGCGGCAGCGAGCCCAGCGCCGAGGTCATCAGCGGGGTGAACACGAAGCCGAGCCCGAGGTTGAGTCCCGCCTGCACGACGACGATCCACCACACCGGGGTGTCGACGCCGAAGGTCGTCATGCCCCACAGCGCGAGAGCGGCGACGGCCATGCCGGGGATGACGAGGGGAGTCGGGCCGAACCGGTCGAACAGCGATCCGACCACGGGGCCGAGCACGCCCATCAGGATGCCGCCCGGCAGCAGCACGAGACCGGTCTCGAGCGTCGAGAGGCCGAGCACCTGCTGCATGTAGATCGGCAGGAGGACGATCGTGCCGAACAGGGCCGCGAACACGACGACGACCAGCACGGACGACAGGGTGAACGTGCGGGACTGGAAGGTACGCAGATCCAACAGCGCTCCGTCGGTCTTCTGCAGGCGCAGCTGGCGCATCACGAACAGGGCGAGGGCGACGACGCCCACGGTGAGCGGGATCCAGATCGGCATGGGCGCGTGGCCCGACGCCGACTCGCCGATGCTGCTGAGGCCGAACACGAGACCGCCGAACCCGAACGCCGAGAGCACGACCGACAGCGGGTCGAACCTGCTGTGCCGGGTCTCGGTGACGTTGCGGACGAACACCGCACCCAGCGCGATCGCGAGGAGCGCGATCGGCAGGACGATCCAGAACATCCAGCGCCAGTCGAGTGCCGACAGGATGATTCCCGATACGGTCGGTCCGATCGCCGGGGCGACCGCGATGACCACGGTGATGACGCCCATCATGCGGCCACGGTGGGCGGCGGGGATGAGGGTGAGCACCGTCGTGAACAGCAGCGGCATCATGATCGCCGTCCCCGAGGCCTGCACGATGCGGCCAACGAGCAGCATGGTGAAGCCGGGGGAGAGCGCCGCGATCAGCGTGCCGGCCGAGAACAGGCCCATCGCGGTGAAGTAGACGCCGCGCAGCGGGAAGCGTGCGAGCAGGTACCCGGTGATCGGGATGA
>JAUHYM010000023.1 GCA_030426515.1 Actinomycetes bacterium
GCTCGGCGATGCCCTGCGCGACGAGCTGGGCGTCTGCCTCGGGGTTGCGCACCTCGAGGATGTTCAGCTGGATCTGCTTGCCGGTGAGCTTCTCGAGGTCGGCGCGGATGCGCTCGGCCTCGGCGCCACGGCGACCGATCACGATGCCCGGACGGGCGGTGTGGATGTCGACGCGGACGCGGTCACGGGTGCGCTCGATCTCGACGTTGCTGACACCGGCACGGTCGAGCTGCTTGGTGAGCAGCTGACGGATCTTGATGTCCTCGGCGACGTAGTCGGCGTAGCGCTGACCGGGCTTCTTCGAGTCCGAGAACCACCGCGACACGTGGTCGGTCGTGATTCCCAGGCGGAAGCCGTACGGGTTGACTTTCTGGCCCATTACTTGCTCGCCTTCTTCGTGTCGGCAGCCGCAGCGGTCTCCTCGACCTCGGGGGTCGCGAGGACCACCGTGATGTGGCTGGTGCGCTTCTTGATCTGGAACGCACGTCCCTGGGCGCGGGGCTGGAAACGCTTCAGCGTCGTGCCCTCGTCCACGTAGGCGTTCTTCACGTACAGGTCCTGCTCGTCGAGGTACTCCCCGGCGGCGTCGGCCTTCACGCGGGCGTTCGCCATAGCCGAGGCAACGAGCTTGTAGATCGGCTCACTGGCACCCTGCTGCGCGAACTTCAGGATCGCGAGGGCCTCCTCGGCCTGCTTTCCCTTGATGAGCGCGACGACACGACGAGCCTTCTGAGGGGTCACGCGGATGTGTCGCACGCGTGCGATGGACTCCACCATTTCTCTCTCCTCTCAGCGTCCCCGCGTCAGCGGCGACGGCCCTTCTTGTCGTCCTTCTCGTGGCCGCGGAAGGTGCGGGTGGGCGCGAACTCGCCCAGCTTGTGGCCGACCATGGTCTCGGTCACGAACACAGGGATGTGCTTGCGACCGTCGTGCACGGCGATCGTGTGGCCGAGCATGGCCGGGACGATCATCGAGCGACGCGACCAGGTCTTGATGACGTTCTTGGTGCCCGCCTCGTTCTGACCTGCGACCTTGCGAAGCAGGTGCTCGTCGACGAAGGGCCCCTTCTTGAGACTGCGTGGCATCTTCCTCTACTCCTACTTCCGCTTCTTGCCGGCCGTGCGACGGCGGACGATGTACTTGTCGCTCTCCTTGTTGGGGTGCCGGGTGCGACCCTCGGCCTGGCCCCAAGGCGAAACGGGGTGACGTCCACCGGACGTCTTGCCCTCACCACCACCGTGCGGGTGGTCGACCGGGTTCATGGCGACACCGCGGACGGTCGGGCGGATGCCCTTCCAGCGGTTGCGGCCGGCCTTGCCCCAGTTGATGTTCGACTGCTCGGCGTTGCCGACCTCGCCGATCGTGGCGCGGCAGCGGGCGTCGACGTTGCGGATCTCGCCCGAGGGCAGACGAAGCTGCGCGTAGGGGCCGTCCTTGGCGACGAGGCGGACGCTGGCACCGGCCGAGCGCGCCATCTTCGCGCCGCCGCCAGGGCGGAGCTCGATCGCGTGGATCACGGTACCGGTGGGGATGTTGCGCAGCGGCAGGTTGTTGCCGGGCTTGATGTCAGCGCCGGCACCCGACTCGACGACATCCCCCTGCTTGAGCTTGTTCGGCGCGATGATGTAGCGCTTCTCGCCGTCGAAGTAGTGCAGGAGCGCGATGCGCGCGGTGCGGTTGGGGTCGTACTCGATGTGCGCGACACGGGCGTTGATGCCGTCCTTGTCGTTGCGCAGGAAGTCGATCACGCGGTACTGGCGCTTGTGGCCACCGCCGATGTGGCGGGTGGTGATGCGACCCTGGTTGTTGCGGCCACCGGTCTTGGGCAGCGGCTTCAGCAGCGACTTCTCGGGGGTCGAGCGGGTGATCTCGGCGAAGTCGGCCACCGACGAACCGCGGCGACCCGGGGTCGTGGGCTTGTGCTTGCGAATAGCCATATCTCTATGTCCTTTGCTTCCGGCGTCAGCCGACGGCCGTGAAGATGTCGATGGTGCCCGACTTCAGGGTCACGATGGCGCGCTTGGTGTCCTTGCGTTTGCCGGTGCCGAAGCGGGTGCGACGGGCCTTGCCCGGACGGTTCGCGGTGTTCACCGAGTCCACCTTGACGCTGAAGATCTTCTCGATGGCGAGCTTGATCTCGGTCTTGTTGGCACGCGGGTCGACGAGGAAGGTGTACTTGCCCTCGTCGATGAGCCCGTAGCTCTTCTCCGAAACGACCGGGGCGAGGATGATGTCGCGCGGGTCCTTGTTCACGCTCATGCCGAGACCTCCTGGTCAGCGGCCTTCGACGCGACGAACGCGTCGTAGGCACCCTTGGTGAAGACGATGTCGTCCGAGACGAGCACGTCGTAGGCGTTCAGCTGGTCGAAGGACAGCACGTGGACGTACGACAGGTTGCGCACGCTCTTGATGCTGACCTCGTCGTCGCGCTCGACGACGACCAGGATGTTCTTCGACGGCGCGACGTCCTTCAGGTACGCCGCAGCGGTCTTGGTCGAGGGCGCACCCTCGACGCCGAAGCCCTCCACGATGTGGAGGCGCTCGCCGCGGGCACGATCGCTCAGCGCGCCGAGAAGGGCCGCAGCGACCATCTTCTTGGGGGTGCGCTGCGCGTAGTCGCGCGGCTTCGGACCGTGGACGATGCCACCGCCGGTCATGTGCGGAGCGCGGATCGAACCCTGTCGGGCGTTACCCGTGCCCTTCTGCTTGAAGGGCTTGCGGCCGGCACCCGAGACCTCACCGCGACGCTTGGTCGAGTGGGTTCCCTGGCGGGCGGCGGCGCGCTGGGCGACGACGACCTGGTGGATCAGCGGAATGTTGGTCTTGACGTCGAAGACCGCGGCGGGCAGCTCGACAGAGCCGGCCTTGGTGCCGTCGGTGCCGCGCACGTCGAGAGCGAGAGTCGAGTCAGCCATGTGCTCAGGCCCCCTTCACTGCGTTGCGGATGTAGACGATGCGGCCGCGCGCACCGGGGACGGCGCCCTTGACGAGCAGCAGACCCTTCTCGGCGTCGACGGCGTGCACCGTGAGGTTGAGGACGGTGACCCGCTCGTTGCCCATGCGGCCGGCCATGCGCTGGCCCTTGAACACGCGGCTGGGGGTCGCCGAAGCACCGATCGAGCCGGGCTTGCGGTGGTTGCGGTGCGCACCGTGCGAGGCGGAGACGCCCTTGAAGTTGTGGCGCTTCATGACACCCGCGGTGCCCTTGCCCTTGCTGGTGCCGACCACGTCGACGAGCTGGCCCGCCTCGAACGTGGCGTCCACGGTCAGCTCCTGGCCCAGCGAGTACTCGGCGGCGTCCGCGGTGCGGATCTCGGCGAGGTGGCGGCGCGGGGTGACCCCGGCTGCCTCGAAGTGGGCGGTGGCGGGCTTGTTGACCTTGCGGGGGTCGATCTGGCCGTAGCCGATCTGAACCGCGGTGTAGCCGTCCTTCTCGGTGCCGCGAACCTGGGTGACCACGTTCGGCGAAACCTCGATGACGGTGACGGGAACGAGCTTGCCGCTCTCATCCCAGACCTGGGTCATGCCGAGCTTGGTGCCCAGCAGTCCCTTCGAAACCTTGGTGTTGATGTCAGCCATGTCGAACCTCAGAGCTTGATCTCGATGTTGACGTCGGCCGGCAGGTCGAGGCGCATCAGCGAGTCGACGGCCTTGGGCGTCGGGTCGACGATGTCGATCAGGCGCTTGTGGGTGCGCATCTCGAAGTGCTCGCGGCTGTCCTTGTACTTGTGGGGCGACCGGATGACGCACACGACGTTCTTCTCGGTCGGAAGCGGCACGGGGCCAACGACCGTGGCTCCGGCGCGGATCACGGTGTCGACGATCTTGCGCGCCGACGAGTCGAGGCCCGCGTGGTCGTACGACTTCAGGCGAATGCGGATCTTCTGTCCCGCCATTGTCTGCTCACTCTCTGTTCTGCGTCTTACCGTTCCGGTGGGTGTCACCGGCCGGCAGCGGACGCTCGGTGGCGCGGTTCTGCGCCTGGCACTTCGCACGTGTCGATCGCTCGGCACGCACTGCTGCACCTCTGTTCTGGTGTCAGTCACCCCGCCGCGCGCACGCGCGCGCCCTCGATCGGGTGTGGGGGTGTGTGTCGTGTTCTGCTGCCCGCGGCCTAGGACCTTGCGCTGATCCTCGCGATGAGGGGCGCCGCCTATGCACTGCCCTGGCAGTGATCCGGAGCCGTGCGGCGCTTGCGCGCCAAGTGACCACCGGAATGTGGAACTGGTCTAGTCTACGGGTCGCCCGGGCGTGTCGCAAACCCGGGCGTGTCGCGGATGCCGCCTGCACAGGCACCTCACAGCCGCGGCATCATCCCCGCCCAGCCAGGCGCGCCGATCAGTACCAGTCGGTGGCCTGCGAGTGTCCCCAGGCGGCGCACGGCGAGCCGTACACGGCGGCGATGTACTCCAGCCCCCACGCGATCTGCGTCGCCGCGTTGGTCTGCCAGTCGGCGCCGACCGAGGCCATCTTGCTGCCCGGCAGCGACTGCGGGATCCCGTAGGCCCCGCTCGAGGGGTTCATCGCCTGGTGGTTCCAGCCGGACTCCTTGGTCCACAGCGAGTCCAGGCACGAGAACTCCCCGTCGCCCCAGCCGTAGGTCTCGGCCGCCATGGTGCGCGCGGCGGCCTTGGCGCCGTCGACCGTGTTCACCCGGGCCAGGGCCTCGGCGGCCGCCTTCTCCTCGGCGATCCGCTCGGCCTCAGCGCGCTGCTCCTTCAGCGTCGCCGCCCAGGCGTCCTGCACCGTGGCGGTCTGCTCGGCCAGGCGCTGCTGCGCGGCATCCACTGCTTCTGCGGCAGCCGTGTCGGCCCACACGTGCGCCGACGCCACGGCGAGCTCGCCCACGAGGTCCTGCGCGGCTCCGGCCGGCAGCTCCTCGAAGCCCTCGACCTGCACGATCAGGTCCTGCAGGTCGTCGGTGTCGACGTCGTCGTGCGCGGCATCCAGCTGCGTTTCGGCGTTCTCGAGCGCGCCCTCGGCGAGCGCGGTCACCTCGGGCACATCGCCCGCGCGGGGCTCGGTGGCGAAGGCGACCGCTCCCCCGGCGACGACGGCGGCGAGGGCGAAGGATGTCGCGAGGGCGACGACAGTGCGGCGCGGGGGTCTCGCGGTCTTCGCGGGGCGGAGCGAGGCGCGGGTGACGGTCGAGGTGGTGCGGGGCATACGGGTACTGCGCAATCGTGGGGGTCGGTGGGAGCCGCGCGCATTCGGGTGCGCGCAACCCGACGACTCTGCCGCACGTTCCTGGACGATTCCAGGTCACCTGCTTGGCGTGCGGTGTGTGCCCCGCGCCCGCTACTCGTTGCCGATGTGCTTGTCGATGTTGCCGCGCACGTCGTCGACGGTGCCGTGGTGCTCGCCCGGCGCCACCTTCTTCGCGGCATCCGATGCCTTGTCGAGCACGCTGTCGCTGATGCCCTCGGCCTGCTCCGAGGTGCGCGCCTCGTCGATCGCGTCCTTGTTCTGCGCGTACAGGTCCTTGCCCTTGTTCACCAGGTCGTCGAAGCCCACAGCATCCTCCTCGGTTGGGTTCGTGCCCCCAGCCTGGCATCCCGCGCCCCCGCGCAACACCCCCGCTCCTCGCTCCGGTCCCCCCGCGAGCGCGTCGCGAGCCAGCGGATGCCGCGAGGGCACACGCTACGCGCGAGGGCACACGCGAATGACGCGCATCGTGTGTTCCCTCGCGAACAACGTGTGCCCTCGCGGGCGGGGGGAGGGACTTGGGGACCGAGATCGGGCGCGCGGCCCCGCCCCAACGCCACAGGGGCCGGATCCCGAAGGATCCGACCCCTGTGTGAGAGACGAGACTTACTCGTTGATCTTGGTCACCGTGCCGGCGCCGACGGTGCGGCCACCCTCACGGATCGCGAAGCCGAGGCCCTCTTCCATGGCGATCGGCTGGATGAGCTCGACCGACATGTCGGTGGTGTCGCCGGGCATGACCATCTCGGTGCCCTCGGGCAGCGAGATGACGCCGGTGACGTCCGTGGTGCGGAAGTAGAACTGCGGACGGTAGTTCGTGTAGAAGGGGTTGTGGCGGCCACCCTCGTCCTTGGACAGGATGTACGCGGTGCCCTCGAACTTGGTGTGCGGGGTGACCGAGCCGGGCTTGACGACGACCTGGCCGCGCTCCACGTCCTCACGCTTGGTGCCGCGGAGGAGCAGACCACAGTTCTCGCCGGCCCATGCCTCGTCGAGCTGCTTGTGGAACATCTCGATACCGGTGACGGTGGTCTTCTGCGTCGGGCGCAGACCCACGATCTCGACCTCGCTGTTGATGGCGAGGGTGCCGCGCTCGGCGCGACCGGTGACGACGGTGCCACGACCGGTGATCGTGAAGACGTCCTCGACGGGCATCAGGAACGGCTTGTCCTTGTCGCGGACCGGGTCCGGGATCCACTCGTCGACGGCGTTCATGAGCTCGACGATCTTCTCGGCCCACTCAGCGTCGCCCTCGAGAGCCTTGAGGCCCGAGACCTGCACGACGGGAGCGTTGTCGCCGTCGAAGCCCTGCGACGAGAGCAGCTCGCGCAGCTCGAGCTCGTTGAGCTCGAGCAGCTCGGCGTCGTCGACCATGTCGGCCTTGTTCAGCGCGACGAGCAGGGTCGGAACGCCGACCTGCTTGGCGAGCAGCACGTGCTCGCGGGTCTGCGCCATGATGCCGTCGGTCGCGGCGACCACGAGGATCGCGCCGTCCATCTGGGCGGCACCGGTGATCATGTTCTTGATGTAGTCGGCGTGACCCGGGGCGTCCACGTGAGCGTAGTGACGGTTCGGGGTCTCGTACTCGACGTGCGAGATGTTGATCGTGATGCCGCGCTGGCGCTCCTCAGGAGCCGAGTCGATCGAACCGAAGTCACGAACGACGTTGACATCCGACGGGTACTTGTCAGCGAGCACCTTCGAGATCGCTGCGGTGAGCGTCGTCTTGCCGTGGTCGACGTGACCGATCGTTCCGATGTTCACGTGCGGCTTGGTCCGCTCGAACTTGGCCTTAGCCACTGGGTCCTCCTAGGACGGTCGTGTAGAAGCTCCGGGCGCTGGATTGCGACCGGTTCTCTACGGGGATGGTTCTCAGTTTAGTAGAGAGGCGATATTGAATTTGAGTGGATGCCGGGAGCCGACGCGCACGCCGACTCCTGGCATCCCCGGGCGATTACTCGCCCTTGTTCTTCTGGATGATCTCCTCGGCCACAGCCTTGGGGACCTCGGCGTAGCTGTCGAACTCCATGGAGTAGACGGCGCGGCCGCTGGTCTTCGACCGCAGGTCGCCGATGTAGCCGAACATCTCGGAAAGCGGCACCTGGGCGCGCACGACCTTGACGCCGGCGGCGTCCTCCATCGACTGGATCTGGCCGCGACGCGAGTTCAGGTCGCCGATGACGTCGCCCATGTACTCCTCGGGCGTACGCACCTCGACGGCCATGACCGGCTCGAGCAGCACGGGGCCGGCCTTGCGGGCGGCCTCCTTGAAGCCCATGGAGCCGGCGATCTTGAACGCCATCTCGGACGAGTCGACGTCGTGCGAGGCGCCGTCCACGAGGGTGGCCTTCACGCCGACCATCGGGTAGCCGGCGAGGATGCCGACGTTCATGGCGTCCTGGAAGCCCGCGTCCACCGAGGGGATGTACTCGCGCGGAACGCGGCCACCGGTGACCTTGTTCTCGAACTCGTAGATCTTGTCGCCTTCGACCTCCATGGGCTCGAGGGCGAACTGGATCTTCGCGAACTGGCCGGAACCACCGGTCTGCTTCTTGTGCGTGTAGTCGTGACGCTCGACGGTCTTGCGCAGCGTCTCGCGGTAGGCCACCTGGGGCTTTCCGACGTTGGCCTCGACCTTGAACTCGCGCTTCATGCGGTCGACGAGGATGTCGAGGTGCAGCTCGCCCATGCCCTTGATGACCGTCTGGCCGGTCTCGGCGTTGAGCTCGACGCGGAACGTCGGGTCCTCTTCGGCGAGCTTCTGGATGGCCAGCGAGAGCTTCTCCTGGTCGGCCTTGGTCTTGGGCTCGATGGCGACCTCGATGACCGGCTCGGGGAAGGTCATCGACTCGAGGACGACCTGGTTGTCCGCATCCGACAGGGTGTCGCCGGTGGTGGTGTCCTTGAGGCCGATCACCGCGTAGATGTGGCCCGCGGTCACCGACTCGACCGGGTTCTCCTTGTTGGCGTGCATCTGGAAGATCTTGCCGACGCGCTCCTTCTTGCCCTTCGTCGAGTTGACGACGGCGGAGCCCGAGTCGAGGTGACCGGAGTACACGCGGATGTAGGTAAGGCGACCGAAGAACGGGTGCGTGACGACCTTGAACGCGAGCGCCGCGAACGGCTCGTCGCGGTCGGCGTGACGCTCGATGATCGTCTCTTCGTTCTTCGGGTCGTGCGCCTCGATCGCGGGGACGTCCAGCGGCGAGGGCAGGTAGTCGACGGTCGCGTCGAGCATCGGCTGCACACCGCGGTTCTTGAACGCCGAGCCGCACAGCACCGGGTACGCCTCGCCGGCGATGGTGAGCTTGCGGATCGCGCCCTTGATCTCCTCGGGGGTGAGCTCCTCACCGGCGAAGTACTTCTCGAGCAGCACGTCGTCGCTCTCGGCGACAGCCTCGAGCAGCTGCTCGCGGTACTGCTCGACCTTCTCGACCATGTCGGCCGGGATCTCCTGGATCTCGTACTTGGCGCCCATGGTCACGTCGCCCTTGGCGTCGCCGGGCCACACGAGAGCGCGCTTGTAGATGAGGTCGATCACGCCGACGAAGTCGTTCTCGGCGCCGATCGGCAGCTGCAGCACGAGGGGCTTGGCCTTCAGACGGTTGACGATGGTGTCGACGGTGAAGTAGAAGTCGGCGCCCAGCTTGTCCATCTTGTTGACGAAGCAGATGCGGGGCACGTTGTACTTGTCGGCCTGACGCCACACGGTCTCGGACTGGGGCTCCACGCCCTCCTTGCCGTCGAACACGGCGACCGCGCCGTCGAGCACGCGCAGCGAACGCTCCACCTCGACGGTGAAGTCGACGTGACCGGGCGTGTCGATGATGTTGATCTGGTTGTTCTCCCAGAAGCACGTCACAGCGGCGGAGGTGATGGTGATGCCACGCTCCTGCTCCTGCTCCATCCAGTCGGTGGTCGCAGCGCCGTCGTGGGTCTCGCCGATCTTGTGGTTGACGCCCGTGTAGAACAGGATGCGCTCGGTCGTCGTCGTCTTGCCGGCATCGATGTGCGCCATGATGCCGATGTTGCGGACCTTCTTGAGGTCGGTGAGCACGTCTTGTGCCACGGGCGTTTCTTCCTTACGTGAGGGGAGGGATGTCGCGGGGGTGCCGGCCGCAGACGCTTGTGGCGCCCGCGGCCGGCGAGGCTGTTACCAGCGGTAGTGCGCGAAGGCGCGGTTCGACTCGGCCATCTTGTGGGTGTCTTCGCGGCGCTTGACCGCGGCACCGAGGCCGTTCGAGGCGTCGAGGATCTCGTTCTGCAGACGCTCGGTCATCGTCTTCTCACGACGACCCTTCGCGTAGCCGACGAGCCAGCGCAGCGCGAGGGTGTTCGCGCGGTGCGGCTTGACCTCGACCGGAACCTGGTAGGTCGAACCGCCGACGCGGCGGCTGCGGACCTCGAGGGTGGGGCGCACGTTGTCGAGCGCCTTCTTGAGGGTCGCGACCGCGTCCTGGCCGTTCTTGGCCTCGACGCCCTGCAGGGCGCCGTACACGATCGACTCGGCGAGCGACTTCTTGCCGTCGACGAGGATCTTGTTCACCAGCTGGGTGACGACGGGTGCGCCGTAGACCGGGTCGTTGACCACGGGGCGCTTGGGGGCGGGTCCCTTGCGAGGCATCTAACTCAACCCTTCTTCGCGCCGTAGCGGCTGCGAGCCTGCTTACGGTTCTTGACGGCCTGGGTGTCCAGGGCACCGCGGACGATCTTGTAGCGCACACCGGGGAGGTCCTTCACACGACCACCGCGGACGAGCACGAGCGAGTGCTCCTGCAGGTTGTGGCCCTCGCCGGGGATGTAGGCGGTGACCTCGGTGCCGTTGCGGAGCTTCACACGGGCGACCTTGCGCATCGCCGAGTTCGGCTTCTTCGGGGTGGTGGTGTAGACGCGGGTGCAGACCCCGGCCTGCTGCGGGTTCGCCTTCAGCGCGGGAGCCTTGGTCTTGGAAACCTTCGGCGAGCGCCCCTTGCGAACCAACTGCTGAATGGTTGGCACGTTCTCTCTTCTCTGTACTGCTGCACGGTGACAGCGGCGTGTGGTTGCCCCGGTGACGATTCGTGTCGCCGGGTTCACGTCTGATCCGCCCGCGAGGCAGACTGGTCCGACTCGCGTTGTATGGGTGGATATGCCGTGGGGGTGACCTGTTCGCAGGTCTGTCCCTGGTGTGACCCCGCTCCCCCGTCACCGCACGCAAGGCACGATTCAGGGCGCGCGAGTGCGCACACCCGATCAATCATACGCGGGATGCCGGAGGCCGGTCAAACGCGCTCGACCCAGCGCATCGTGCCCATCATGAGATCGCCGATCGCCAGGAGCTGCTCGGCTTTCTCGTCGCCGTCGTCGGTGGGCGGCGCGAGCGCGGTGAACTGGAACCGCAGCGCACGGTGCACGCTCTCATCGGGCACCGGGGCGAGGAACACACTCTCCTTCGCGGTGATCGTGCCGGAGTCGTCTGTCATGGTCTCGGCGCGCCGCCACACCCACATCGGCGTCTGCGCGAACGCGGCACGGTCGACCCGAGACGGTCCGGCGAGTCTGGCCAGCGCGGCGTCCCAGCCGATGCCCGTCGGCAGCACGAACGGAGACACGAGCAGGGACGCGGGCAGCGGAACGCCATCGTCGAGGGCCGGCGGCAGGTAGACGTCGAACACCTTCGTCGCGCGCATCGCCTGGCGGTATCGCGAGATCATCGCCCGCAGCTGCACGTACAGCGTGGGGTTCCCGGCCCGCTGCACGGCCGCCAGCGCATCGTCCACTCCGGGACCGGAGACCACGTCCTCGGGGTCGACCCTTCGCCACCCCGGAGGGCACAGCAGTGTGTACGGGGTACGCGGCGCAGCGCCGAGCTCATCGCGCAGTGCGTTCACGCCCGGTCCTCACGCCACCGCGCCTCGACGGGGTCTCGCCCCGCGTCGGCCTCCGCCGCCGCCGAGATGACGCCGGCGGAGTGCAGCTGTCCCAGCGCCGCGCGGAACGCGGCCTGCGCGTCGTCACGCTGCGCATCCGTGATCGCTATCCCGAACCGTCGCCACCACTGGTCCATCGCCTCGAGGAATCGTCGCCGTGTCGGGGCGTCGAGCTGCGTGCGACGCTGCGCCTGCGCCGCGAGGAGCCGATCGGTGCGACGTCCGCGGAGCCACAGAGCTACCGCGCCCGCGATCGAGAGCACGAGCAGCGCCATTCCCCCCGGCGCGGCGATCGAGGAGCTCGGAACCTCGCGCCAGGACAGGAGTGAGAGCACGACGAGGACCGTCCATGCGACCGCGAGGAACAGCAGCATCCCCGTCGTCGCGGTCCGCAGGGAGAACATGCGCGACGCGCGACGGTACGGCTCGAGAAAGACGTACAGACCCAGGCACGACAGAGCGAGGATGCCGGCCCACAGCAGTCCCGGGTCCATCCGCAGCGCGGCGCGTCCGGTGCTGACACCGGGGAGCGTCAGCGCGACCGCACCGAATCCCAGCAGCATCGCGACCAGCAGCAGGACCTCGTGTCGCGTGGTGGCGAGCTTCTGGCGCGGCGGCAGCGCGAGCGACGATGACGGGTCGACCTCGTCGAGGCGCGTGCGACGCTCGTCGGCGTGCGCCTCGTGCGCGTCGGGCGCCGCGACGAACGCCGCGATCCTCGCCACGTCGTCGACGGCGGCCTGCTCGTCGAGATAGCCCTCGGTGTCGAGACGCGCTTTGACGCGACGGCGTGCCAGTCGTGCGGGGTCACTCATCGCGGCTCGACTCCTCGCGTCGGAGGGCGTCGGGGTCGATGCCGGCGAACACCCGGTCGATGTCGCCGAGGCGGGACTGGAGTGCCGCCACGTCGTGATCGGCGGAGACCAGGTAGACGAGCATCTCGCCCGCGACTCCGATCCACTCGGCCTTGGCGAGCAGCCCTGGCTCTTCTCGGCCGTCGGCGAGGGCTGCGTTCAGGCTCAGTCGGCGGACAGCGTCGTCCAGGTGCGCGGTCTCGATGCGCTCGACGACCGGCTCGGACACCGTGAAGCCCCCGTCCGGCAGCAGATCGGGCAGCGCCTCCTCACCGGGCGGACGCTCGACGAGCGAGACGTCGACGAATCCGGTGGGCGGAGCGTCCGTCGGGTAGTGCCACAGGCGCACGGCGACGCCCTCGGTGGGAAAGGAGGCGACCAGACGCGCGGCCTCATCGATGCGGGCACGAAGCTCGTCCTCCGCCGGCTGCCCGCTGCTGGCTGCGCGCGCGACCGCGTCGGCCCACGCACCGGCATCCGGCCAGGGCGTGTCGGCGAAGGACACGGGAACGGGGATCCAGCGCTCGGGGTCGAACGCGAGGTCGAGTGGTGCGGGCACGGGACTCCTCTTCAGCGCGCGAGGCGCTCGCCCACGACCGGAAGCTCCTCGAGGAGGTCGTCGGGTGTGGGCATCCCAGGCAGCAGCCGGGCCCCGTTCGACCAGACGCCCTCCGTGAGCCCCCAGACGTTGCCGACCTGGGTCGGCAGCCCGGGGGCGCCGTGGGCGGCCATGTAGTTCATCGCGCGCATCCGCGGGACGCCGGTCGTCGGCCACGCGGTCGCCATGCGCTCCGAGATCGTCAGGGCCTGCCCGTCCCAGCGGGTGCCGCCGGAGCGGATCGCGTTCCACGTGTGCCGCGTCCAGCCGGACTGCGTCCCGCGCAGGAATTCGTCGGCGATCGCCGGCGCCCGCAGTGCGCGGTTCGCCTGCCCGCCGTACGCGCCGCCCGCGCCGCGGATGGTGCGAAGGTCGCCGACGAGGGCGTTCCGGGCGGCGGGCACGGTCGATCGGGAGGCGCTGCCCAGGCCGGAAGCCGTCCGCAGCGACGCCATGGTGCCCTGGCCGGCGCGCAGTCCCTTTCCGAACGCGCCGAGGAAGGGGACGATCGCGATCGCATCGATCGCGATCGTCGCCCACGAGACGCGTTTGGACCCGGCCGCCTTCATCGCGAGGTGGGCGGCGAGCGCGACGACACCGGCGACGGTGGCGATGAGCAGAGCGAAGGGCGCGCCGAAGACGATCGCCGCGATCACCGCGATGACCCCGACGACACTCGCGAAGGCCGCCACACCGTCGAGGAGGTCCTCCCACCAGGAGTCGTCGATGTCGGACGCGTCGATGGCATCGCCGACGCCGTCGGCCGCGGTCTCATACGCCGACTCCCAGGTCGAGAACCCGCTCTCGAACGAGGTCCACAGCTCGCTCAGATCGGCGGCTGCGGATGCCTCCTGCGCGGCGGCCGCATCCGCAGCGGCGCGGGCGGCCGCGCGTTCGCTCGCGGTGGGGTCGTCCTCCCAGGGCATCACGCGGTCCAGTCCGCGGTAATCGCCCTGAGCATCCTCGTTCGCCTCGCGCGCGACCTGGAAGCGCGCGTGGGCGTCTTCGATCTGAGCGACCAGCGGATTGACCGAGTGCTGCTGCGCGGTGCGCAGTTCGGCCGCGTACGTCACGAGGACCGGCCCCGTGTCGCGGTAGCGGACCGATGCCTTGCGCAGATCGCCGATGACCTCTCGCGCCGAATCGCGGATCTCGTCGAGGCTCTGCGCCCGGTACTTCTCGGCGTCGGCGAGTTTCTGCAGCTCGTCGGCCGTGGACTCCATCTGGTCGCCGACACTCGTGTAGTACGTGCCGGCCCGGTGTATCTGGTCGGCGTCGCCTTCGAGAGCCTGCAGCAGATAGCCCCGGTGCGGGGAGTGCAGGCCCGAGTCGAACCAGGTCATCCGGAATCCTTCGCGAGAGTGCGGTCGGCCTCGTCGAGACCGTCGATGACCGCCGTGATGTGGTCGTGGATGTTGCGCAGCGCGTCGGTCAGCACCTCTCGGTTGCCGTCCCATCCGGACTCGAACGACCCGACGCGGTCGCGCAGGCGTCCTTCGCCGGCGGGTCGTCCCACCGCATCGCGCACGCGCTCCGTGGACTCCGCGAGCTGCTCGAACTCGGCCACGAACAGCCCGAGGCTGTCGTTCATCACACGCAGATCGTCGAGATCGACGTCGATGTCTGCGGCCACCGTGCACCTCCGTTCACGTCGTGTGCCCCGGGAGGTCACGACGGTGTCACCACGTGGGAGCGGGTCAGCTGCCGGCGAGGGCCTGGTCGGTGTCCTTGATCGCCTGCATCATCTTGCGCAGCGACTCGCCCATCTCGCTGATGCCCTCGATCGCGTTCTCCAGCCCGTTCGTGAGCTCGGCGTACCCGTCGCCGAACTTGCCCGACGCGTGCTGCGTCTTGAAGTCATCGCCCAGCAGACGGTCGACGTCGGTCTTGAGCCGATACAGCACGTCCGCGATCTCCTCCCGACCGCTGTCGAGCTTGCCCGCCATTGCATCCATCTCGCCGTACGACGCCTTGAAGTCCGCCATCGTCACCCTCTCGTCACATGCGCCGGCCGACCCGGCTCGAACAGGATAACCGACCGCGACCGGCTCACGCGCGAGTCCCCGCAGGCAGGGGAAGCTGCACCGCGACGTGGCGTCCGCCCTCGACGAACAGGCCGCGCCCGGGCGGGAACTCGTGGCGCTGCACCTTGGGGAACGGCACCTTGAACAGCGCGTCGCCGTCGTAGGTGTCGGGGCGCAGCGCGATGCCCCGGCGGGCGGCCTTCAGCTCGCCGATGAGGCCGAAACCGCTGCTCAGCTGGGTGACGTCGCCGTCGGCCAGCAGCACGTGCTCGCTGCGGTTGATCGCCTGGAACAGCTCCTTCAGCGGACGCTCGGCGGGGGTGTCGGTGAACTCGGTGACGTTCTCGACGACGATCGCCAGGCGCGCGGCGACCGTCTCGTCGGCGACGATCTCGGCCAGCTCCTTGGCCAGGCTCCGCACGTCGTCGATGGTCGTCACCGCCCGCCGCCAGGTCCTGTCCTCGCGCAGCGCCGCGCGGCGGCCCCCGATGTGGAACAGCTCGATCGACGGATCGAATCGCTCCAGCGAACGCACGAGCGCGCGCAGCGCCGTGGTCTTCCCCGACCGCGCCGGCCCCGCGACCACGAACGCGCCGACCGGCTCGAACGGGATCGGCCCCAGCGTGTCCTCGCCGATGCCCAGCACCGGCATCCCGTCGATCTCGTCGGGCAGGCTCTCTGCGTCGTACTCGGTGGGCAGCGCGCCGATCTGCGGCGCCTCGACCGCTCCCGCCGCGCGCAGCGCTGCGGCGAAGGCGACGGCGGCCGTGTTCTGCTCGGCGACGTTCGTGGTGCCCCCGATCACGGCGAGCTGGGTCTCGAGCCCGTCGACGATCGCGCGCCCCGGCACGCTGCGGTCACCCAGCACGTCCTTCGGGACGCCGAGGATCGCGTACGCCGCCTCGTCCGCCATCCGCAGCACCACGCGACGGGTGACGTTCGCCGACACCGCGGTGGGCACGGCGCCGTAGCGGTCGGCGGTGGCCACCACATGGATGCCGAGGGGCCGCCCCTCCCCCAGCAGGCGCATGAAGATCGCGTAGTACGGGGCGCGGGCGCTCACCGCCTCCCAGTCCTGCTTGAAGGACCCGAACCCGTCGATCAGCACGAACACGCGCGCCTCGGTGGCGTCGCCAGTGATCTCCCGGTACTCGCTGAGGCTGGACGCGTTCACCGCCGAGTAGCGGCGGGCGCGCTCATCCAGCATCCCCCGCAGGGTGCGCAGCAGGCGCTGCAGGCGCTCGACGTCGTCGCCGGCGACGACCGACCCGACGTGCGGCAGCTGTTCGAGCGAGCGCAGCGCGCCGGTGCCGAAGTCGACCGCGTACACGGCGGCTCTGCCGGCATCCGGCCGCGCGCCCGCGGCGATCGCGATGGTGCGCAGCGCCGCCGACTTGCCCGCGCCGCCGGTGCCGTAGACGAGGAGGTGTCCGTCCGTGTCGGGGGTGAAGTGGACCGGCTCCTGCCGCTGCCGTTCCGGGATGTCGGCGACGCCGAGCGGAATGCGCCCGTCGCCGGGCAGCACCAGGTCGCGCAGGTCGATCGTCGCTCCCAGGTCGTCCAGCCACGGGCGCCGGGGGCGCGGGATGCCGGCGTCCGCGGCAGCGGCCACCAGCGTGCCGACCAGGCGCTTCTGGTCGTTCGGCCGCTGGTCGTCGTCGTCCTGACCGTCGTCCTGCGCGTCCGGCGCCTCCCACACCGCGAGCGCGCCGAACCGTAGCTCGGCGATGTCGACGCGGGCCTGCTCGGGGACCTCGTCGGTCCAGCCGCCCGCGTAGGCGGACTGGAACGGCACGAGCCGCCCTGGCCCGACCTTCGCGATGCCGCGCCCGGGCACCGAGGGGTCGAAGCCCGCCGCGACCGCATCGCCGACGACGTCCTGCGAGTCCGATTCGTCGGCCATGCGCAGCGCGATGCGCAGGTTGGTGTTCGCGCGCAGGTTGTCCTTGATGACGCCGGCGGGTCGCTGCGTCGCCATGATCAGGTGGATGCCGAGCGACCGGCCCCGCTGGGCGATGTCGACGACCCCGTCGACGAACTCGGGGACCTCACCCGCGAGCGCGGCGAACTCGTCGATCACGAGCACCAGGGCGGGCGGGGTCTCGGGGTCCTGCCTCCGCTCGAGCTCGAGCAGGTCCTTGGCCTTCTTGCGCTGGAACAGCCGCTCCCGGTGGTGCAGCTCGGCGCGCAGGCTGGTCAGCGCCCGGCGCACGAGGTGGGGGCTGAGGTCGGTGACCAGGCCGACGCAGTGCGGCAGGTCGACGCAGTCCGCGAACGCCGAGCCGCCCTTGTAGTCCACGAACAGGAACGTCACCCGGTCGGGGCTGTACTGCGCGGCCATCGCCAGCACCCACGCCTGCAGGAACTCGCTCTTGCCCGAGCCCGTCGTGCCGCCCACGAGCGCGTGCGGCCCCTGGGCGCGCAGATCCAGCGCCATCGCATCGGGGCTCCCCTGCCCGACGAACGCCTTGAGCGACCCCGGGCGGCGGGACCGCACCGCGCCGCCGGAGCGATCCAGGATCGACGCGTTCTGCTGCCACCGCTCGATCGCGGCGCGCGGGTCGGCGGCGAGGTCGGCGCCCACCAGCCGCAGCAGCGAGACGCCCGTGGGCAGGTCCGAGCTGTCGGCATCCACGGCGCTCGCGTCGACCACCGGCGCGAGCCGCTTGGCGAACACCTCGGCGTAGGCGCGCGAGACGCCCTCGACGGCGACACCGCCGGTGCGGGCCCCCGAGCGCACCCAGCCGACCACCGCGTCGTCGAGACCGCCCGACACGTCGACGAAGGTGCGGCAGGCCGCCGGCAGCGATTCGACGGTGGGGGCGACGAAGATCGTGTACACGCCGACCTCGGGTCCGCGCTCGATGATCTGGGTCAGGCGCGGCCGATCGACCGGCGCGTCGGCGGTGACGAACAGGATGAGTCCGACATCCGTCTTCATCACGGCATCCGCCACGGCGCTCTCGCCCACGCGCGCCCCGAGCGACATCGACGCGTCGCTCTCGGCGAGCGGGCCGCGGCGCGCGCTGGTGGCCGAGGATCGCTGCAGGATCAGCTCCTCGAGGCTGTTGAGGAGGGCGGCGCCGGTGGCCTGGCTGTCGGCGAGCGCCCCCTCGGCGAAGGGCGAGCGCGGGCTGGTGGCGTGCGGCAGCCACTTCATCCACTCGAGCTCCGCCGTCCAGCCGGGGTCGATGATCGCGGCGGTCACGACCTCGTTGGGCGCGTGCAGCCCGAACAGCTGCACGCCCAGCGCCCGGACCACATCGGCGGCGTCCTGCCGGCCGCCGGTCACGCCGATCGCCCCCGCGGAGGGCAGCAGCTCGATGAGCGGCACCCCCTCGATCTGCGCGTACCGCTCACGCAGACGCCGCACCTGCATCGCGTACTCGGCGATGCCGCGCTGATCGGTGGGCTCGGCCACCGTGCTGCGGCTGGCCGCGTTCCCGACGCCCAGCCGCAGCCCGAGGAAGTTCCAGTGCTCGGGCCGGCGCGTCCACAGCAGCGGTCCGAGGGTCATCGCGTCCTCGTACACCGTCGCGGTCGCGGGCGCCTCGGCGCGGCGCCGCTCGCGTTCGGTGACGACATCCTGATCGAGCGTGTCCTCGAGCTCGTCGAGCTGCGCCTCGAACGTCTCGATCTCGAGGCGCAGCTTGCGCGACTGCTGGGTGCGCTGCCCGATGAAGTTGCCGAGCATCATCATGGGCGCCATCGCCGCGATCAGCAGCGCCGTCACCCGCTGGGTGAGCGCATACATCCCCAGGCCCAGCAGCACCGGGGCCATGATCATCGGCCACGGGAAGATCCGCGGGTCCGCCTCCTGCGGGATGATCGGATGCCGGTGCTCGGTGCCCGGGTAGCGCACCTCGACCCGCGGGGATCGGTTGAACATCAGCGACCCGCCGCGCTCGAGCAGACGCTCGCCCGTGTCGGGCAGGTCCCGCGGCACCAGCTGGAAGCTGACGTCCGTCGCCCCGATCGTGACGACCTGGCCGGGCAGCACGTGCAGGCGCGGAACGAGTCCGCCGTCGACGAGCAGCCCGTTCGCGCTGTTGAGGTCGACCAGGTCGATGCCCTGGTCGACGTCGAGTCGGGCGTGGCGCTTGGAGACGAGCGGGTCGGTCAGGCGCACCGCGGCGTCGTCACCGCGGCCGAGGATGCTGGTGCCCGCCGGCACCGGGATGCTGGTGCCCGACTCGGGGCCGGTGAGCACGTGCATCAGTGCCGCGGTGGGCGCGTCGCCGTGGCGAGATGCTTCGACCACGGCGACGTCGAAGCCGGAGCCCACGGGGGCCTCGGCGATCGGGGTGTCCGGGTCGAGCACCGCCGGCGCCCCGTGCGGGGGCGCCACCCGCAGCGTGGGCCGCGCGGGCGCGGTGGGCGCGGGGTGCGGGTCGCGCTCGAGGAGCCCGCGCGCGACGTCGGCGACCGTTGCGGTCGCGTCGGCGGTGACGACGACGTCCACCGCGGAGTCTCCGTCGCGGGTCAGCCGGACCTTCAGCTTCATGCGTCACCTCTCGCCCTGCCGCGCCCGGGCTGCGCGCCGGTCATGCCTCTCCTCGCCGGGCGACCGTGAATGAGCGTCCACCGACGCGCACGGTGTCGCCCGGGGCGACGCGCACGGTCTCGCCCGCGACGGCGGCGGTGACCTCTCCGTCGGCGCGGACGATATCGGTGCCGTTGCTGCTGCCGCGGTCGATCACCCACACGCCGTCGTCATCGGCGCCGAACCCGAGGTGCGTCTTCGACATGCGGCGCTCCGGGTCGTCGAGAGCGACGACCGCGTCGACCTCTTCGCCGTCCGCCGGCGCGGGCTGACGGCCGAGCAGCCCGGCGCGCGGGACCCGCAGCACCTGTCCGTCGTCGAGGCGCAGCGTCCACGCCGCCCGGCGTCGGGGGGATGCGGCATCCGGCAGCACCGCGATCGTGTCGGTCGCCGGCGGCGCAGCGGGCGGGTACTCGTCGTCGTCCGTCGGAGCCGGCGGTGCGGTGAACGACGCGCGGCGCGGTCCGGGCGCCAGGGCGCGTGGGGCGTCCGTCTCGGGCGCCGCGGCGAGCGGGGCGTCCCCGTCGGGCGCCACCGCGAGCGCGCCCGGCACCTGTGTGACCAGCGCCGGCACCTCGCTGCCCCGCGCGGAGGCCTCGGGGGTCGGCGCCGCGGGCGTCCGCGCGGACTCGGCGGCAGCATCCTCGTCCCAGCGCGCGCCGGTGCCGCCGCCGACGACACCTGCCCGCGAGCGGGCATCCGGAACACGCAGCGTGCCGTCGGCGCCGGTCGCCAGGCGCGGCAGCCTCTCGTCGAGGTCGTCGGGCCGTGCCCTCAGGCTGCGCCGCGCGTGCCGCAGCGCCTTCGGGTCGCGCGGGTCGAGGCCCGAGCGGGTGTCGAGCAGCCAGCATCCCGCGACGAGGTCGAGCCAGCTGCGTCGCCGCGGATCCCACAGCCCCGACGCGAACAGCACCGCCGGCCCCACCACGGTCACGACGCTCGCCCACAGGACGAGGGCACGCAGCACGATCCTCCAGAAGCCCGGCCGGCCCAGGTCGTCGAGGCGCACCGAGCGCAGGCGCGTCATCGCCTTGCCGGCGGTCACCCCGCGCAGACCGTGGGTGAGCAGCTGGACCACTCCGAAGACGGTGGCCGCGGCCACGCCCGACACCACGAGCACGACCGCGAGGACGTCGGCGGTGCCCGCGCCCAGACGCACCATGCCGAGCACCGCGGGTGCGAGGAGGGCGAGCCAGAGCGTCAGGTCGATCGCGAAGGCGATGCTGCGGATGCCCGGCCGCGCAGCGCGCAGCCCCAGCCGCTCGGCGTGGAGGGCATCGGTCGCGGATGCCGACGGCAGCGTGGTGTCGATGGTGCCGCCCCTTCCGCGCCGCCCCGCGCGGCATCCTCCACCCTATGTCGCCGCGCGCATCCCCATGCCCCGGCGCCGAGCCTCGCCGGTCAGTCCACGCGGCGCAGCCGGTAGAGCACCAGGTTGTCGGGGTGCAGGCGGGGCGAGGCGACGCCTGTCTCCTGCAGGCTGGCGCCGGTGAAGGTCGCACCGGGCCAGGTGACCCCCGTGCGGGCACCGTGTGCGCCGTACTCCGCCCGGAGGTGCGTCGCGGCGTCGCTGGCCTCGCCCCACCACGCCGGCGGGAGGAGGCCCGAGGGCACCTGGCCGATCACGAGCGGCTCGACCGCGTAGCGGGCGCTCGCCTCGAGCCCCCGCAGCCGCAGTCGCGTGGCGGGGTCGGGATGCACCGAGTCGAGGACGGCGACCGAGAACAGCGCCGCCGAGCGGTCCGGGGCGACGACGCCGTGCGCGACCACCTCGGGGTCCGGGGTGTCGATCCGCACGATGTCGCCGCCCAGCAGCATCCCGCGGCTGGCCTTGTACAGCGCGATCCACTCCTCGATCGCCTGCAGGTCTGCGGGCGACGCCTGCCCGAGGTCCCACTCGATGCCGAAGTGGCCGAACACCGCCGTTCCGGCGCGGAACGACAGCGGCATCGTGCGCCCCGTGGTGTGCGAGACGGGAGCGGCGATGTGCGCGCCGAGGTACTCGGGCGGCAGCAGCTGCGCGGTCCACCGCGCCATGGTCTGGCGGTCGTGGGGGTCGCTGTTGTCCGACACCCAGACGCGGTCGGTGAGCGCGGCGACGGCGAGGTCGACACGGCCGCCGCCGGACGAGCACGACTCGATCTCGAGCCCCGGGTGCGCCTCGCGCAGCTCGCGCAGCAGTCGGTAGAACGCCCGGGTCTGCGCCGAGACCACCGGCCGGCCGCCGCGGGTGCGGTCCCCGGCGTCGATGAGGTCGCGGTTGTGATCCCACTTGATGTACGAGATCGCGTACTCGTCGAGGATCGCCGACAGCTGGCCCTTCACGTGGTCGTACGCTCCCGGCACCGCGAGGTTCAGCACATGCTGATAGCGGGACTCGACGGGCAGCTCGTCGCGCGCGGCCATGATCCACTCCGGATGCGCGCGGGCCACGTCGCTGTCGAGGTTGACCATCTCGGGCTCGAACCACAGCCCGAACTGCATGCCGAGATCGCGCACCCGGTCGACCAGCGGATGCAGCCCGTCGGGCCACACCTCGGGCGAGACGACCCAGTCGCCCAGGCCCGCCCGGTCGTCGCGGCGCGCGCCGAACCACCCGTCGTCGAGCACGAACCGCTCCACGCCGAGGGCAGACGCCTTCTCGGCGAGCGCGATCAGCTCGTCGGCGTCGTGGCGGAAGTACACGGCCTCCCACACGTTGAGGGTGACCGGGCGCTCGGGCCCCGGCGCCGACTCCCACGAGCGCACCAGGCGGTGGAAGCGGCGGGCCACGTCGTCGAGGCCGTCGCCGTGCGCGGCGTAGACCCAGGGTGACGTGTAGGCGTCGCCGGGCGCCAGCGTGATCTCGCCGGGCAGCAGCACCTCTCCCCCGCCGATCACCTGCTCGCCGGTGAAGACCCGCTCGGCGTAGTGGCGGTGGTTGCCGCTCCACGCGGTGTGCACGGCCCACACACGGCCGCGCGCGAATCCGAAGCCGGGCTCGCCCACGTGCAGCAGCGACGCGCTGTCCGCGCCGGTGCGTCCGCGCCGGTTCTCGCGCAGGTGGATCCCGTCGGTCATCGGCCGGCGCTGCGGCATCCGCTCGAGGTTGTGCTGACCGGTGAAGTCGAGGATCTCGGCGGCCTCGGCGGGGACCGGCAGGCACAGCGACAGGTCGTCGAGACGGTAGGTCTCGCCCGCGTGGTTCTCCAGGCGCGCCGCGGCGCGCACGAGCCCCCCGGGCAGCAGCGCGATCGTGAGCGCGAGATGCAGCCGGCCCGTCTCGTCGACCGCGCGGAAGACGGCTTCGGCGGGGCCCGAGGTGTGGAGCGCGCCGGCCGGCGCCCCGTCGACGTCGATCGCCTCGACCGTGAACCGCGGCGACCAGCCGGCGAGGCCGTCGGCGAAGGAGCCCGCGAGCCCGGGGCGCCCCACCCAGCCGGTGTGGTGTTCGGGGAGCACGGCCAGCCGCGGCGGCGCGTCGGGATTGTTCGATCCGATGACGGGCACCGCCGCGTCGGCGAGGGTGGTGAGATCGTCGTCGCCGAGGGCCCCGAGCGCTGCCCCCCAGTGCGCGATCGCCGGCAGGCGGCCGGCCCGGGCGTCGAGGACGAGCCCGACCCCATCGTCCGTGAGGTGCAGGATGCTGTCGGCGAGCGCAGAGGCGGTCATGGAGGGCGGGAGCCTTTCGGTGGGAAGCGGGGCGGGCAGCGGTCAGCGCGATGCGCGGTCCAGGTCCGCCCGCGTGGGAAGATCGGCGCCGTGCCGCTGGACGGTGATGGCGGCGGCGGCGATCGCGGTGCGTCCTACGGTATCCAGGGCCAGCGGGTCTTCGAACGCGGCGGGGCCCGTCAGCACGGCGTCCACGAGCGCCGCCATGAACGTGTCGCCGGCGCCGATCGTGTCGCGCACCGCCACGTCGGGCGCGGCGAGCGCCACCGCGCCGCCGCCGGAAGCGAGGTGCGCCCCGTCGCCGCCGGCGGTGAGCGCGACCAGGCGTGTGCGACCCGCGCGCAGCCCCCGCAGCAGCGCGTCGACCGTGCGCTGCGGGTACAGCCATTCGGCATCCTCGTCGCTGAGCTTCAGGATGTCGGCGCGCGCGGCGAGCCGCTCGAACCGCGCGAGGGCATCGGGGTGCTCTCCCACCAGCGCGGGGCGGATGTTGGGGTCGAACGAGACGGTGATCTCGTCCGGCAGGGAGCGGAGGAAATGCTCGACGACGTCGGCTCCCGGCGCGAGGAACG